>DJUJ01000134.1:7867-30761 GCA_002438345.1 Paenibacillus sp. UBA6285
AGTGATTGACCGTCCAGAGGAAGCTTCCCGAGTGCGCCGGATGAGTGAATATACGATTTCTTTTGCAGTCGAGAATATTATGCAGGAAGTGCTTGAGGCTGATCACAGTTTATTTATTTCGAGATACAGCCATAAGGAGATTGTTATTCTCTTCTGCAGCGACCAGTCTTCCAGAGACCACCAAGCGATCTATCATTCCATTCAAAATGCAGCCTCTGCGGTAGAGAAATATCTCAAGCTGTCCGTCTTCTGCATATTTGGCGCTGAGGCGCGCAGTCCTGAGGAAATTCGCGGAACACTGCAGCGGATGCTAAAGGAAAAGATCCAGCGGTTTTATTTTCCAGCGGCGGGCATCCACCGTTTTGAAGAGATTTGCTTTTCGAGAGAAGATATTTATGCCGAATATGGAAGTGTGTACGCTGTTATTAATGATGATATTGCCCTGAACAGGGAAACAGAGCTTCGTGTTCATGTAAAGGAATGGAGTGAATGGGTGGCATCGCAAAAATTCCATCCAAATGAAGTTAAGGAATGTGTGCTCCGCTTGCTGATGGACTTGCAAATGAAGACGAAACAGCTGCTGCAATCTCCATTGCCTATGGCCGAAGAGAAGCTGTTTAGCTTGGTGGGTGACATTGAAACGTTAGAGCATTTGGAAGATTGGTTGGTTCAGTATTTGGAGGAATTAGCGCGGAAAATAAGTATATTCTCCATCAAGTCCAAACGGAGCGAGGTCATCAAAGCCCAGCAGTTTGTGATCAGTCATGTAACGGAGAAAATAACGCTGGAGGACATGGCTAGACGCCTGAACTTGAATGCCAGCTACTTCAGCCGCTTGTTCAAACGGGAAACAAACCAGAATTTCATCGAATATGTAAATATGCTAAAGCTTCAGAAGGCAAAAGAGTTGCTTAATCAGTCTGGAAAGACTGTGGAAGAGATCTCCGAGTATCTGGGATATGCCAACAAAAGTTATTTTATCAAGCTATTTAAACGAGAAATGGGCATGAGGCCCAGTGAATATGCGGCTTGGCATTGAGTGTGGATAGGAGGACCCATACTATGGAAATAAATGGTACTAAAAATGAATTACAGATGTTCCTAAATGACCTATATGCTCCGTTGGAGAGCCGATTTACTTCTGGATGTGCAGGAATCGATATGGGAGCTACAGGATCAATACACAATGAAGCTACCGCGCTTATGGAAGCCTTCGCCCGTCCTTTATGGGGACTTGTTCCCCATGCCAGCGGTGGTGGGGAGAGTGCTCTCTGGCCAATGTTCCTCAAGGGGATTATCAACGGAACAGACCCTGAGCATGAAGAATATTGGGGTGAGTTCTCTACTAAAGACCAAAGAATGGTGGAACAAGCCGTGCTGGGACTAGGGCTTGCTCTTGCACCGCATAAGATGTGGGAGCCACTGAGTGATACCCAGAAACGACATGTATATAACTGGTTGAACCAGATCAATCATGTGGATCGTTCTAACCCGAATAACTGGCTAATGTTCACGGTTCTTGTGAATGTGGGCTTTAAGAAAATCGGATTGCCCTACGATCAAGAGATAATGGATGACTATCTAGAGAAGATTGATACCTACTATCTGAGTGATGGTTGGTATTCCGATGGGCTGACCGATCAGAGGGACTATTATATTGCCTTTGCTATGCACTATTACACGTTAATATACGCTAAATTGATGGCGGATGATGATCCTCAGAGAGCTGCAGTTTACCGAGATAGATCCGCGCAATTTGCCAAAGATTTTATTTATTGGTTTGCTGAGGATGGAAGTGCCATTCCTTTCGGACGTAGTCTGACCTATCGTTTTGCGCAGGTCTCTTTCTGGAGTGCGCTGGTGTATGCTGAGGTCCTTCCTTTTTCATATGGAGTTCTCAAAGGCATCATAATGCGTCATTTTCGTTGGTGGTTTGATAAACCTATTATGGGAATAGACGGACTGCTTAGCATCGGATATGCTTATCCGAATCTGGTAATGACAGAGAACTACAACGCACCCGGATCACCGTATTGGGCCTTTAAAGCTATGCTTATTCTTGCATTGCCGGATGATCATCCTTTTTGGCAGGCGGAGGAAGAGCCTCTGCCTGTATTGAAAGAGATGCTACCTCTCCAAGAGGCGCGTATGCTTGTGAGCCGTCCGGAAGGAAATAAGCATGTCATTGCCTATACCTCTGGTCAGATGGCTAACTTCGATATGGCCCATAGCGCGGCCAAATATTCCAAGTTTGCATACTCCACTCTGTTCGGCTTCAGTGTCCCGAAAGCGGGTTACGGGTTGGTTCAAGGCGCTTACGATTCTACGCTGGCACTGAGCGAATGCGATGAACACTACCGGGTACGCAGATTCTGCGAGACGTGGGAAATCGGGGACAGCTATGTATATTCCCGCTGGTATCCCTGGAGCGATGTACATGTGGAGACATGGATTATTCCGGCAGGTCTATGGCATGTCCGTATTCACAGCATTCATAGCGCCCGGCGGCTGGAAGTAGCGGAGGGTGGATTTGCAATTGGCCAGTCTGCTGGCTTCTCCCGCAGTGAACGGGAAACGATTATTGTTTCCTCCGCTGCTGTCTCAGTGCAGTTGCCTTGGGGAATTAGTGCCATACATTCGCTAAGCGGCTTTGACCGGGGAGAGTGCGTACATCCCGAGCCAAATACCAATCTGCTGAAGCCGCGGACGCTTCTTCCGAGCTTGTGCTCCAGACTGGAACCGGGAGATCAGATATTGATATCTGCTGTCTTCGGAGCGACGAATACCCCAGAGAACCAGGCCAGTCTGGCTTCGCCGCCGCTTATTCAGCGGCAGTCGGACGGAAGGATTGCTGTATATGATCCTAGTAACGGTGAACTTTTGCATACTGTTGATTTATCGGAAAGGAGAAACAAAGATGTGGAAAATGGCAATTGAGCATGCAATTCACAAGGTCGGAAGCAATATCACCAGCCATCCGGGCAAACTGCCTCATATCGCCGAGGGGCAGCAGTACGAATGGGGAGACAATGACGATTGGATAGAGGGATTCTATGTTGGCATGATGTGGCTTGCCTACGAATATGGCAAAGATTCATTCTATAAGGAGGCGGCAGCTTCCTGGTTGGGTAACTTCAAACATCGTCTAGATCATCACATCGCCCTTGACCATCATGATATTGGTTTCTTGTATTCGCTGACTGCGGTAGCAGAGTGGAAAATAACAGGAAACGTACAGGCGCGGGCAGTTGGACTACAGGCTGCAGATACGCTGTGCAAGCGTTGGCGTGAACCAGCCGGGATTCTTCAGGCCTGGGGACTAGAGAGTGATCCCGAGAACGCGGGACGCATCATTATTGACTGTTTGATGAATTTGCCCCTGCTGTTCTGGGCTGCGGAGGAAACGGGAGACAGTCGCTATTATGATATAGCTCTCCAGCATGCGCTAAAGAGCCGTAAATTTCTTGTGCGTGGCGATGCTTCCTCTTATCATACTTTTTATTTTGATCCGACTACCGGAAGTGCAATCCGTGGAGGAACACATCAAGGATATGAAGACGGATCGACTTGGACACGTGGCCAGGCGTGGGGAATATACGGGTTTGCTCTAGCTTATCGTTATACACGGGATGAAGATTTTCTTAATACCTCCAAAAGTTTGGCCCATTATTTCATCAGCCATCTACCGGAGGACAACGTTGCTTATTGGGATTTCGATGTACCGGTGGAGCCTGGGACACCTCGCGACAGCTCGGCTTCGGCGATTGCGGCTTCCGGTCTTCTGGAACTGCTGGATCTCTTGGACGCAGATGATCCGGACCGTGCTATTTATGAAGCAGCCCTAATCCGCAGCATGAAATCCCTGGTGGAACATTATGCGACGTCTGGAAATCCGGAGGCGGAGGGACTTCTGAAGCATGGCTCTTATCATGTCAGAGGTGGACGCGTGCCTGATGGTCATATGATTTGGGGAGACTATTATTATTTGGAAGCGTTGATTCGCATGCAGACCGGAATTCGAGGATATTGGTAGTAGGATGAATTGGAACAACGGTCCGTTCGCGGAGCGTCCACAACGAGAGTCAACATACATCCTAATCTAAAATAAAGGGAGTGTCCCAGCAGCCATTTCATGGCTTTTGGGACACTCCCTTTTTGTGGTATGTATGGATTTACTATCCATTAAATATTCTGTCTTTGTGATCTGATTATACATTTGGATGTTGTGTGGATTCCCGAATGATCAGATTGGTTGGAAGGAGAATTTCCACAAAAGGCTCCTCGTGATGATCAATGCGCCAGAAGAGCTGTTCTATAGCTTTTCGTCCAAAGTAAGACAAATCTACATCCATCGTTGTAGTCATAGGAGTTGTTATTCGTGACAATTGTCCATTATCAAAGCTCACAATAGATACATCTTGGGGGATCTGATACCCGAGCTTGTACATAACCGAATTGAGCAAGAATCCAAATCCGTCATTGACACAGAACCAAGCCGTAGGCTGCTTATCCAACTTTTGTACAGAGTTGAATACATCATCCATTTCTTCAATTGCACGATCAATTACCCACATCGGGTTGTATTCAATTCCAGCCTGGTAAAGGGCCAGGCGATAACCTTCCAGGCGCTCGTAATAGCTTGGAGAGAATTGAATATTGCCGATAAAGCCAATATGGGTATGTCCCATCNNATGTTGCACCGCTGTATAAGCGGCATAGCGATTATTGGTGAGAATACTGTCGGCCATAAGATCAGGATGATGGTGATCAATTAACACGGTGGGAATCCCTGTATTGGTCACTGCCTGAATATAAGGGTTCGTAATATGGGACAGAATCAAGATTCCTTCTACGGACTGATCCAATAATATAGGAGGCAGGATCAAATTTTCAGCAGCATGCTTATCAATAGATTGAATAACCATACGCTTATTTCGCTTAGCTGCTTCCTTCTCAATGCTCAAATAAATTTCTCCAAAAAAGTTGCGTTTGGAAAATGCAAATTCTGATGCCAAAATGGCAAAGGTTCCTACTTCTTANNGTGCTTTTGCGCCCTCGCGAATAGATGTAACCCATCTCATTCGCTGCATCGATAATTAACTGCCTCGTTTCCTCACTGACACCGTCTTTACCTGACAGAGCTTGAGAAACAGAGTTCTTCGATATATTTAATCGATCGGCGATATCTTGCATTGTTACCTTCACTTTCATGCGAAGATACGTCCTTTCTAAAATAAAAGTGCTAAGAATATTCTTCCATACTTTATCTCATAATACTAAAGATTATACTGCAAAGCCACATTACAACACTTAATTATTTTAACATTACAAATTAATTTTGTAAAGTTATTATATAATGTTGGTAATTGTGTCTGTAATATAAAATATCGAAAAATAGGTTGACAATTTCGCTTAAAACCATAATAATAGCAATTGTAACGCTTACAAAACATGAATTCGACGATTAATGTAACGTTACAAAAGTTGATTTATGGATTACAAAATGTTGTGCGAAAGTGCATCTATACTTTAGGGAGGTTTTATTTTATGAAGAAAAAGCTTGCAGTATTAATTTCACTTACGCTTGTATTCACGATTCTAGCCGGTTGTGGATCGAAGAGTAGTAATTCAGGCACTTCAGCAGATGGAGTAACTACCATTGAGTTCTGGGCAGCACCTAACCCGACTCAACAAGCATATTGGCAAAAAATCGCCAAAGAGTATGAGACTGTTAACCCTAAGGTGAAAATTAACGTAAGTGCAATCAAGGAGTCTCCAACTTCTGAGGCGAGTATCCAAGCTGCAATTGCGGGTGGAAGCGCACCGACGATGACTGAGAACATTAGCCGTGGTTTTGCATCGCAACTTGCGAACAGTAAAGCACTAGTTCCTTTGGATACGATAGCTGGCTTCAATGATATTGTGACAAAACGTAATATGACCAAAACGATTGAATCTTGGGAATTTGCGGATGGTCATCAATATGTTCTTCCAATCTACTCGAATGCGATGTTGTTCGGATGGAGAACGGATATTTTGAAAGAAGCTGGTGTGAACGAAGTTCCGAGAACATACAGCGAAGTGATTGACGCAACGAAAAAATTAAAAGCAAAATACCCAGATAAATATCTTTGGGCGAAACCTGACTTAGCAGACCCTACATCTTGGAAAAGATGGTTCGACTTCTTTATGTTGTACAATGCAGCTTCAGACGGTAACAAATTCATTGAAGGTAGCGAATTTGTAGGTGACGAAAAAGCCGGTGTAGAGGTTCTTTCTTTCGTGGACAACCTTCGCAAGGAAAAAGGGCTGTTGTCTCAGAATGTAACTGAACCTTTCGAAAATGGCGTGGGCGTATTTACAGATGTGGGTCCTTGGACATTCAACACGTGGGCTGAGAAATATCCAGAACTTCAGTACAAGAAGAACTTTGAAGTAGCATTGCCTCCTGTTCCGGACGGCATGGATCCAGCGAATGCAAAAACATTTGCGGATGCAAAAGGAATTGTTATCTATGCATCGGCAAGCCCAGAACAACAGGCTGCTGCAGTAGAATTCATCAAGTGGGTCTACTCGGATGACAAGAACGATGTTGCCTTTTTCCAAGAAACGAACCTGCCTCCAGCACGTGATGATGTAGGTACGAATGAAGTATTTAAACCTGTATTTGAAAAAACGCCTGTATTGCTAGAGTATGCAAAAGCAATCCCGAATGCTGTTCCATCCATGGACAATCCAAAATTCAACGAATTGCAAACCTTTATAGGTCAAGAGGCCTTTAACAAAATAGTTCGTGGTGAGATTGATCCAAAAACAGGTTGGGACAATATGAAGAAGGCGATTGAAGGGGAACTTCAATAATGATTGACAAAAATAATAATCGGTTAGGCTGGCTTTTTGCCAGCCCTTACCTTATTTTTTCGACTGTGTTTTTTTTAGGGCCGCTTATCTGGTCTCTATATTTGTCTTTTACTAACTGGGACTTGATTTCACCAACCTATGATTTTGTAGGATTTAAGAACTTTACCAAAGCTTTAGGCACACCGGGAGTAAGATCGGCATTTTGGGTAACGTACAAATTTATGATCGTATTTGTACCGATTGTCACAGCCATGTCGCTTTTTGTTGCGGTGATTGTAAAAGGCTTACCTAAATTTAAATCTGTATTTCTTATTGGGTTCTTTTTGCCTTACCTATCCTCAGGGGTTGTTGCATCCCTTATTGTTAAAGGTTTTTTGTCACACACAAGTCCTGTTCAGACGTTCTTGCGGGAACGGTTAGGTCTTGATATTGACTGGCTCGGTGGATCTTTCTCGGCATTGTTCGTCGTTGCGATGATTATGGCCTGGAAATTTACCGGTTACTATGCGTTAATCCTTACTTCAGGTTTAGAAAGTATTGATCAGGAAGTATATGAAGCAGCGGCGATTGATGGTGTGAAGGACAGCCAAAGGTTCTGGAAAATTACGTTACCTTTGCTGTACCCTGCGATTTATACAACCTTAATTTTATCCTTTGGTGCAACATTCGGTATCTTTACTGAGGTCTACCAATTAACAGGTGGCGGACCTAACTATGCAACGAATACATGGCAAATGGAAATATACAGTCAAGCATTTAAGAACCTGCAAGCAGGTTACGCATCAGCTATCGCGATTATGGCTGCGGTTGCGACATTTGTGTCCATCTTCGTGATTCGAAAAATTCTGGAAATGTGGGGTAAGCGCAATGGTTGGGTCTAATTCAAACACCAAGCTCCGGCTGTCAATCCGCTATCTTATTGCGATCGTACTGCTCGTGATTATGGTATTCCCCTATTTATATATGGTATTGAACTCACTTGCGGATTGGTCACAAGTAGACCGGATGCTTATACCGACGAAATTCACGCTGCGCTCGTATCAATGGCTCTTCACAGGCGGTGAGACGGGGATTACAAGACCATGGATCCACGCCTTCTTTAACAGTGTGTTCGTTTCATTGATATCTACAGCCTTAATGATGATGTTCGCGATTATGGTGGCTTATGCGCTGGCGAAGCTGAAATTCCGCGGGAGAGACTCCATTAACAACTTTGTGTTGTTCCACATGTTCTTCCCGGCGATCATTTTGATCATTCCTAACTTTTTGATTATTCAAAAAGTAGGACTGTTCGATACGTATTGGGCGCTCATTATTCCCAAGGCAATGAGTTTATGGGGAATCTTCATGTATACCAACTTCTTTAAGGCGGTACCCGACGCCTTCATTGAAGCCGCCAAGCTGGATGGAGCATCCGATTTCAAAATCCTATATAAGATTATGATGCCTATGTCGAAGTCCATTACGAGCGTTGTATTCTTATTCCTGCTAATGGAACGTTGGACAGAGCTCCTCTGGGATATGATCGTCGTCCGAAGTGACGGAATGTTAACCTTGAACGTTTTATTATCCCAGATGTTCGGACCGTATCAAGCGTATCCGGGTCCGATGTATGCCGGTGCAGTGATGCTCACCTTGCCAATCATTATCTTGTTTATTATTTTCGGCAAGAAGTTCCAGGAAGGTATGCAATTTAACTTAAAATAGGTCAGCGCAGGAGGGGTTATCGATTGGAAAAGCCGTGGTGGAATGGGGCGGTATTCTATGAAGTGTATATGCCAAGCTTCTGTGACAGCAACGGGGATGGGATTGGTGATTTCAATGGTCTTACTTCCAAGCTGGATTATTTGCAGGATCTTGGAATTGGGGGCATCTGGCTAACACCGTTCTATAAGTCTCCAAAAGTAGATAACGGGTATGATATTGCAGATTATTTCCAGGTTGATCCAGATTGTGGAACGATGGAGGACTTCGAACGGTTTATTCAGGAAGCGAAGACTCGTGGGATCAGAGTGATTGCCGATCTTGTCCTGAATCATACGTCTTCAGAGCATGAGTGGTTCAAGGAATCCCGATCCTCAAGGACGAACCCGAAGCGGGATTGGTACATTTGGAAGGACGCTGTGAACGGCGGAGCTCCAAACAACTGGGAGTCTTTTTTTGGCGGAACCGCGTGGGAATGGGATGCTGCAACGGAACAGTATTACTATCATGGGTTTGCGAAAGAACAGGTCGATTTGAACTGGGCGAATCCCGAAGTAAAAGAAGCGATGAAGGATGTTATGGCCTATTGGTTGGGCAAAGGCGTAAGCGGCTTCCGGTTAGATGTTATCAACTTCTTATCAGTGTCCGATCAATTCCCGGATAATCCGATGGATGAAGCAACAGGTGAACAGAAGCATGTGCATGACCAGGATCAAGATGGAATTATGGAAGTCATCCAGGAAATCAGTGAATTTGTTCATGCTCATAGTGGAATGTTCATGGTGGGTGAGGTCGGCTCCGAAGATATGGACATGCTGAAGCGTTATAGCGGAACGGGTAAGTTTGATGTTGTCTTTAATTTCAATTTGGGAAGCCAGAAGGAATTTAGCCCAGAGAACCTATTTGCCGAGCTTAAGACGATGGATAAGGTACACGGTGCGGATCAGATTCCTACGTTATTCTTCGGCAGTCATGATATGGACCGCGTTATTTCGCGCTTTAGTGAAGGGGATCCGGAGATTGAGGAAGAACGGGCCCGCCTTATAGCAACGCTGGCCTTGACCGCGAAAGGGGTACCTTTCCTATATTTCGGCGAAGAAATTGGTATGCGGAATTTCGTAGCCCATAAGCTGGAAGATATGCGGGATATCCAAGGTTTAAAGGCATATGAAATCGCACTGCAGCGGGGGGCTACCTGGGCGGAAGCCTTGAAAATTGCGAATGCGAAGGGAAGAGATGCGTCCCGTTCACCAATGCAATGGAATACAGGCCCATATGGCGGATTTACATCAGGAACACCATGGATTGGCATGGGTCCGAATTACGAGCAATTAAACGTGGAGTCCGAAAGGAATCAACCGAATTCACTGCTTAATTATTATAAAAAGCTTCTCAATTTGCGCAATACACAGAACGTATTTCAGTTCGGGGATTATGATGTGCTGGAACGCAGAGGCAATCTTATATTATACGTAAGGACATTGAAAGAAAATAATACCAAAGCGCTCGTGGCCTTGAACTATGACAACCATAGCGTACAGATTGATCCTAGTGAGTTACTGGATGGGGAAGCAACTTGTGTTTTATCGAGCCGCCGAGATAAAGTGAGCGGCTTAGATCTGGTAACTCTGATGCCGAATGAAGCCGCAATATGGATGCATGAGCCGCTATTATTTAAATAGAGAGGGTTATTATTATTATGAAACTTCACAAGACTGCCGTGAAAACATGTGAACAACTGCTCAAGGAATTTGCGATGAAAAACGCTGCAGTAACAGATACCAAGAAATTAAAATTCACAGGTGTAGGCCACAAAGATGTCTACAACATTACAGCACCCTTCGAAGATGAGGATGAATGGGTGATTGCAGGTCGAGTTGAATCTCGTGAGAGTGAGCATTCGGATGTCGTTTTTTTCGTCGAGCGTGATGGTGAATGGGTTCCGCGTGAAGGAGCACCTGTATTAGAACTTCAAGATCCGCTCTTTACCAGAATCAATGGTGAGTTGATTGTTGGAGGCGTTCAAATTTATCCGCATCCGGTAAAGGCTGATGCCTTAATGTGGCGTACAGTATTCTACCGCGGGAAGAACATTGCGAGCTTGGAGTTATTCTTTAAAGGTCCAGATGGCATGAAGGATCTACGTCTTGTTGACCTGAAGGATAGTATCGGCGTCCTGACCCGCCCACAGGGAGATAAAGGAGGACGCGGTAAAATCGGCTTTACCCGCATTTCGTCGTTGGACGAGTTATCCATTCCATTGATCGAGGAAACACCGCTATTGGAAGGGCAGTTCATTGATGAAGAGTGGGGCGGTGCGAATGAAGCACACTTGCTGAAGAACGGACTTCTCGGTGTCCTTGGACATATCGCATCTTTTGATGATGCGGGCAATCGTCACTATTACCCGATGGTATTCGCTATTAATCCGGCAACAGGTGAATACTCGGATATTCAAATTATTGCTGTACGCAATCAGTTCTTGCCGGGTGCAACCAAACGGCCAGATTTAGAGGATGTCGTATTCAGCGGAGGGCTTGTTCGCCAAAGTGACGGTACAGCTCATTTATATGCAGGAATCAGCGATGCGGAAGCACAACGTGCGACAATCCCTGATCCATTTGCTCAATTTGAAATTTTGTAAGCATGAAATCAATTTGGTTAAGGGAGTTATTACAACATGAAAATCTATCGTTATGAACAAAATCCACTTATTACACCAGCCGATGTCAAGCCGTATCACGATGACTTTGAAGTGATTGGTGCATTTAATGCTGGTATCGCCAGCTATAATGGTGAAGTATTAATGTTTCTTCGTGTAGCGGAACGTCCAATTAGCAAGGATCCAAAGATTGTGAAAGCTCCGATTTTTAATCCGGAGACCAATGAATTGGATATTATTGATCTGAGTACGGATGATGAGCGTTTCGACTTCTCTGATCCGCGTGTGATCAAGAATAAATCCAACAGTGCTACTTTCCAGTATTTGACTTCATTGTCCTACATCCGAATTGCCCGCAGTAAGGATGGACATCATTTTACGATAGATGAGAAACCATTCGTGTACCCTTCCAGTTCACTGGAAACCTTCGGAGTGGAAGATCCCCGTGTAACCCAAATTGGGGATACCTACTATATTTATTTCTCGGCAGTCTCCCCGGTGGGCGTTGGTGAATCACTGGTATCAACTAAAGATTTCGTGAGTGTAACTCATCACGGCATGATCTTTGGACCGGATAATAAAGACGTATTGATTTTCCCAGAGAAAATTAACGGCAAATATTATGCATTGCACCGTCCAACGACGAAGAGCACAGGAGATCCGGAAATATGGATCGCTGAATCGGACAACTTATTATATTGGGGCAACCATAAGCACCTGATCGGCTTGCGTGAAGGCATGTGGGATAGCGGTCGGATTGGCGGCGGTGCGGTTCCATTCAAGACCGAAAAAGGCTGGCTGGAGCTGTATCATGGGGCAACGCTGGAACATCGTTATTGCATGGGGGCAGTCCTATTAGATCTAAATGATCCTTCGAAGGTGATTGCACGTTCCGATGCTCCTATCATGGAGCCGGAAGCGGATTATGAGAAGAATGGATTCTTCGGCGATGTTGTATTCTCTTGCGGTGCACTCGTGGAAGGCGATGTTCTCAAAATGTATTACGGTGTCGCGGATACATCAATGGCTTGTGCAGAACTTAGTGTACAAGAAATCTTAGATAGCTTGGTATACGTATAACAATAAAACGTCAAAACCGAAGTGGTTTTGGCGTTTTAATTTGGGAGAGACGATGAAGAGAATGAACATCAAATTAACTGAGAATTGGAAGCTACGTGATTTTCGTGTTGGGGAAGCCCGGGATCTTGAAGTTGCTTCACCAGAGTTCATTGATTATTTCTGGATGACAACCACAGTGCCTGGTGATATCCACACGACGCTTCGGGAGAAGGGTATTATTGATGATCCATTCTTTGGTCACCAGGATCAGAAATGCCGTTGGGTTGAAGAAAAGGTGTGGTGGTATCGTACGGTATTCTCCTACGATGATGACCCTGAACCTGGTGAGAAGATGGAGCTATTGTTCGAAGGGTTAGATACCTATGCGACCGTGTATCTCAACGGTGTGGAACTTGGATCAACAGATAATATGTTCATCAGCCATTCTTTTGATGTAACCCGTGAATTAAATAAGGGGAAAAATACGCTTGCCGTAAAATTTGATCCTGTTCATGTGCACGCAGGCGATAAAATCCAATATTATTGGTCGGGCTTTAGCAAGAAACGGATATGGACACGCAAAGCGCAGAGCCATTTTGGCTGGGACTGGGGTCCACGTCTTGTCTGTGCAGGCATATGGAAAGAGGTTCATTTGATCAAACGGCGTCATGCACATTTAGATCATGTGTTTGCTCGAACAACCTCGATCCAGAATCAAGTAGGTATCGTTGATGTGGACTTATGCGCACATGCCTTTGATCGCGGGTGTTCGTATTCGGCGCGTGTAGAACTTTTAGAGGGTACAAAGAGTGTTGCGGAAGAAGATGTCTCTTTGGACAGGGTTTCAGGTATTGCGGTTGATGGGGCTATTACAGCGCGCACGCTTCATCATTCAGTTACCTTGCAGGTGATGGACCCGAAGCTATGGTGGACCCATGATTTAGGAACGCCTTTCTTATATCAATTACGTGTTACGTTATTTGCCGATGGGGAGCAAATAGATACCTATGAACAGCCATTTGGGATACGTAAGATCGAATTAATGCAGCGTGATGAAGAGGGGCGTCATGCTTTCACGTTTGTATTGAATGACGTAAAAGTTTTTGCCAAAGGTGCTAATTGGATTCCGATCGATAGTTTTATTGCGACCGTGCCGGATAGCCGCTATACGCATCTCCTTCAAATGGCCAAGGATGCCAATATGAATATGATTCGTGCTTGGGGCGGAGGTATTTATGAGCGGGATATTTTCTTTGATGAATGTGATCGGTTAGGAATTTTAGTCTGGCAGGACTTTATGTTCGCTTGTGCATTGTATCCAGATTATAATCGTAATTTCATGAATAATGTTCACCGTGAAATTGAGCAGGTCGTAAAACGTCTCCGCAGTCGTACTTGTCTTGCCCTATGGTGTGGGAATAATGAGAATGATTGGTTGTATGAGGCGCTGTCCTCTAACGGCGAGATCACACATCCCTTTTATGGAGAAAAAATATATCATGAGCTCATGCCCGCGGTATTGGAGCAACTCGATCCAACGCGAACATTTTGGCCTAGCTCGCCTTTTGGCGGAAATGATCACAATTCACGTGATGTGGGCGATACCCATAACTGGCAAGTCTGGCATGGAAATAATGAGCCTCGTCAGTTTGGTGAACCGCAGACACAGGATTATAGTGTTGAAGGGATATCGTTCAAACGATTCAAGTCAGACTTTACGAAGTTCGCCAGTGAATTCGGGCTGCATGCTGCTTCCAATCGTTATACCTTAGCGAAGAACATGCCGGACAATCAGTTCTATTGGGATAGCGATGAAATGAAGTACCGTAATAAAGATGTCCATTATCCAAAGGGCATTATGCTCATGGAAGGTTATACAGGAATTCCGAAGGATATCAATGAATATATTCAATTCTCGATGCTAACCCAGGCAGAGGGGTTAAGGTATGGCATTGAGCACTACCGCCGTAATAAGCCGGATACGAGCGGTGCTTTGTTCTGGCAGTTCAATGATTGCTGGCCGGGAACAAGCTGGTCTGTCATCGACTATTATGGCTTGCCAAAGGCGAGCTATCACTATGCACGTAAATTCTTTGCACCAGTACTCTTATGTGTGGATCATGATCCGGATGGGCCGCTGCAGTTATGGGCTGTCAATGATCGACGCGAGTCTTATCAGGATGAGGCGGAATTAACGATCTACCGGATGGACGGTACAATTGTATATCAGCGTGCATTCGATGTGATCGTTGAAGCGAACAGTAAAGTTAATTTTGCCAAATTACCTGAGGCTGAGATACTGAAACAGCATAGCCCGCGCGAGGTTGTGGCCGTACTTCGTTCGAAGAAGCGGGTGACAGAAGATTATGTACTCTATTTAAGAGACTATAAGGATATGGATTATCAACCTGCACATATTCAGATCTCTGTGGATGAAGTGAAAGGACATATTCGCTTGATCTCAGATCGCGTCGCTCGGATGGTGATGATCGAACTGGATGCACCTTGGGTGATCATGGATGATAATTTCTTTGATCTGATCCCGGGTGAGGAGAAGACTGTTCGTGTGCATCATGTTGATGCCGGGGAACTGCCATGGGAGACCTTACGTGTAACGGCGATGAATGATGCGAGTTTACAGAAACTTGGAATTAAGGAGATGAGCTAAGATGAAGGCGGCTGTATTTCAAGGAACTAAGCACATTGAATTTACGGACTGGGAAGCTCCGGCTGTTGGCTCCAAAGAAGTTAAACTTCGTGTGAAATCCTGCGGGATTTGCGGTACAGATCAGCATATTTATCATGGATTCCCTGGGTCTGCGGAGGTGACAGCTCCGATTGTGTTAGGACATGAACTCGCAGGTGAAGTAGTTGCTGTGGGTGATGAAGTTACGACCTTACAAGTAGGGGACCGTGTATCGGTGGACCCGAACATCTATTGTGGAAACTGTTATTTCTGCCGGAATGGAAAAGTGCATTTGTGCGATGATTTGCAAGCTGTCGGAGTGACTCGGGATGGCGGAATGGGAGAATATTGTGTTGTTCCTGTGGCGAACTGTTACTTGTTACCTGATGAAATGAGCTGGATCGAAGGGGCAATGATTGAACCATTAGGTTGTGTGCTTCACGGTTATAAGAAGCTGGATATTCGTCCGACACACCAAGTCCTGATTATCGGTGGTGGTTTTATTGGTCAATTGTTCTTGCAGCTCGTCAAAACTGCGGGTGTTAAAGGGATCATTGTCAGCGAGCCGGAAGTGTTCAAACATGACCGATTANNCCTCCTACAGCAGAAGGCGTGATGGAAGCTCTCCATCATCAATTTGATATTGTTATCGAATGTGTAGGACGTGCGGATTCCATGGAGCTGGCAGTAAAGGCGTCACGTAAGGGTGGACAAGTATTGATGTTCGGTGTTGCTTCCCCGGACACGTTGATTCAAGTTTCACCTTTCGAAATTTTTACAAAAGAGTTGCGAATCATGGGCTCTTTCATTAATCCATATACCCATGAGGAATCTATCGCGCTAATTGAGAAAGGGATCGTTCAGATTGAGCCGTTGATTAGCCATCGGTTTTCGTTGAAAGATATTCCGGCAATCATGGAAGAGTATACGAAACTGCGTGTTTCTAAATCGGTTATTGTGCACGAGAGGTAGTACTAAATCATAGTAAGCGTACAAGAAGCGATGACTATTGGCTATTTCGCCATAGGTCATCGTTTTTTTTTTTTGCGCTTTAAACGGGTCTTCTTTAGAAGGAGTTAATAAATATTTAATAGATAGCGAGTAGAATGGCAATACAACCTCGGACATAAAGCTTTTATAAATGTCGCACATGGAGAGGAAGCCTATGAACAAAATACTATTGATAGAAGAAGAGCAGAGTTTAGCTAGATGTATTGAACTGAAGCTGTCTCATGAATCGTACTCAATCACTGTTACGCACGACGGACTTCAAGGTCTGCAATTAGCTAGAAAAGAAGAGTGGGATCTGATTTTATTGGATGTAATGGTTCAAGGACTTAGTGGCGCAGAGATGTGCAGCAGAATAAGGGAAACTAAACAAACACCAATCATAATCCTTGCAGAGGAAGCGGGGCTCGCGGATAAAATCAGAGGTCTGGATAGCGGAGCGGATGATTACATTCTGAAGCCGTTTGCTATGGAAGAGCTGCTGGCACGAATGAGATCTCTACTAAGAAGAGCGGGCACCTTTAACACCGGACGGATGCTGATATTTCGCGATTTGGAGATGGACATTGACGGACGGGCGCTTAGAAAGAAGAAGATATTTGTTAATTTAACGAAACGGGAATTCGAAATACTTTTAGTGCTAATGGAGAATAGAGGCAGAGTAATGACTCGGGAGATGCTGCTAGAAACCATATGGGGATATGATTCCGAGGTGGATGTTAAGGTAGTTGACGTGTATATCAGCTACCTTAGGAGTAAAATTGATGAGGTGGGACAGCCAAGTATTGTACAGACGATGCGCGGCCTAGGATATGTGATTCGAAAATAAATTACTCCGTCGCTTTGAGGAGTGAGAAGACACTGCCATAGGTTCCTGAATAAACGGGCTGCCCGAATTTTTGTGCCCATTCATTGAACAGCTTATGTGAGACTCCATTGCCGGTAATTACATAATCGGGATGGTCATATTCTACAATTTCAGGAAGATATTCTGAGAATCCGTACATGGAACGCTCAAAAGCAGTCCAGCCGAGCACTCCAAGTGAATCCTTCGTAACGAAGGGATCCTGTCTGCCGTCACACAGTATATCCCCACCTCGGAACATGACATAACCGGATGAACCGTATCGGGCGAGCACTTTGGGACGAGCGCCTTCAGGTGTATGCTGCATAATATAATTCATTTCATCAACGGGATAATTCTTAGCATCAATAACTGGCGGTACAGTGAATATATACACAATATTTAGGAGTAGCCCAATTGTAAGCCACAGTCGTAAAGTGCTTTGCCGAACTAGAACACCGGGATTACGGAAGTACGGAATGGAGTCAAAGAATACGGCTGCAAAATAAGGAATAAACAGCCACATAAACAAGTTCTGTTTAAAGTTAGACACGCCGAGGTACAGAATTCCAAGCATGAGAAAGAAGCGGAATGGTTTACGCTGGAGAGCAAAAGGAAGCGTACTAGCAAAGAACAGAAGTAAGAGCAGAATGGGCAAATTCTCCAAGCTATTAAACTGAATAGGCTGCCATTCGTTGATCAGCAGGTTAAAGTTCTTTTTCGTTACGGTCAAAATAAACAAGAGGCTCTTTACGCCACCTGGATTTAGAATGCCGGCTAGCCAGACTAGAACAAAAACTATGATTTTACGCAAATTCAGCGTTCGATTTAGAAAAGACTCAAGCAGAGCCATCCCTGTGAACACAGCAATTACAAGCCATACTCCTGCATGAAAGTTGGCAATGGCTATAGAAAGGGCAATCATCGCAGCGGCATATTTTTTATAGGCTACCATTTGATATTCCCGTAAATAAACAAAGAACCAGACAATCATAAATGAAGAGATCATCTGTGGTCGGCCTTTGAAATAGTTGTAATAAATCCAGCAGGAAATTAGCAGCACAAAAGGAAGCAGGAGAACGTGATCTTCCTTAAGTCCCAGCTCTTTGCGGGAAACCTTACCTAGCCGAAGTAAACCGAGTACTAAAAAGAACAAACACACAGCTGTCAAAATATACACCCCTGGCCATCCAAATGCAGCATAAAGCGGAGCAACGAGCAGTTGGAATCCAAATTCATGAGGGACATAGGGAAGCTTATCTCCGTAAAAAGTATGAATGGCATGATGCAGAATTTGTCCGTGCTTTATCATATATTGTCCTAGCTCTATGTGCCAGAAAGTATCAGGATCATTATAAGAGAATTTGGGAATCATCAGCAGAATAAATGCTATTACGAATAGACCATATAAAAACTTAGGTACTTGTAATTTTTTCATTGTGGTACTTCCCCCTGCTTTTTGTTCAATTATAGCGTTACATTCTTAAGGAATAGTAAAATTTATGAAGTGGAGTGAACACTCATGCATCAATTATTAACTTGGATATCTGAAACTGCGCTCCACCTTGTCCATACGATGGGGATTTGGGGCATATGGTTAGGGATGATCCTAGAGAGCGCTTGTATCCCCATTCCCAGTGAAGTTATAATGCTCAGCGGCGGTTGGCTGGTTGCGCAAGGCTCACTTACTTTTATGGAGGTTGCAGTCGCTGGGATATTCGGAAATCTACTGGGCTCCATCCTTGCTTACTATATCGGTAAAGCCGGAGGTAGGCGGTTATTAGAGAAATACGGTAAATATATTCTCCTGAATGAGCATCATTTGGAGCAATCCGAGCGATGGTTCGATCGTTATGGTGAGAGTACTGTGTTTTTTACCCGTATGTTGCCCTTTATCCGTACTTTTATTTCACTACCCGCAGGGATTGCTGGAATGAAGGCATGGAAATTCGTTGTGTTTACAGCGCTCGGCTGTGTCCCATGGAATCTAGCCTTAATCTTTCTGGGTTACCGATTGGGAGACAACTGGGGTGTCGTGGAGCAATATATTCGTCCGATTAGCTATACCATTTGTGGAATCGTGATTCTCCTTCTCTTGTGGTGGTTAGTATGGAGATATCGTAATATAAGTTCATCACGAAACAAGAAGAGGTAGGGTGAGTAATCCATTATGTCTATACGTTGGAAATTTCTGCTATCCTATGCGGCAATGCTTGTAGTTCCTCTTCTTCTCCTTATCATTACGGCTATGTTAATGAGCATTGTCTATCACGGGGACGTGCAGAGCTTAAAGAGCACGTATGAAAGTAAATTTGAAGGAATGGAAGAGAACGATACCCGCAATCTTATTAAACATGCTTTTTTGCAAAATACAGATTTACTGACAGATACTGCTTTCCTGAATGAATTATCGGCAGATATGCTCAAAAGAAATACGTTAGAAGAAAATCAAGTAATAACCTACAGCTCCTGCAATTGCCCTGGCTCCCGGCGCCGCCGACTCATGAATACCAAAGCCAATGCAATTTCCGCTAGGATAATCCCAAGTACTCGAAATCCCTCGAAGCTGAACTTACCTCCCATTACAATCCCTATTAACAATGAAGAGAGAATGGTTCCCAGATATCTTGATGTATTAAATAATCCAGATGCTACACCAATAATTTCTTTTGGCGTACTTTGGAACAAAGCTGCTTGCATACCTACGTTATTTAACCCGTTGCTAATCCCGAATGCAGCCAAAGCCAGACACACGCTGATAACCGGTGAAGTTTGATTCAATGTCACGAGCCACACCGACCCCAATGTCATCAGAATTGCAGACACTAACAATGCTGGCCTTGGTCCTGATTTATCGATCCATCGTCCTGCTATTGGAGAAGTGACTAGCGAGCAGAGACCTAAGGTTAGCATAAGTATCCCTGTTTGGAACTCGCTGACATGGCGTACCATTTGCAAGTAGGATGGAATCCCGAAAAAGAGCGAGTAATAAAGTACATTAACGAGCATGAATTCCACATTAACCCAAGTCATCGCAGGATATTTGGCGAATGTGCGCAAAGGAATAAAGGGTGAGGTCGCTTTTAACTCATGTCGTACGAATACCCCCAGCAGAGTGAGACCGATCAGCGAAACAATGATATTTCCTAAAGAGATATGTCCAGATGATTTTGCCGAGAGTAATCCAACGAGCAGGGCTATCAGACTTACGGTGAAGAGCAGGATGCCTGAGGCATCAATATAATCAAACCATTTACGAAGGGACATACCCGGCGAAACGATTAATGAAGAGTCCTCCTTAGGAATATTTCTCCAAGACAATAGAAAGCTCACTACCACAAATGGAATATTGACGAAAAAGATAGCGGGCCAACCCCACCAGTGTATGGTAACCCCGCCAATAAAGGGTCCAATGGCCGCCGCTCCGGATAGGAAGAGCGACAAAATAGCCAGCGCTGTCGCTTGTTTTTCCGTAACATGAATTCGCACTATGGCCATCCCAACGGCAACCATCATGCTTGTTCCAATGGCTTGTACAATGCGGAACATAATGAGCCACGCGAAGCTTGTTGCTAATGGAGCTAATAATGAGGCAATGAAGGATACAACAAGCCCGGTAAGAAATATTTTCCTACGACCAAATAAATCGCTGGCCTTTCCCATGACAGGTTGAGCAATGCTACTTGCAATGTAGAAAGAAAAAATAATCCAGGAAACATCTGTATAATCAAGTTGGAATACACTTTGCAATCTTGGAATAGCAACAGAAACCATCGAAGAATTTAAAGGGTTCAATAGTATCCCTAGACCCACTGAAATCATTAACCACCTACTGCGAACACTCATTTTGAATCCCCCTAAAGCTTATTAATATCATCGTACTTGAATTTGGTTATTCATTCCAACGCATTTTATGTTATATTCTCATTGACTTGAAGGAATGAATAGGGGTGCAAAATGGAACTTCTTCAGCTGCAATATTTTCTCGCGGTAGCTCGTTTGGAACATGTGACAGAAGCTGCACGGAATCTGCACGTTACGCAATCGTCACTAAGCAAAACAATTCAGCGTTTGGAGGAGGATTTAGGGGTCCCTTTATTCGATCGAGTTGGGAGGAACCTGCGATTGAATGAGTTCGGAAGCAGATTCCTCCGCCGTGCCGAAAGGGCTCTGTTTGAATTGGAGCAGGGAAAGCAGGAGCTTAGCGATTTATCCGACCCGGAACATAGCATACTCGAATTAGCGGTGACCACCGCAAGTACATTACCCAATATCCTTCGCGAGTTTCGGAAAAAGCGACCCGATATTCAATTTCATGTGCAAATGCTGACCACGCANNCCACCTATAAAAGGGGATGATATCGAATGCCAAATCGTGTTGATCGACCCAATCCTTGTAGCTGTTCCAAAGGGGCATCAGTTGGCAGATCGAAGTAGCGTATCCTTGACGGAGCTGAGGGATGAATGGTTTGTCGGTGTAAAGAGAGGCTACGGTACTCGCGATTTAATTGACTCTGTATGCAAATCAGTTGGATTTGTACCTAAATATGTATATGAGGGAGATGAGCCCGCAAGGCTTAGCACTCTTGTGGAAGCCGAAATTGGCTTAGCTTTCATACCAAGTACGGCAAGAAATTCACGGGAAGATATTAAGTATCTCCAAATAGAGAATCACGAATTGGTACGGGAGATAGCCTTATTATGGCACAAGAGTCGGTACATTTCGCGGGCTGCTCTGGAATTCCGTGAGGTAGTTGTAGAATATTTCGGATCGATATCAAATCATTTTGGGGTGAAGTTATGAATAGTTGGGAAAAAGCTTTGTCAAAGGTATGTGAACTTTATTTTTCATCTAAAATGAATTCAAATTTAGAATGGATCTTGGTTGGCTCGGTTGGTTCGATTTTACAGGGCTGCGAAATGACTCCAGGTGACGTTGATATTTATACAAAGAATAAAGAGGGGATTGAACAATTTGCAGAACTACTTAAGGAATTCTCCCTTTTGGATAAATGTGAATTCCCTCATGGAGACAACTGGTTATCTTCTTTAGAAGAACCTACATACACTCAAACCTTTTCTTCGGGCTTTACTTGGACAAAGGGGAGTTGGATCATCGATGGATTTAAAGTGGAAGTCGTTCATATATCCAATTCAGCGGGAATTCCTGATTCTATGGAGGGTGATGGGATATGGGAAGGCGGACAATATATTTGGAATCATTATAAGAATGTGAAGATCGGACGGGACACTATTCCTACGGTACCTCTAGAAATTCAGTTGGAATCTAATTTAAGACGAAAACGGTCAGACAGGATACAAGCAATTATCGCTACATTACAAAAATATGGCTACAATAAAGAACTAATCGAAAAAGCCCTATCAAAGGAACACTTACCTTATTTTTATTCTCAAATGAATTAAGCTGTGACCAATAATTCCTTGAGACCTTTATTCAAATGAACATGAATATTTCTGCCTTGAAGCATATAATCTGCAGTATCCATAGCTCGCTCGCTTGTACTGCTGTATGCCGCTATTTCGTAAGAAATTCAATGTCACACCTACAGAGTATCGACAGGAACATCGAAGTGAAGTACGAACCGTCGGTTCATGATAGGACTTCTCCCATGAGTCTTTGCTGAAGAGACAAGGGTTCTATTGTGGGTGGTATGATAGTCAATTTAGTGGGTAAGGGTTAAAGGGAGGGGGCAGTCTTGCTGCCCCCTCCCTTTAATTTGGTGCACACCTGTCTTATGCAGACAGGTGTGCACCAGTTCTACTTCTTAATGTGAAAGTGCCTTGCCTTTTTCCAAATAGCTGGTGTCGCCGACTTTTCCTACCGTAAACTTGCCGTTCTCCCATTCCACGATCGTCACGCTGGAATTCGGCAAACCACCTTTGCTCAAATCCCAAGCTTTAGGGTCAAGCCCCATGACCAAATCCAAAATGGTGATGCCGTGGGAAACGACAATGATATTCTTTTTCGACCCTTGGTTATCGGCAATGATCTGGTCTACTGCCGCTTTCGTCCGGGCAAAAACCTGAGCCATGTTTTCTCCGTTCACCG
>DJUJ01000134.1:30774-62544 GCA_002438345.1 Paenibacillus sp. UBA6285
AAGCGCCTTCCAAGTCACCGAAGTTCATTTCTCTCAAGCGCTTATCCGTTTTCAGAAACATGTTTCGGCCTTCCAAAATGGTATCGGCCGTATCTATCGCACGTCCGCTCGAACTGCTGTATGCTGCGCTGAACGGAATGTCATGCAAGCCTCGTGCTAGGTCCTCGGCAACCTTGATGCCTTCTTCCGTGAGCGGAGCATCCGAGAGGCCCTGCATCCGGTGTTGCACGTTAAACAGCGTTTCGCCGTGACGAACGAAGTAGAACGTGAGCTTGTTTTGGCCGTTTTCCGCATAGCTCTGATCGCCGACTTTTTGCACCGTATATTTGCCGTCTTTCCACTGAATCTTCGTTACGCTGGAATTCGGCAAGCCGCCCTTGCTCAAATCCCAGGCTTTCGGGTCGAGACCCATGACCAAATCGAGAATGGTGATGCCATGCGAAACGAGAAGCACATTCCCGCCTTTTGTTTTGTTTGCTTCAACAATTTGATCCAGCGATGCTTTAGCCCGCTCGAACACGCCTTGCATATTCTCGCCGTTCACCGAGGTGTAATCGAGTTTCTGGAACGAAGCAACGTTATTATGCTTCATAACATCTGCTTGATAAGCGCCTTCCAAGTCACCGAAATTGATTTCTCTCAAACGCTTGTCTTTGATCAGCTTGAGATTGCGGCCTTCCAGAACGATATCGGCCGTGTCGCTTGCCCGTTCGCTCGTACTGCTGTACGCGGCAACGAACGGAATGTTCTTCAAGCCTCTGCCCAGGTTCTCGGCTACTTCAATTCCTTTCTCTGTTAGAGGAGAGTCGGAGAACCCTTGCATACGTTCTTGTACATTGAATAGCGTTTCTCCATGTCGTACCAGATAGAAAGTAATTCCTTGATCTTCCTTTTTAGCGGTATTATTTGCACTTGCACCAACACTGCCTACACTAAATGAACTAAGAACGAAGAAAGCCATCATGACAGTAAATAACTTAGATAAACTCTTGTGCATATACATATCCCCTTTACTATATATTCTGAAAGCGTTAACAATGTAATTATATCGAGGGGCTTAAATTCAAAATATCCATTTTTTAAGCAAAATCAAGGCTTATTTTCTCGTGTTTCGTTTGAAGGTGAGATGTACTTATATATCCAAATTAAAAAAAGCTATTGTATAAAAATGAATTTGCGGAGTATTAATACTATTTAGCGTTTTTTTTGTGGCTTGGATTATTTATGTATATAATATAACTTGAGTATTGCGAAAATATTGCCCGTAATGAATAAGATTCGTACAAAACGAGTAAAGCGTGTGGACTCTCGGCCACTTATATTCTTCATTGTGAATGACACTTGCTGTAAGAAGGAGCCCTCAACTAAGAAAATGGGGGCTCTTAGCTTTCAATACTCCCATGAGGATGGGAAATCCGTCTGGTGCCACTGCGTGGTCACGGCTCACTTGCTCAGCGAAGGTCAGTCCTTAAGCAGCTTAAGCTACCTGCCTAATTGGCTGTACCTGGACCCTGCTATAGGTCTGCCCATTTGCCCAGTGAGAGCAAAATCGCAATGCTCAAATAATATAAAGATAGTCTCATTAGAAGCGAATGAAAAGAGGTGAACGGTGCTTTGGATTACGTTTATGAAAGCATTCAAATGAACAATGATTTGCCAATAAATATATTTCTTCATAATGCGCAATTTGTGGAGGACCACTGGCATGACAGCATTGAGTTACTGTTCGTTCTCAAAGGGAAAGTCGATGTCTATATTGAAAAGAAAAGATTCACCCTACAAGAAGAGGATGTCTTGATCATCAACAGCAATGAAATTCATTCCATTCAATCCCATGAGAATAATTTGTTGCTTGCCTTGCAAATTCCTATTTCGTTCCTTAAAACCCAATTTGCTGATATCGATCAAGTTAGGTTCCTATGCAAATCCTTTCTATATGGAGAGGAAGAGCAAGAGAAATTTAATGAAATTCGCTCTTTATTAGCCGAAATGATGTGGGTATATAACAAAGAAAACTATAGCTATGAGCTCAAAATAAAGTCGTTACTATTCCAGCTAATTTACGTACTGCTTTGGAAATTCAGAGAGAGTCGCGAAGATAAGAGTAGTCGAATTGGTTCCAAGTACACAGAGCGTATGTTAAGTATTGTGAACTACATCCAAGGCAACTATATGAAATCACTTAGCTTGCTCGATATTGCGGAGCAGGAACACTTATCGGTTCCGTATTTATCTAGTTTTTTTCAGAAAAGTATGGGGAAGTCCTTTAGTCAGTATGTCAATCAGCTTCGATTGAAGCATGCTGTCAGAGATATTACTTACACGGATCATTCCATTACTCAAATTGCTATGGACCATGGATTTCCGAGTTTAAAGTCATTTCACAAGGTGTTTAAGGAAGTTTATAAAATAACACCGATTCAATACCGTAAGGATTTGCAAAGGCATGAAGAGCATGAGAACCTGCCTTCAAATGATTATGCGACTTACTTGGATTTTGATCGTGAGAATGCGTATGAGGCTTTGTTCAAGTATTTGCCTTCACCTGATCAGCAAACAGCCGATAAGATGCTTGATAAAGGTGTAGTCACAAAAGAAATTAGGGTGCAGCTCTCCGGTAAGAGTAAGGTGATTAAACCTTATTGGCGAAAAATATGTACGATAAGCAAGGCGAAGGAAATTTTACAGAGTGAAGTGCAATCGCATTTAAAGTTGATTCAGGAAAAGGTCCAGTTTAGCCATATAAGATTTCATGGGATATTTGATGATGAGATGATGGTCTATCGTGAGGATGCACAAGGCAATCCGATATTTAATTTCTTCTATGTCGGACAATTGATAGATTTCATACGAAGCATTGGACTTCGCCCTTATATTGAGTTTGGGTTCATGCCTAAAGATTTAGCGAGTAGTGAGTTTTCTTTCTTTTATAAGAAGAGTAATCTGAGCAAACCCAAGGATCTAGGGAAGTGGAGAAAGCTCGTGGAGCAATTGCTCTTGTTCTGCAAAAACCGTTATGGCGAAGAAGAGATGAAGCATTGGTATTTTGCTTGTTGGAATGAACCTGATTTGCAAATTTTTTGGGCGGATACGTTCGAAGATTATGGCGAAATGTATATTCAGACTTATCAAGCTGTTAAAGTGAGTTGCCCTAAATTCCAAATGGGGGGTCCAGATCTTTTTTCAGAAACGGTATATCAAGAGTCTTGGTTAGATCATTATTTAGATTTCTGTATCACAAATCACTGTATTCCCGACTTTATTTCGTTTCACAGTTATCCAGTACGAATTATTGAGCAGCCATTAATAGATAAACCAATATCTTGGATACATTTAAGTAACGATAATTATTTGAATGAGACGATTCATTTGTTAAAAGATAAACTGAAAGCAAAACTCTCGCAACTGCCTGATGTTCATGTAACGGAATGGAATTCAACACCATTTCATCGCGATTTGACGAATGATACCTGTTATAAAGCAGCCTATATTGTGAAGAATGTACTAGAGAATCTAGATGAATTGCAGAGCTTAGCTTACTGGTCCTTGACGGACTTACTGGAGGAGCTACCACCAGCAGAGGAACCCTTTCATGGTGGATTGGGCTTAATAACGAGCAATGGAATCCAAAAGCCAGGTTATTATGCTTATGAGTTGCTAGGCAAGCTTGGTGATCGCCTAATGGAGCTTGGCGCTGGATATTGTCTCACAAAATCGTTGCAAGGCTATCAATTGATGGTCTACCATTATTGTCATTTTGATCGATTGTATGGTACGTCTCATTCACTAGGGATCGACGCCTTGAATCGATATCACGTCTTCAGAGACACGAATAATTTAGAGATGAGTTTTGCGATCCAAGGAATACCAAGTGGTGTATACAAGCTTCGTCAAACTACGATAAATCGGGATCACGGCAGCGCCTATGATACATGGCTTGAGATGGGTGCTCCAAGTTCACTTGATGCAGATGAAGTGGCCTATTTGAATCGTAAGGCTGTACCCAATCAAGTGAGGAAGACGATTGATATCCAAAGTTCGCTTGATATTAAATGTAAATTAAACCCTCATGAAGTTCGATTATATGAACTATGGCCTGTGTATGATGCATAGGGGCTGACCCATAAGTAGATTTTTGTACGACCGGAGAAAGTCTTCTCATTCCAAAAAAACACAAAAGTGAGCAAATCAGCGCTTCTCCCGTTATTGGAGAAGCGCTGATTTGCGTTTTTGGTCCACTAATACCTATGTATATTTCACTCGAAAACAACAAGGGCTGACCCAAGCAGCCATTTCATGGCTTTTGGGTTAGCCCATTTTTATGATTTTATTGAAAGCGCTTAATTTGCTGATAATAAAAATCATGAAATTTGGTCTATTTTTGATTAAGAAACGGAAAGTTGAATGGATGAAAATTGTCTATAATCACAAATGTAAGGGATTACATTACGGTTCGTCGAAGCTTCCTTACTATGATATTTACAGGGGGTATATGTATGAATAAACAAGTTTCATGGAAAGAAAGAATTAGTTATGGTCTAGGAGNNACTACACGGATGTATATGGGTTGAATGTCGCAGCTGTAGGAACCTTATTCCTTTTAGCGAGAATTATTGATGCGTTCGACGGACCGATATTTGGAGTGTTGATTGACCGCACGACTTCGAAATATGGGAAATCCAGACCCTGGTTCCTTTGGTTATCGATTCCGTTCGCGGCAATTGCAATTCTTGCGTTCCTGTCGCCGGATTTCGGGGATTCAGGAAAATTGGCTTACGCGTATATTACCTATATTCTACTGAATGTTTTATACGCAGGTATTAACTTGCCACTCACTTCGATTTTGCCAAGCATGTCAAGTGATTCACAGGAAAGAACGGTAGTGTCATCGGTTCGTATGATTCTGGCGCAAGTAGGAGCTATATTTGTCAGTATTGCGACACTACCTCTGGTTGATGCGTTAGGAAAAGGCGATCAAAAACAGGGTTTTATGTTAACGATGATGATCTATGCTGGTGTAGCGGTCGTATTTTTCTTGATTACATTTAAAAATGTAAGGGAACGTGTTCAAGTTGAAGGCAATCGTCCAGTCCCTTTTAAAGAAGGAATAAAGGCAATTAAAGGGAACACACCTTGGTGGATTCTTTTGGCTACTGGCCTGTTCGTATTTATCGGAGTTACAGCAAAGGGTCCTGCTACTATTTATTACTTTAAATATAACCTAGGTAGAGAAGACTTAATTCCGCTTGTTAATGGCCTTAACGTTCTAATGTTGCTTGCAATTATACTTGTTCCTTATTTTAGTAAGAAATTAGGTAAACGCAATGTAGTCTTTACGGGAATGATCATTGGTATTGTGGGGCAAGTCATTATCTATTTAGGTGCACAGATGGCGTCTGTTCCTGTTGCATTAACGGGTGTTATAATCAGTAATTTTGGTGGGGGCTTTGCATTTGGTCTTCTGTTCGCGATGATTGCTGACACGATTGATTATGGAGAATGGAAATCAGGAGTAAGGGCACCAGGCTTACTATCTGCCGCAAGCAGTTTTGGTGCTAAGTTCGGAATGGGGCTCGGGGGTGCGATTGCAGCTTGGGTTCTAGCGTTAGGGAAATATGCACCGAATCAAGCGCAAGTGCCATCGGCTTTGCTAGCAATTGAATTTAATTTTGTATGGTTACCATTAATTGCGAATGTCATTGTTATTCTATTATTCTTGTTCTATAAGCTAGATAAAGATGAGCCCCAAATGATTAGTGACTTGAAAGCTCGTAGAGGCACAACGGGAATTGGAGCCTAAATAAGAATTATATAATTAACTAAAGTGGAGGGAATATCATAATGGATTTGAAGGCAAAGCCATTTTACTTACAAGATGAGGATATCCAGTGGGTTAAGAACACACTAGATTCGATGGATTTGGATGCTAAGGTGGGGCAGCTATTCTGCCCCCTAGGGATGATTGATGATCAAACTGAATTACAAGATATGCTAGAGAACTATCAACCAGGTGGTATTATGTATCGTCCTGGGGAGGGTGTAGGTGTTCAAGCCACTCATCGTTATCTGCAAGACAATTCTCTAATACCCTTGCTTGTATCGGCGAATTTGGAAGCTGGAGGTAACGGGATCGCTTCTGAAGGTACCTACTTTGGTAAGCAAATGCAAGTTGCAGCAACAGACAACGAAGAGATGGGGTACCGCCTTGGTCAGATTGCAGGACGGGAAGGAAAAGCAGTAGGTTGCAACTGGGCATTCGCACCCGTTGTAGACATCGATATGAATTTTAGAAATCCGATTACAAATATACGTACCTATGGCTCTGATCCTGAGAGGGTCTTACGTATGGGCAAGGCTTATGTTAAAGGGGTGCAAGAGAATGGCGTTGCTGCATCCATCAAGCATTTCCCTGGGGATGGTGTGGATGATAGGGATCAACATTTACACATTTCAATCAATTCGCTTTCAGTAGAGGATTGGGATCAAACATATGGCATGGTGTATAAGGGATTGATCGATGAAGGGGCAATGACAGTGATGATTGGTCACATTATGTTGCCAGCTTATTCACGAGCACTCTCGCCTGACATTCGTGATGAAGAATTAATGCCCGCAACACTGTCACCTGAATTGTTGAATGGATTACTGCGTGACAAGTTAGGTTTTAATGGGATGATCGTGACGGATGCTGCTACAATGGCAGGCTTCACGATGGCGATGAAACGTGAAATCGCAGTTCCTAAATCGATTGCTGCAGGTTGTGATATGTTTCTCTTTAACCGCAACATGCCTGAAGATTATAAATNNGGCACTTAAAGCTTCTCTTGGTTTACATCGTAAGCAACAAGAAGGTAAGCTTGTTCCAGGGCTGGATGCATTATCAGTGATGAAATGTGAAGAGCATGAGAAGTGGGCACAGGAGTGTGCAGACCAAGCTATTACACTAGTGAAAGATACACAGTCTCTACTACCAATTAGTCCAGAACGTCATAAGCGTATTTTATTCTTCTCACTTGGCGATGATGTTGGGCATTATAGCAGTGAAGTATCCTATCGTACTTTGGTGGAGCAACTAGAGCGTGAGGGATTTGTAGTTGATATCTTTAATAGAGAAAATTTGGACTTTAGTTGGATGATGACTTCCATTGAGAGTTTAACGGATAAATATGATTTAGCTATTTATTGTGCCAATATCGTAACGATGAGTAATCAAACCGTCGTTCGAATTAACTGGGCACCGCCTATGGGTGCTGATATGCCGTGGTTCCTGCAAGAATTACCTACCTTGTTCATTTCCACAGCAAGTCCTTACCATCTACAGGATGTACCACAGGTGAAAACATTTATTAATACGTACTCCTCAAGTGAGTATATATATGAAGCATTGGTGGAGAAGTTGTTAGGACGCTCACCGTTCAAAGGGGTAAATCCTGTTGATCCATTCTGTAACTATTGGGAGAGTAAATTGTAATGGTTTTAGCAATTGATCTATTACTAATAATTGATAAAACCTAAGAATTTAAATAGGGAGATGAAGCATATCATGGAAAAATATATATATGAAAATCTATTGGCGGAACTAGAGAGACGGACAGAGGTTAAGAACGTCAAAGGTCTAGATATGATGATTAAAAAGCTTCCAGATTCAGATGCTGAGGGAGAAATGGACGCTCGCGTTTTGCAGACAACAATCGAAAGTGCTGAAAAGATGGCTGCGATGGGCAAGCCACCTGAGGGAGAGTTCGATTTAATGGCAATGGTTCAGGGGATGCGTGCAATGATGGGCTGGCCGAATACAGATGTAACAACAACGGATATTCGTACAGAATCGAGAGATATAGAAGGTTCAGAGGGCTCTATCCCAGTTCGGATCTATTCTCCAGCTGAAGGCTCGAATGTCCCAGCGGTTGTCTTCTTTCATGGTGGTGGTTTCCTGGGAGGTACTTTGGATGTTGTGGAGAATCCTTGTAAAGCAATTGCTGAGAAAGCAAATGCAGTTGTTGTTTCGGTGGATTACCGCCTTGCACCTGAGCATCCGTTCCCTGCAGGATTAAACGATTGCTTCGATGCTGTTCGCTGGGTATATGAGCATGCAGCAGAACTGAATGTAAATCCGAATCAAATCGCAGTATGTGGTGATAGCGCAGGTGGGAACTTATCAACGGTATGCGCGATGAAGGATAGAGATCTAGGAACAGGTATGATTAAATTCCAAGCATTGCTTTATCCGACGGTGAACATGGCTGGGGCAGCAACGGATGATTTCGAATGGAATATCGAAGAGTACACGATTAACAATCATCATGAGCTGATCAAGGGACTATTAATGGGTATGGGTGATATGACGGCTATGCTGGACAATATTTATTTACAAGGTAAGGTTCCTGCAACAAGCGCTTATACTTCTCCCTTATTAGTAGAAGATTTAGGCGGTATGCCTGACACGTTAATTATTACCGCACAGTATGATTATTTGACACTTGAGTGCGAAGCCTACGCTAGAAAACTACAACGCGCAGGCGTTAATACACAGTATATCCGTTATAATGGAATGGACCATGCGTTCATGGATAAAATTGGAATTTACCCACAAGCGGAGGATTGCATGAACGAAATAGCTAAAGGAATTAAGCGCGTTTTTGGATAATAACGTGCATGGTAGTAGAAATACTTTTTCGTGAAGAAAATAAGGTTCCAGACACATCTCAAGAGATGTGTCTTTTCGTCATACTTGTATAAACACACCCCATACACAAATCTCATTCCTCAGACGGAGAAAGTATCCATCTGGAGCCAGTTATCTAAATCTAGATACTAAAATAAAATAAATTTAACAATGGAATCACTCTTTTAAATCGTACGGGAGAGGATGGTTATAAGGTGGAGAAAATTATAGAAGTACGGGGTATTAGTAAGGTGTACGAGAAAAGAAAGACGAAAGAGAAGATACATGCCGTTCATGATGTTTCTTTTCATGTGAATCGTGGAGAGGTTCTCGGTTTATTAGGGCCCAATGGCGCTGGGAAAACATCAACGATAAAGATGCTCTGTGGTTTGTTAGAATCGGATGCTGGTTCTATATCCATTAATGGCTTAGATATTTGCAAGAAGAGACTCAAAGCTCTAGAGCATATTAGTGCTGTGTTAGAGGGGAACCGAAATTTATATTGGCGACTTACCGTTCGGGAAAACCTAGAATATTTTGCGGGTAACCGGGGTTACTCTCGGAAGCAAGTCGCCTATCAAGCGGATAAATTATTAGAGCAATTCAACCTTAAAGAAAAGGAGAATGAGCTGGTCAATGGATTATCCCGGGGGATGCAACAAAAGTTGGCGATCGCTGTAGCACTATTAGCTAATACGGATGTCATCTTGCTGGATGAGCCAACGCTCGGTTTGGATGTTGAGGTAAGTTATGAATTGCGTAAAATTTTAAAAACGATAGTTAAGGAAGAAAAACGCACGATTATTATTAGTTCACATGATATGCCCGTCGTTCAGGAGTTGTGTGACCGTGCCATTATCATTAATAAAGGTGAAGTTGTGATTGACGACAGGGTGGAGAATTTACTTAAGTTATTTGAAACAAGGGCATATTCAATTAAGTTGGGTGAGAAATTAAGTGTAGAGCAGGAGAATAAACTGTTGAGTATATTCCCTTTAAGTACTTATAAAGCAAGCTCTCATGAAACGATAGTGGAAGTGAATTTAGAGCATGGTCAGGATATCTACGAATTGTTCGATCTTCTGAAAGAGGAAGGAACTATGGTGGAAAGTATTGATCGTATAACGATTGATTTTGAACAAGTGTTTATTCAGATTGTGAAGGGAGGGAAGCCCCATGAAATGGCTGAATTTGTTCAATGCTAATTTTCGTAAAGAATATATTGAGATGAAACGTTATCTACCGAACACTATTGCGTTAGTAGTCACTTTTTATATTATATTTCTAGGTGCATTTTTTGGAATTATGTTCATAGGGGATCCAGCTAGTTTTGAAACGAATGTTCAATATTCAATCGTAAGTGTGGTTTTTTGGAGCTTAACGATGATGACGATGAATTTTATTGGTTATTCAGTGATAACAGAAGCGACGCGTGGAACGTTAGAACAGTTATATATGTCTCCCATGGGTGTGTGGAAAATCATGCTCACGCGGATCGTAAGTCAATTGGGCTTACAGTCTGTTATTATGATCCTCCTGCTGTTTGGTGCGATGCTAACCTCGGGACAGTGGTTGAGTCTTAATCCTATGACAACGATCCCGATCATTATTGTTACAATGATAAGTATGGTAGGGGTTAGTTTTATGATTGCTGGTTTAGCTATTATCGTGAAGCAAATCCAAGCGTTTTTACAGATTTTTCAATTTGTTTTGATGGGGCTTGTATTTGTTCCGATAACTGTAGCGCCGTTTCTAGCATTCGCTCCATTCGTCAAAGGAGTAAATATGGTGAGAACAGTGATGCTAGAGAATCTGACGTTAACAGAGCTGCCTTTATCAGACTATGGCGTATTAATATTAAATTCGTTGGTTTATTTGATTTTAGGGCTCGTTGTGTTTGATCGCTGCGAGAAAATAGCCATGAAGAAAGGTCTTTTAGGGCAATACTAGTGTAAAAAATCGTTTATCCGTCGGGTTGTATATAAGTGTAAATGACTAATTATTAGGGCACCTAATTAGGTGTCCTTTAGTTTCGCCCTCATTTGAATATAGATCTGTACCTAAAAAACATGACCTAACCAGAAGACTGAGGTTGGTTGATCAAATTGTAGGTAGACTGTATCTTTACTCTCCTTCGAGTTATTGGCGTCTTTTTTTGTTCCGGATTTTGTAACTCTAAGGACTGTTCTTGAGGGAATAGATGATTATGTTAATTAAATAATTCATATACATGAAATTATTTCATAATATATTGAATGTTACTCTAATATATATTATATTATTCACGATAATGAAAATTCGGGGTGAAGTGATGAATATAGGAATGGAAATAAAGAAATTGAGGACTGAAAAAGGAATTACTTTGAAAGAGTTAAGTGAAAAAAGCGAACTATCTGTTGGATTTCTGTCTCAATTAGAAAGGGGGCTTACTACCATAGCAGTTGATTCACTTGAAAAACTAGCTGATATTTTGGAAGTACATTTAACACATTTTTTTGATTATCCACTTAAAAGGAAAGATATGGTTTTAAGAAGTTATGAACAAGAATTAATGGATTTAGTAGAAGGAGGTTTTATTAAGTATAGTTTAAGTACAAATTTAGAAAATAAACAACTTTTTCCAAGGCTTATAGAAATTCTTCCTCAAAAGAAAGATGAAGAAATCTTATCCTATAAGCATAAGGGAGAAGAGTTCATTTATGTTTTAGAGGGTATATTAACAGTTTACATAAATGGTAAGAGGCATGAAGTATATCCTGGTGACAGTGTCCATATGGACTCAAATATTGCCCACAATTGGGCTAATTATACGAACAAAAAGGTCAAGCTTATAGCTGTTAATACGCCTAATTATATCTACAATAGTGGGTTTCATACTACAGATGCTGATTAGTAAAGACATTATATAAAGTAAATAGAAAGTGATCATAACAATGGATAAATTTGTATTATATCTAATCGGTTCTTTTTTTGTAATCGGAGCTATTGATTATATTACCGGAAATCATTTGAAACTGGGTGGGAAATTTGAAGAAGGCATAAAGACTATGGGAGCTTTAGGGCTTGGCATGATAGGAATACTTTCTTTAGCCCCTATATTTACAAATTTTTTATCCACTGAGATTATTCCAATCTTTAGAGTTTTTCATCTAGATCCTTCTATCGTTCCAGCAGCATTTTTAGCTGTAGATATGGGGGGCTACCAAATGGCTAATGAGCTAGCATTGACAGAGCAAATGGGGGCATTCTCAGGAATTATCATCGCATCTACATTAGGAGCCACAATTAGCTTTTCAATACCTGTCGCATTAGGGATGCTTTCTAAAGAGGATGAAAAATATTTTTCTAAGGGTGTATTGGTTGGAATTATTGCTATACCCATAGGATGTCTTGCAGCAGGCTTATGGCAACAAATAAATATCAATATATTAGTATGGAATCTGGTACCTATATTTGTTTTTGCCATTATTTTAGGAGTAGGAATATTAAAAGCTCCTCATGTTTTTATAAAAGTTTTTAATGTCTTTGGAAAGCTTATAATGACTTTGAGTACTGTTGGATTACTTTTACAAGGGATAGATGTGATATTTGGTGTTAGGCTTGTCTCAGGATTAGCACCACTATCTGAATCTACTGTAATCGTAGCTAAGATCGCATTTGTTTTAGGCGGAGCATACCCTATGTTAGCGCTTATCAATCGAATTCTTAAAAATAGTTTTAAAGAAATAGGGGAGAAATTTGGAATTAATTCAGTGTCAGTAGCAGGTGTTCTAGGAGGTTTGGCTAGCAATCTGTTGATATTTGGAACCTTTAAGGAAATGAATCCTAAAGGAAAAGTGGTATGTACTGCCTTTGGAGTCAGTGGAGCATTTGTATTTGGAGGTCAATTTGGATTTGTGTCAGGCGTTGCCCCAGAAATGTTAGGCGCGTTTATCGTATCAAAGCTTACAGCCGGAATCATTAGTATAGTATTAGCTGCATGGCTATATGATCGTGAAAATAANNAATAAAGAAATTAATCTTAAGGAAAATGGAGGTATTAGTAATGAATATCAGGGATAGGGTCGAAAAATTAAGACAGCTAATGAAAGAAAATCAAATGGATGCTTATATAATTCCTAGTTTTGATGCACATCAGAGTGAATATGTAGCAGAGCACTGGAAAAGTAGACAATGGATATCAGGATTTACAGGGTCTGCAGGTACTGTAGTNNTATTACATTAGAGGATGCTGGGTTATGGACAGATGGTAGATACTATATTCAAGCAGAAAAGCAGCTTGAGGGCTCAGAAATCAGATTATTTAGAATGGTGGATCCAGGGGTGCCTTTTTATTCAGAATGGCTAGCAGATGTTCTTAATGAAGGAAGCGTCGTGGGCTTTGATGGAAATGTTTTTTCAATTAATATGGTTAAAAAGATGGAAAAAGGTCTAAAAGCAAAGAGAATCGTATTAAAAATGAATCAAGATTTAATTGGTGATTTGTGGGAAGATAGACCTGAGATTCCTAAAGGACCAATTTTTACTCATGACGTAAAATATGCAGGCAAATCACGCGTAGAAAAATTAAATGAAGTAAGAGAAGAAATGAAAAATAAAGGAACAAATTATTATATCTTAACTTCCCTTGATGACATTGCATGGCTTTTGAATATAAGAGGGGCGGATGTGCCTAACAATCCAGTTGTAATAGCTAATGTAATCGTAACAGAGCATAAATGTTATTTATTTATTGATTCTTGCAAGGTTCCCTCTTTGGTTAAATTAGAACTGGAGGCTGAAGGAATCGAGTTAAAAGCGAATCATGAAATACAAATATTCTTGGAAAATCTTTCGAGCGGTGATGCCGTTATTTTAGATACGAATAAAACAAATANNAAATTGAAAGTCCTGACATCACGACTAACTTAAAAGCTATTAAAAATGAAGTTGAGATAAAAAATGTAAAATGGTGTGAAATAAAAGATGGTTTAGCCATGGTGAAATTTATAAAATGGCTAAAAAACGTTGTAGATAAAGAAGAAATTACAGAGATTACTGCAGAAGAAAGATTAGAAGATTTTAGAAGGGGGCAGGAAGGATATGTTGGACCTAGCTTTGATACGATAGCAGGTTATAAAGAACATGCTGCGATGATGCATTATAAAGCCAATAAAGAAACGCAATATACTCTTAAGAATGAAGGTCTTTTTTTAATTGATTCAGGCGGACAGTATTATGATGGAACAACCGATATTACAAGAACGATTGTTTTAGGAAAACTTACCGATGAACAAAAAAGAGATTTTACTTTGGTGTTAAAAGGATTTATTGCTTTAAGCTCAGTAAAATATTTATACGGAGCTACAGGCTCTAACTTAGATGTTTTAGCAAGGCAACCCATATGGCAGTATGGTTTAGACTATAAATGCGGGACAGGACATGGGGTAGGTTTTTTCTTGAATGTTCATGAAGGACCACAAAGCATAAGGAATAATAATAATAATGTTACATTAGAAAAAGGCATGATTATTACGAATGAACCGGGAATATACCTTGAAGGTAAATATGGAATTAGAATTGAAAATATGATGTTAGTAGTTGAAGACGAGAAAACAGAGTTTGGTCAATTTATGAAGTTTGAAACCATTACGTATTGCCCAATTGATTTAGCCGGTATCAATAAAGAGATGTTAACAGAGAGTGAAAAGCAATGGTTAAACAATTATCATCAAGAGGTATATACGAAGCTAGCTTCTTATTTAAATGAAGAAGAGAGCGGATGGCTAAGGGAAGAAACTAGGGAAATATAAATAGGTATTGCCGAATACAAGTAATATTTTTCGCCTTAAAGTACAAGTAGAAATTACAAAAGAGACATATGGATTAAATTGAAGTGCACCCCTTAGAATAGACATTGGAAAAACCCCTGAGTAAATTCCGATGTAATTCTAAGGGGTGCACTTCACCATGGATTTAGTGCTGTTTTTTAATGCAAAGTTCCTGCCACTTCTCAAGCCAACCGTACTGTTCATCGCAAAATTGTTTGGATATACTCTGCAATCCTTGACACCGCACTATTCTTGAGATGATTTGAAAATGCCTTATCGCAATAAAATCAAAAACAGCTTGAAACTCATTGTTGCTCAATGTGCGTACTTTACTATATCCCGAATAAAAGCGTTCGTACAAACGCATGGTTTTATCATACATCGATTCATGAAAGTAATTAAAGTTGGTATCGTCAGACATGTATGCAACATCCATACTCGGATAATCACCCGAAGCGTCGTCAAAATCAAAGAGAACGTACTCTCCGCTTTGGTTTCTGATCATATTTCCCGTGTGAAGGTCACCGTGACAAAAGTTTTTAGGAAGCTTTGTTATGCGTTCCCATAATTCATTGCCATACTGTTCGAGTTCAAGGATTTTTCCTGAATCAAAATCCAATCTTCGCATAATGGAGATGTAGTCGTCTATGTAATCGTTTTTCGTTCTGTTGATAAGCTTATCGAGGTATTTTTCCATTAAATTATGGAGCTCTCCGATCTGTTTTCCGATGCTTTCCACCTCGATCTTACCGTCAGGCATGGCTCCCTCAACATAATCGTACAATATTCCTGCGCAGCAACCATCGCGAAAACTGAGAATGATATTGCTATCGTTTTGGTCAGTCCGAACAATAGAAACCGCTGGATATGAATTTGCTTTTAAATAATCAAGGATGCGAACCGTTTGCAGTGCGTCATCTGTTTTAAAGCTTCGGTATATTTTAAGCATATATCTTTTATCCCGACTCTGTAAAAAATATACCTTACCGATCATCTCCCGATGAAGTTCGATATGTTCAATATTAATGTGATATGAACGGTTGATATCGTTGATAAGGCTATCATAATCCATATTCTATATTCCCCTTTTCGGCGTCTCAGTAATCGATTTGGTTTCTTATCCTTGTTGCATTGAACGAAAATGTCGCTGGCATATGCACACCCACTCTTAAGTCATAGTGATTATCCCATTAATAAGGGCGCCTCCACAGGCGTTCTTATTTTTTGCTTTTATGTTTTTTATATCATGAGTATCATATACCTGTAAAAGTATATCCGTCGATTGCTATTGTACTCTTGGCAGGTTGGAACTACCGATTACAGCGATAAGGGGCCATTCATGCATCTTTCTTTTTTAGTATTTGAACTAATAGAAAAGCACAATATTCTCGCATCTTATCCCCCTATTTTGGGAGGGTATTTTTATGCGAAGGATAGCGTAAGAGGATGACTAGGCTAATGCTAGATGCTAGAGATGAAGGATCACGACTTATTCCGTGTAAGCTGAAACGGACGATATTACAAATAAGTGCGGTCATTGTTTCATTCCTTCCCAACCGCTGATTAAGTCATAATATTGACAAGAAGCAAAGGATATAGGAGGAAGCATGATGGAGATCGTATTGAAAAACGAACCCAAAAGGAAAAAAATAAGATCGTACTCATTGGAGAAATTAGAGCGGCGAGCTGGCTTGTTGTTTGCCACTCCGGCACTTATTGGTTTTTTATTGTTTGTGCTGATCCCCATGATTTGTGTTTTCTTGCTGAGTATTTTCAAGGTTGATTTGATGACTAATACGTTCGAGTTCAAGTCATTTACTTACTATGACAAAATGATCCACGACGCGGACTTCTGGAAAAGCGTCAGGAATAGCTTGGTCTATATGGTCATTTATGTTCCTTTAACCTTAGCAATGGGTCTTGGGATGGCGCTCATCTTGAATAGTAAAATGCGGGGAAGAGGTATCGTTAGAACCTTCTTCATTATTCCCTACATCACTACGTACGTTGCAACTCTTGTTGTATGGAATGTATTCCTTCACCCGACGGAAGGCCCATTGAACAGCTTGCTCATGAGTCTGGGGGTAAATCACCCACCCCAGTACATGGTCGATGTAGATTGGGCACTTCCCATCCTGACTATTATTGGTTCATGGAAAGACGTTGGCTATCATTGTATCTTGTTCTTGGCCGCCCTACAGTCCGTGTCCAAAGACTATTATGAGGCGTCTTCTATTGATGGAGCTAATGGGTTAAAAAGGTTTAAGCACATCACGTTTCCGCTTATTTCTCCAACCTCATTTTTTCTGTTATTAATTACGATTATCGGAAGTCTGCAAGCCTTCAATCAAATGGCGCTTCTGACTAAAGGTGGACCAGCCTTCAGCACGACTACGCTGACGTACCATATTTATCGTTCTGCGTTCGAATATTATAATTTCTCTTACGCTTCGGCAGTAGGCATGTTCTTATTCTTACTTACTTTGGTGTTTATATTAATCAACTGGTTTGCTCAGAAAAAGTGGGTTTTCTATCAATGATTCATCACGGAGGGAGGTTGAACGTGCTGTTAAGCCACAAAGTAAGGTACACAGTTCGCTCTATTATTTACTTGCTGATAGGTCTTATCTTTATCACGCCGTTACTGTGGATGTTTTCTACTTCTTTCAAATATGAGAGTCAAGTATTCGAACGGCCGTTTGTTTTTTTTCATTGGGATCAGATCAATCTGGATAATTATAAGCATATTTTGACGGAAACCGCATTTCCAACCTGGATGTGGAATTCCCTGTTTGTCGTGGTTATTTCCGTGGTGTTCAGACTTCTGCTATCAACTTTGGCAGGATATGCTTTCGGCTATCTGAAGTTCCGTTATTCGGAAATCATTTTTTTCTTCTTTCTGACAACGATGTTTATCCCCTATCAGTTAACCTTGCTCCCTCAATTTATATTCTTTCGATTTACTGGTTTGCTGGATACGCATTGGGCGTTAATTATTCCGAACATCGTCGACATTCTGTCTATTTTCCTGATGCGACAATTTTTCCTCACCTTTCCGAAAGAATTAGTCCAAGCAGCATATATAGAGGGATCTGGTATTTTTCGTTCCTTTATAAAAATTGCGCTTCCGCTAGCTAAANNTGGCTTCTTAGCTTTTTTATGATCTGGGATCAGTATTATCAACCGCTTATCTTCTTACATTCCAAAGAGATGTATACAATACCGATGGGTCTTCAAAGCTTCCAGACGCAATTCGGTAAGCAGTACGCGATGCAAATGGCATTAGCCTGCTTAGCAATTATCCCGGTACTCGGCGTGTTCCTAGCCCTTCAGAAGCAATTTATCGCGAGTATAATGTCTTCAGGGTTAAAAGGATAAGAGCGTACTATTTTACAAATAGAAAAGCACTTATTACATTTGAGAGAATCCGATTCCGGTTCATAATGAAAACAAGACCAAGATAAATAAGGGGAGGTTACAAAATGATTAAAAAGTCAGTGTTAATTTTAACAGCATTTCTACTGTTGTTCGCACTCTCCGCTTGTGGCAGCAAAGGAACCAATAGTGGTTCGGACACAGAAGTAACGCTTAAGTTTTTAAATATTTCGGAGTATATGGATTCTACGGAATTCAAGGCGTTCTTAGAACGTTTTCAAGAGAAATATCCGAACATCAAAGTCGATCCAATTTCTGTACCTCATGAGCAATACATTAACAAGCGCAACATCATGTTGGCTAGCGGTGAGCAAGTCGATTTGATCTGGGGCAATGGTGTAGAACAATTCGATGCTATTAATAAAGGCTTTCTAATGCCGCTTGACGATATCGCCAAAGAAGTCGATGTCGATATGGCTAAAGATTTTGGTGACTTTAAGCCGGATAAAGACGGTAAATATTATCGCTTCCCGATTCAACAAAATAACTGGATGCTGTATTACAACAAAAAAGTATTCGATGATGCCAAAGTACCTTACCCAGATGCCAAAGTGCCGATGACATGGGATGAGATGGCTGTCGTAGCACAGAAGCTTACGAACCTGAGCGGTAAGGAAAAGGTATATGGCATGTTCTATAACAACTGGGGAATGTATTTCTACGGTTACGGCAGCCAGTTGAATAACGGAAAGTTCTATACAGAGGATGGCAATGTCAATATCAATGCCCCGGAATTTAAACGTAGCTTGGAATGGATGAATGATGTCATGAACGTCAAGAAGGCAGCTATACCGATTGCGGAGTTTATCCAGAATAATACGGATTTCCTTTCCTATTGGAACGGGAATTACGGAATGGTTGTAGGAGCACAGTGGTATGCCCAACTTGCGGCGACGAAGAAGGATCAATTCCCACGTGACTGGAAAGCGGGTATCGCCCCAATGCCAGTTCCAACGGAAATGGCAGGTAAGCACATGAACTGGTCCAGTATCGATTCTTTAGGTATACCGAAGAACTCGAAGAATGCAAAAGAAGCGCTTATCCTTGCAAAAGAATATATTACAGATTACACATTGAGTACGGGTACGCTTCCAATGTATACTAAGGTAAATAAAGACAAGTATTTTGAAGACTTAGCCAATGCTTTGAAAGATGACGATATTACACTTGAGCAAGTGACCCACTTGTTCGGCGGTGATCCTAATGTGATCAACGTAGAAGAGAAGCCAATATTGGGTGCACCGCAAGAATACGAATCAACATTTCTCGATCTAGTCAGCCAATACTATACCGGCTCGAAGACGGTTGATAAGGTGTTGAATGAAGTGAAAGAGAAGGTAGATATAGCGATCAAAGAACAAAAAAATAATTAGGCCCAGCGGCTAAGCCCATCATTTGTGGTGGGCTTAGCTCGTTGTTACTAAGGGGATATGTCATGAGATGGGGAAGTAAGTGGTATCAAGGAGCGAGATCCGTACGGCGGAGAATTATCATTTTACTCGTCGCTATTTTCATCCCGTTGATCATCATTCTATTTGCTGCCTATCATTATTTCGAACGTACAATGGTGAATAAAGTAGCAGAGATTAACCGGATTAAAGTAGAGCAGACAGCCTCCAGGGTGAAGGACCTGTTTCAACGGGCTTTCATGTCGACCAATAACTTTATCTACGACAAAGCATTCATCCATGCGCTACAAGAGCAGGATCCGCTGAGTATCGAGAAAAACTCGACCTATCTTGAGGCCATTGAACGGCTTCAATACACCTTCTTCTTAAACGAAAAGTATGCGGTTGTCATACAAGACAACTTCGGTAATATGTTTGAGTCTAATCCATCTAGATTTGGTTTACAAAAAGGAGAACTGCAAGCGGGAATCCTCAAGACGGTTCAGTGGAACGGGTACGATTTTTTCAATAGCTACCAATGGGGATTGCTTAAGCCTCAAGAGGAAAGTGAGCCCCTGATCGTGCTTAGCCGGTGGATATTCAGTCCGGTTACTGCGAGCAAAAGAGGGATCGTCTCTGTAGTTATTCCTTTAGAAAATTTGAAAGCGATATTGGGTAACGATACTGGGTCATATGCCATTTGGGACGACAAAAATAATCTGATCTTCACCACTCGATCGGAGCAGCCAAGGAGAGACGGAGCTACTACAGATTCGGAGATCTTATTGCTGCCTACGCAGTGGACGATGGTCCAGACGGACTCTACGGCCGTCATTCAGAAAGAATTGCGCTATTTTCAACTTACGGTCATAGCAACGATTCTAATTATATTAGTCATCTTCATCACGACATCGACCTTCGTATTGAAGACGATCAGCCAGGTGCTTCATCAAATACGGTTATTATCCAAACGTTTGGTTAATCCTTCGCTTAATCTATCCACCGCTGTGCACTCTGATTATCATTTAGCTGAATTGTCAGAGTTACTGCAACAGTTGACTCATAACCTCCAGATCTCCCGCAACAATTTGGAATGGGCTGCTACAGAGAAGAGGAATCTGGAAATGAAAATCCTGCAGGAGCAAATGAATCCTCACTTTCTGTTGAACTCATTGAATACCATCCGTTTTCTCGCAGAACAATCCTCTCAGAATAAGATAGGCTCACTCGTGCTGTCGCTATCATATCTTTTAGAGCAACAACTATATCGCAACGAACGATATTGGACTTTGGGGGAAGAGAAGGAATATCTTCTGAAATATGTGGAGATCCAACGGGCAAGATTCGGTGAAAACATTATTGTGACGGTAGACTTCTCTAAGGAGTTGACCCACTTGCCAGTTTTAAGAATGTTATTACAGCCTCTTGTGGAGAACAGCTTTGAACATGGCTTCAGTGGGAGAATGAAGGGCTGGATTCTAATTCAAGCCGAACGTTGGGGTAGCGGTGTACGAATCACCGTTTCTGATGACGGTGTCGGTGTTGGTTCTATGGTTTCGTCCGCATCAACTTCTCGTAATTCTATTGGGCTGAATAATGTTCGTGAGCGATTGCGTTTGCATTATGGAGAACGATCAGTATTGGAGATGACCAGCAGGCAGCCGAATGGAACGATTATATCCTTAACGATTCCGGAGTTGAAGGGTGAAGCTATATGAATATTATGATCGTGGATGATGAATATAGCATTCGCACTCACCTGGTGGCCATGCTTCGCGGCATGGTGGGCCTACGCGTCATGGAGGCGGTGAACGGTGAGGATGCACTGCAGCAAATGGAACGGTCACTCCCGAATATCGTGCTGACTGATATTCGGATGCCGGTCATGGATGGAATGGAATTGATTCGACAATGTCGGATGAGGTATCCCGACGTATGGTTCATCGTTCTGAGCAACTTCGCCGAATTTGAGCTGGCGCAGAAGGCGTTGGAATATGGGGCGCGAAAATATCTCTTGAAGGCAACGATTACTAAAGATAGCGTGGTTGAGGAAATCAATAGAGCTATTCTTCTTCTGGATAAATCTATGGAAAAAGAAGCTAAATTCGAGCCCAACGAAATATTGATGGTGCAAAACTCTTTGNNGTTCTACGAACGACTAAATGGGCATATCCACAATACTGAGCTTCTTCGGAGAGCCGAGCGTCTGTCTGTTTCCGTGTATATGGAGGCATTCCACACCCCTTCGAAATTTGCAATAATGGAAATTGAAAGATTCGTAGATTGGACAGGAAATAAATATAGGGGCCGGGCTGATCTAGCCGTTTATGCCCTGATTAATGTAGTGCGCGAAATCATTAAGCGATGGAATAAGGGAAATGAGTTATTTCATCTGGGGGATAATCGCTTTGTTGTTCTTGATCTAGGAGAATCTGACGATGACCGCCATGCCTTGAAGATTGAGGATATTTCGGCCATCACTAAGCAATATCTGGGGCTTGAGGCCTCCTTCTTGATTAACTGCGACTTTAGCGATATGGACGATTTTTTTCAGAAGGTGTTAGAATCCCGTCAGCAATTGGTTCATTTCTTCTATGAGAAAAATGCTTGTATCGTTAACACTAAGCACGTGCCAGCGCCGGTTGCAGACTTGGATTTGTATTCCTTCTTTCAATCCGTGGAGGGAATTGGCAATGAAAGGCTTCAGGTTGCGGCTTTACCTGGCCTTATCGAGGCCTATTTCGAGCTGCTCCGTCATTTATGCCGCCCATCTGTATCGGTCAAGGGAGACTTAAAGACGTTGATTCAGTTTATTGAGAAAAGCGGGTTTGCCGTCCCTGCGTCATTGAAGTCGGATATCGATCAGCTTCTGGCTTTCCGGCTCACGGATTTCAAGCTTGTTTTTACAGAGTGGCTTGGAGAGCTGGATTGGAATAGTAGACATCGCAAAGAGATTTCTAAGGCTTTAACTTTCATTCATGACCGTTATGCCACCAAGGTATCTCTAGAGGATGTTTGTGCTCATGTGAATCTAAGCCGATCGCATCTGTCTAAGCTTTTTAAGGAACAACATGGCATATCTGTCATGGAGTATATGGAGTCCTATAGGCTGAAGCAGGCACGGTTACTTCTTCGGACTACCAAACATCCGATCTCGGAAATCATTGACCGAGTGGGGGTCACAGATGTTTTTTATTTCAGCAAATTGTACAAAAAACACTTTGGAATCAACCCGAGTAAAGACAGGTAGCCAGCTTTAGTCCCCACTCCCGCTCATGTCCTGCTGAATATGCGAAAATTGTGGATTCGCACCGAGTCGAACCACAAGTGTGGGCAAGTTTTATGATCGAAAGAATGAGTTGACAAAGAAGGAGAGGGGAAACCGTCTTCTATTTGTCTTGTCCCTACAATTATCTAAGAATCTAGCTATAGCTAATAATTATAACCTGCTTAATTTTAATAATTTTTTACGAGGAGATTAATCTATGAGCACTCAAACCGAACCTGAAAAGCGAACTGTTACTCCATTTCGATATGATATTGTTGGAAGCTTCTTGCGCCCTCAGGCGTTGAAAGATGCTAGATTAAAATTCAAGAACGGCGAAATTACCGCCGAGCAGCTGAAGGAAGTGGAGAACGACGAAATCGTTAAGCTCGTACAGAAACAAAAAGAGGTTGGCCTTCAAGCTGTAACTGACGGCGAATTCCGCCGCTCTTGGTGGCATCTCGACTTCTTCTGGGGCTTTGATGGTGTAGAGCGGACAATTATTGATCAAGGCTATCAATTTAACGGTGCACAGTCCAGACCAGAAACAGCCCGACTGACCGGAAAAATAAGTTATAGCAGCCATCCATTTGTTTCGCATTATGAATTTTTAAAAGGCGCTGCAGGTGATGACGTTGTTGCGCGTCAATCGATTCCTGCGGCTGCGCAATTCCTGTTTGAGCTGGACCGGGCAGAAAATCAGGAAAGCACTAAGGCAATATACCCGAATCGGGAAGAGCTTATTTCGGATATTGCGAAAGCATACAAAGCATCGATTCTTGCCTTCTATGCAGCAGGCTGCCGCAGCATTCAAATCGACGATTGTACGTGGGGAGCGCTTTGTGACGAACAGTTTATAGCATTTATGAATCAGGTAGGCGTGAATGTAGACAAATACGCGAACGAATTTGCGGGATTGAACGAGGAAGTTGTATCCGGATTACCAGAGGATCTCGTTGTAACAATACATGTATGCCGGGGCAATTATGTTTCGACTTATGCTGGAGTAGGTGGAGGTTACGAGCCTATCGTGCAAACGCTTCTGAGCATCAATAACTACTCCGGCTATTATCTGGAGTTTGATACTGAACGGGCAGGAGATTTCAAGCCATTGCGCTTCCTAAAAGACAATCAGCAGGTTGTGCTTGGCCTGTTCTCTTCCAAATTTGGTGAGCTTGAAAGCAAGGAAGATATTCTGAAGCGTATTGAAGAAGCGAAGCAATACGTCGATCTAAACCGGATATGCCTAAGCCCGCAATGCGGCTTCGCTTCTACGGAAGAAGGCAACCACCTGACAGAGGAGCAGCAATGGCGCAAGCTTGCTTATATTAAAGAAATTGCTGAAGAGATCTGGAATTTATGATAAGTCAAAAGTAGAATAAGGCCCTTTTAGCCATACGGATGATCATCTGTATGGCTAAAGGTGTCTTTTGATATAAAGTGAGTATATCGATATATTTGGTTAGTTCTCTCTATAACCAGTGGATTGAGAGTAATTAGTTATGATGAACGAAAGGCAGCCCCTGTTCGCACACCGTAGGTTAAAATGGAAGTTGAAGGACAACCATTTCAGAGCTAAATGCGAAAGGAGCTGTTACTATGAAGAATACCATAAAATACGTAGGTTTGGATGTGTCAAAAGAAAAAATTGCGGTGGCAATTGCAGACGAAGGTCGAGAACCAGCACGATATTATGGAGCCATTCCCCATACCCCGGATGCAGTGGCTCGAATGATTCGCAAACTCAAAGGTTCAGGGATTACACTAGAGGTCTGCTATGAAGCCGGGCCTACCGGGTACGACTTATATCGCTGGCTGACGAAGATGGGGATTTCCTGCGTGGTGATCGCACCTTCGCGTATTCCACAGCGCCCCGGCGATGCAATAAAAACCGATCGACGGGATGCAGAAAAACTGGCTCAGCTTCACCGAGCAGGAGAATTGACTGCGATCTATGTGCCGACTCCAGAACTCGAAGCCTTACGAGATCTCATTCGTGCGCGAGAAGATGCTAGGGAAGATCTACATCGTGCTCGGCAACGGCTCATTCATTTTCTGTTGCGCCACCAAATTCACACACCAGAAGGTATGAAAAAACGCTGGACCAAAAGGTACCGGGAATGGCTGTCCATGCTGAAGTTTAATTATGCAGCTCAAGAACGGGTTTTCACCGAATATCTGCAACAGCTCCGGGAAGTGGAGGAGAGAATCAAGCGACTTGAATCCGCAATGCGAGAAGAAGCAGAGATCTGTCCGTACGCACCTGTCATTCAAGCGTTGCAAGGTCTGCGGGGAATCGCTCTGCTGACGGCTATGACATTAGTTGTCGAGATTGGGAATTTTGAGCGTTTTCGTTCACCGGCTCAGCTCATGAGTTACCTGGGACTAGTGCCACGGGAGTATTCATCGGGAGCAAGTACCCAAAGAGGTTGTCTTACAAAAGTCGGGAATTCCGGAGTGCGGCGTGCACTGGTGGAGTCTGCATGGAGTTACCGTCACCGTCCTGCTGTTAAGGGAGATTTAGCAGTGCGCCTGGAGGGGCAGAGTGCTCATGTCCATGAAACGTCGTGGAAAGCCCAAGAACGGTTACCCAGTAAGTATCTAAAGTTGGTCAGACGTGGGAAACACCGAAATTTAGCCATGGCTGCGGTAGGTCGTGAGTTAGTTGGATTCATCTGGTCGATTGCGGTAGATGCAGAACAAAGAATGGCGTAATCCGAATAGGAAAACGTAAAAATATCCTGAGAGCTTTGAATCCTTGGGGCATGGAGACAAAGAGAAAGGTTCGAGGAGAATCCGTGAATTCCCTGTGCACAGGATCTATGATCTGACGTGCGAAATTAGTTTGCGGAAGCTCCTTCGACGTAGGCATAATATGTGGTAACCAACCCACGGATAGCAGATTGCCAGCCGACGACTCGCATTTTGTCTCTGTGCCCAAGGGATTGAAAACCCTTTGGTTTAAAGGGGAAAACAGGGGAATTGACTAATTCGTTCATAGCAGGGAAAAGCTCCCTGTATTTAGCCGAAAATTGCTTGAAATCAATGAAAAGAGGGAAACCCTCCCTATAAATCGGGGGAATATCTATATTCGCCAACGAATTAGTATAATTACAGGGAGAAATTCCCTAATTATTCAATTGGAGCTTCACTTGGATCATCAATTGGAGCTTCATTTACAGGATAACAAGAATAGAGCCGCTCCCAAGTAGTTAAAAAACACTTTTGGAACGGCCCTTTTCTTTTTACACTACCAACTCTCGTACAACTTCAACCTCATCCCTGCTTACTTCAACGAATCCAAGGGATGTATATAAGTTCGAAGCACGTTCGTTCTCTATTCGATGCCCAATAACGATTTTGTCGCAGTGATGTTCGGCTTTTATATATCGAATCAAGGCATCCATCCCGGTTCTACCGAATCCTCTATTCTGATTTTTGTGATCAATCATATAAGCCATAATCCAATAGCTTCCATCCTCAGGATCTACGGCATATACTGAGAAGCCTACCAATTCTTCATCTGCGTATAAAGCCAATGGAGTCATTCCACAATAAGCCGAGTCTGCCAACCAATAGACTACCGGTACAGGAAAAATAGATTTTTGCTCTTCCGATACCTCTAATTGAGTACAGGCATACCAGTTATTCTCCTTGATTGTCTTCAGCACGACATGAGGATGAAAGCCATCCCGAATACGATCACAGATGCCTTCCAATTTAGATTTAAGCTGTAGTGCCCATTCAGGACTTATAGAAACGTCAAACTCCTCTAAACTCCGAAGCAACCTGGCGAAACTATATAAGTCAGAAAACCTTTGAAATTCAGGTAATAGCCTGATATATTCATCATCCAGCCGTTTTACGGATCTATAACCACTAATAAAAAGATCGATGTTCCTCTTGCTCTCCTCATCATTCTGCTTGGTTAGATCTCTTAAGGCTGACGTGATATCCATCGCAAACCAGTGATACATAGAGTCATCGAAGTCAATCGCACTAAATCGTGATTTTTCTTTCATATAAAAGATATTGTCTGTCTCAAAGTCAAAATGGATTAGCCCCGTATGTCCTACGCCAAAAGTGAGCTCACTTAGCCATGTCTCAATGCGTTCGTATTCCTTAAGCGCTTTATGCTCCTCTTGGTGCCTTCTTAATACGGATAAAATAAATTGAAGCGAATCGACCCAGCTTTTACGCGCGGGCGTGCTCGGAGCATAAGTTTCGGATAAATTATGCAATCGTGCGAGCATTTGACCCCAATGTTGAAACTGCAGCTCCGACATCTCTTCAAGTGGAATGTACTCCCCTTGAGCTTGTTCAAAAACAACCCCATGATATCTGCCATTTCCAGTCGAAAGGGTTTCAATCCAATTCCCTTGCTTGGAGCGTACTGGCGCTACGGTCTCATAGCCCTGTTCCAATAAATACATCATAAAATCTAGTTCAGCTTGGATATTCTCTGCGGTATTATCCTCTTCGTGAGTAAACCTTAAATAATAATGCTTACTATTCCATTGAAACGTATAAATAAAATTACTGCTAGCCCTCACTAACTTCATAGTTCCAGGCTCATGATTCCAATACTTGATCATCTCTTTGGCGGGTAGATCGACTTCTGTGCCCCGTACCATGTTCATTAAATTCATCATTTCCGATAGTGCCTCCCGTAGTCATTGAGAGGTGTTCTTCCCTTACGAATACTGACCTCTCTCGGACTTCAATGTGGTGTTGTTCGTACTCAAACATCATCACTCCTTATAAACGGATTAGGAACCCAAAAGAAAAGACGTTGTCGTCTTTTTACTCTCATCCCCTTTAACATTATCGGTAAAATATTCTATTTAATCAAGAGATTTCGATGGATCCTTCAGTGTAAGAAGAAATGACTGAGACACCGTACTCCCAGATCTGTAACCCTGCACCGATCATTCCACATGAATTGCCACGATAGGCTGCTTCAATCCGAACGTTGCTCTGCATCGAGGGCATCGTTCTCGTACGTAGCCACTTCTCTTCTTATTCCTTCGAATAATAACTCACCTGCTTCAGCTACTCCACCACCAATAACAATAACCAGATCCAAGTGGCAGCTTGTTTAAAATTAGTTTCTCCTGCATTCGACGAGCAATGCTTGTGCCTGACGCATAATGTTCTAAGCAGCCTTTTCCTCCACAAACGCAAATAGGTCCTTTGAAATCTACGGACATATGCCCTAACTCTCCAGCCCCACCCCAAGTTCCATGAACAAGGCGTCCATCTACGACAATTGCCCCGCCCACACCCGTTCCAAGCGCAACACAAATAAAGTCTTTCACCTCTTTGCATGAACCTAGATATTTCTCAGTCAATGCTAATAGATTCACGTCGTTATCTACGATCCCGACTCTAAGCGACCTTCCCGATTTGTAACATCTAATGCAACAATGTCCACATTTGCAGAGACAATTGCTTTCACTTCATCTAGGGTTGGCGTAATACATATAGCTGATCCAGGAATATCCCGTTTAATAAGTCCAATAACCGGTACATCTACTTGCCGAAAGGTCAAGCTGGTAGGGATGGGGAACTTTGATGTGGATTTGTATAGTGATCGTCAAGATGAGTTTGGTGTTCTGTATAATGGAATCCGTAAAATGGTGAAAGACCTGCAAAATTATATTGAGAGATCTTCAATGGCCAAAGCACAGCAAAAAGTAGCCCAGTACGGCGCCCTCAAAAACCAAATCAATCCGCATTTCCTTGCGAATGTACTTGAATCTATTCAGATGAAAGCCATCATCAATGGATAGCGTAAGATTGGCGAAATGGTGGGGATTGTAGGTAGATTGTTTCGGATTCATATCCAGACCGGAAAGATAACCGTAACCCTGCGAGAAGAACTTGAGCACGTCCGGCTGTATGTAAAGATCCAATAATTACGTTTCGGGGACAAAATTCAATATGTTGAACAACTAGAACCTCATAGCGAAATGGTTAAAGTCATGCACTTTTCCCTTCAACCCATCGTTGAGAATGCTACTATCCATGGACTGGAGTGTCGAAGTGAACCAGGTCTTCTTGAGGTATCCTCTATGATATCGGGGGATGACATGCTAATTATCGTTATGGATAACGGGATTGGCATCGATGAAGAGAAACTTAAACAGCTACGTTTCCGTCTCTCTCAACCATCAGACACCCTAGATGAAGCTCATATTGGTATATAAAATGTTCATGATCGTATTCAATTTCATTTTGGTGAACAGAATGGGATTGAAATCACCAGTCAAGTAGGGAAGGGACGACCGTGGTCATCCGACTCCCAGCATAATCCTAGACATTCTGCTCTGTGATCCCTACTTCAGGGTCAAAGGTAAGCATTTTGGTAGCTATTTTATCGATGAAGAAGCGGTCATGACTGACGGTAACTACGGCTCCAGGGAAATGAATGAGCGCCTGCTCCATCACCTGAATACTCGTCAAATCCAAATGATTCGTTGGCTCATCCAAAATAATGACAGCCGCGCCAGAGAGAAGGCATTTTGCTAACGCTACTCTGGCCTGTTGTCCTCCTGACAGACTGCCGATCGTTTTGCTTAAATCCATTTCTGAGAATTGCAGCATGGATAGAAATTTGTTCACTTTTTTCCGTGGAGCGTCGAGTCCCAGCCCATACACATTTACAGCATGACTGACAGTATCCTTAACATCCAGTTCGTCCCACATCTGATTGAAATAAGCATAGCTAACCCCGCGTTCCCAAGTTACTTCACCCGTTTCAGGCTCTTCTTGCCCAGTCAATACCTTAATAAGTGTCGATTTCCCGCTGCCGTTAGGCCCCACGATAGCTATCCGATCTTCCTTTTGAATATCGAAGCTGATGTTCTGGAATATCGTCCGACCATCATAGCTTTGTCCAATTCCTTTCACTTCACCCAGCTTGTCCGGAAAACGTAAATTACTGTAGATATCAGTGATCAGTACGTTCACTGGATGAGGCTCCACACGCTTTTTCATATCTGTTAGCTTACGTGATAGTCGATCCTTAGAAGACTTTTTGTTACCACGGGTTTCAATTGCCTCCGACTCCATAAGCAGAAGCTCTTCTTCCCACTCAAACTGACGGTCGAGTACCTTTTTGCGCATCTTCTTTTTACGAACATAATCGGTGTAATTGCCTTCATATTCCTGAAAATGATAATTCTCGATTTCAATCGTCCGCGTGACTACCCTGTCAATAAATTGCCGGTCATGTGAGACCAGTATCATTGCCCCATTAAAACGGTGCAGCCACTGCTCCAACCATACGATCCCATCTATATCCAAAAAGTTAGTTGGCTCATCGAGCAATACGACGTCGGGCATTTCAATTAAGACTTTAGCCAGTGCTGCACGGTTCCTCCAGCCTCCAGATAACTCATCGACTGGTTGATGCCGTGATCTTTCATTGAAGCCCAACTTGGTCAGGACAGTGTTGATTTCGACGGATACATTCCAGCCATCCAAATGATCCATTTGTTCAAAAAGCGCCGCTTGCCGCTCTAAAAGTGTATTCATCTGTACATCATCCGTCGCTATTCCAAGCTGTTCCCCGATTTGGTTAAGCTCCTGTTCGATGAGCGCTACCTGCTCAAAGCACATTTCTAACTCTTGCTGTACAGACAAGGACCCGGAAAGCTCTGAGAATTGAGAGAAATAACTAATCTTCACGTTGGGATCTAACTCAACTTTTCCTGCTGTTGGCTCCTCTTTACCCATCATCAGTTTAAAAACAGTAGACTTCCCCGCACCATTTCGTCCGATTAACCCAATCCGTTCGCCCTTACTAACTCGAAAATAAATATCTCGAAAAATCAATGTATTCTCATATTTCTTAGTTACGTTCTCCATACGGATTACGCTCAAATCTATCACCCCTAGTTCATATAGATCAGAATTCAGCTCAGAACACTCAAAGAGCTATTATAGCACTATTTAAAAAAAGGACTTTATAATCATATTAATGGTTATAAAAATTCCAGCTATTCATCCAATGTGCTATACAGTCCGAAAGAATAGCAAAATGGTCTGAAAAACGAAAATAGCTACAATACGGTCCGCAAGATTCGTTAATTGTTAGAGTCATTAACTAAGTAGCATAATGTTCCAAAATACAAAAAAGGCCGCTGACAGCGGCCTTTTTTCTGTATTGCGAATTCCAACGCATATTCACTCGTATCGCTTGTTGCTTATTTTTTCAAAATTTCAATATACTCTTCATTCTCGCGATCAGATCCGGCATCAAGTTTCAAACGAATGGACTTCGGGTGATCCAGTACATTGCTACTAAAGTAGCTTGTAAATCCATCCTCACTACCCCTTCCACCAATCGAATTATTTTCCACTTCGTGCTTCCCAACCCGCGATGTCAACTTATTGGGCGTATTTCCAAACATCTCATTCCTGACTTCCCAATTGGTTTTTAGTTCCTCACTTAGCGTATATTTGACTACTATACTTAGTGGAGAAAGCTCCACTTGTGCAAGATTCACTTCATGCCCGTCAATCATAAACGGTTGATTTAGAACTACTGTCTCTGTCTTCTGCTCCCAGAATTTCGAATCAATAGTGAAGTTTATCTTTAAACTATCAGAATATCGCATGTCCGCTAGATTAGTTCCCGTTTTCGGTTTTGCTAGCATTCCTGGATCCACTGAAGCAATCTGAAAATCCGCAACCACCTCATTTGGAGGTGGATTATTCTTATCTAGTGGATACATGGTTTTTCCGAGCCATGTATAAATACTATCCTCAGCATGTGTTCCCATTCCATTTCTATAGCCATTTTCATCTACTATACTCTGTCCTGTTACAGCATCTGTCAGCCACACACTATTCACGCTGTAAATTTCCTGCCCATCGCTTGTAGTCCCTGTATACAGCAGTATGATTTTATTTTCATCAGCGATCACAGCATTCAAAGTGATTTTATACCCGTTTTTCTCAGCACTTTTATTCACGATTTGCACATAATCATTCCGGATTGCAGACTCTAAAGTAAGAGCATCAATATCAGACGAAGCTACTTTCTTGAAAGATTCCAGCTCGCCCCAGTCACTGAATTCATTACTTGTAGTGGCTTGTTGTGGTAGCAATTGGGATGGATTGAAAAACAGTAATCCTGCGACCATAACAGCAGCAGACAATACAGCCATCCCACTTTTTGCGAACATTAGCTTTTTGCCA
>DJUJ01000229.1 GCA_002438345.1 Paenibacillus sp. UBA6285
AAATGGCGTTTACAAATTATGTAGCACAAAGCATTATAGGGACGGCAATCATTTCAATTATAGGTCTCGAAGTTGTTTCACCAAAAGATATTCTCTACATCGCAGTTCTGATTTATATTATTCAAATCATTTTTAGCACAATCTGGTTCAAGTTTTTTTCCATGGGCCCTTTAGAAAAGGTTTGGCGCTTGATGACCTATGGAACAAAACATGTAATAAAACGATAGAGGCTTCGCTTTCCTCCTCTCAATTCAAGTTGATATTTCTTTTCTCAACCCAAAAACCCCTTATAAAAAGGGGTTCTCAAGTTTAAGCGCTTTAACTTTTAGGCGACAGATCACAACATGAACTTTAAGAATCAGAGAATCAAGTCCAAAGCATCCTGCGAAATCCACACTTTATCTTTAATCATTACCGTCAACACATTGAGTTTCGTTGTTTTGCCGTCCAGAATAGCGATGTTTTTATCTATAGGCAGCTTGAGANNGATCGTAGCTCCTTTGGCCTTGAATTTATCACTGGATACGTACAGTGTATCCTGAAGTTGCGCCAGATTTAGTCCGGTCACTTCTTGAATATACTTATTCACATCCGTATTCTGGATTACACCGCTGTTCACGAAATCGGTCGGTTTAAAATTGGCCGGATGGTAGGCGAACAACCCGACTTCCTCCGATGTGTGATCATCCGTAGAGAAGGTTACACCTATTTTATCCCCCAAAATTTTACCGATGACCGGCGAAAGATTATCTTTCATTCCTAATCTGACTTGATCCGCTTCTTCTTTGGTTAGATCACTAAGTCCATAATTATCCGCCAGGACCTTTTTGAAATTGTTCTCATTAATACTGCCTTCAATGTAATAACTGGTATGCTTCGCTTTCTTCATCACGGAGACTAGGTCTTTGGTGGAATCATAGTTCGTCATATTGAGCCCGCCGGTAGCATGATCCGAAACCGATAAGACTGCTGTATTTCCGTCTTTTTCTGCAAAATCAACAGCGGCTTTAAAGGCTTTATCAAACGCTAATGTCTCACTCATAATACCCACTGGATCGTTATCATGACCATACCAGTCAATCTGGCTTGNNTCTGTGACAACTTCTCTATCGCTACTTTGGTCATTTCAGCAAGGCTCGGCTGCTTTTGCGGGTTCAGGTCAAAATCAGCATCCAGCGCTTCGGAGTTGAACAGACCCCAGATTTTATTCGTTTTAGAATTTAGTAATCCTGCTTTATCCGTTACATATTCATATCCATTCGATTTAAGGACTTTGGTTAAATCTTCTCCGTCCTTGCGGCTTATGTCTTCTTTGCCGGGTACCAAATACCCAGCCCCACCCCCGAGAAGAACATCTACCCCACTGTAGACCATCTGCTCTGCAATAGACTGTGCATTGTCACGCGTGTATGCATGACTTAAAAATGTAGCCGGCGTCGCATCTGTTAATTCACAAGTAAATACCGTTCCTGTACTTTTCCCTGCCATTCTCGCTGCATCCATAATGGTAGGCAGAGGTTTGTTCACGTCCTCTGGCTTAACTGCGCCCACGAACGGCATCGTTATTCGGTCTGGAAGTATGGATACGGTCTCACTCTTAACCTTATGTCCTGTGGCATAAGCCGTAGCTCCCGCAGCGGAATCTGTGGTCAGTGAATCCGTAGAATATGTTCTCACCAGCCCGCTGAAATACTTATCCATCGCAAGCGCCTGCCCTCCCTGATACCATCTGGCCAAGTTCACATCGGATAAGCTCATCCCATCCGTAATAAACAGGATCACGTTCTTGACCGATTTGTTGGTAGGAGCATCAGAGTTATTGGCGCCACTGGCGTAGGTCGTTCCGTTGCCTGCTGCAAGCAGACTACAAACCATAACGGTACTGCAAATTCTCCCGATAACCTTTTTGCGCATTTGAATCCTCCTCTAGCAGATTTTGTTAAGTACGTTACTAGTTTAAAGGAGGATTGTTTGCGGGACAGCACCTATTCTCTTGTTATATATTAAATTCTAGGCATATTTTGACTTGACCTGTGCTACTGATAATTGCAAAAAAAAGGGCGCCCTAGGGGCACCCTTTGCATTATTATTGTCTTATTACGAGGATATCTCGAGGCGCTCTACCAGTGCTTTGAATTTGGGAAATTTCGGAGCTTGTAAGGATACGGCCTACCAATATAAACGAAGATGTGACATTGTTAAAGTTAAAATTATTCAAGTTCGCTACGTTTTGGCTGCCACGGAACACACGGAACGATCCCTGAAAGTTAATGCGTGAAAATAGTACAAGCGTTACTTGAGAGCTCTCCACAACATTTCTGAGTCGGAAACTCGAAAGAACGTTGTTAAACCGAAACGCTCCAAGATCACGAACCGCAACTCCTCCACGTCTGAATCGAATCCGGCGATTGGTAAAATTAGTACCCGACCATAGAGCAAGACGTACATCACTGTTGGCCAACTAAATCAACTCCTTCTCTGAGATTGATATAGTCTATTACCAACTTCAAAGAACGGTACAAGACAAATGCAGCAGTATAAGAGTCTGTTTTTCGGATCTCCCATGCGGTGCGGTTTTCTATTTCCCTGAGTCGAGCCTCGGATAGGTTAGCAGTCGAAGTGATTTTCCAGTTATATTCGTCTAACTACTATATACTTTCTTATACGTTAGGAGCGAATATGAAAAGAATAATTCAAGCATTCGGGTATTTAGGTAGTACAATGTTAGCTGCAGCTTTACTGTCATGGATCTGCGTATTTTTGATTCACGGCTTACCTGGTGTCTATGCATGGATGGCACTTAAATTTATAATCCCAATTCTAGGTTTCGTAGGAGTATTATTAAATATCCTTTTAATATTAGTTTTTATCATCAAGAAGAAAAGCATTTCTGATAAATGGTTACCTCTCGCTTTATGTACTGTATTAGCTACACATTTCCTTCTGACCATGAATATTATTCAGTTGGCATATCCTGTACGTATAATCAACGTCCACCCTTCAGTCACAGTTAAATGGCCATTTTCTGAGCAAACAGTTGTTGGCTGGGGTGGTGATTCCACCGAAAATAACCTGCCTCATGTCACTTGGCCGTCGGAACGTTGGGCCTATGATTTAGTCATGGAACCCTATAATACAGGAAGTTCTAATCTGGAAGATTACGGAATCTGGAATCAAAAAGTTCTATCACCGGTGTCCGGAACGATTATTGCAGCTTTTGACGATGAATCTGATATTGTGCCAGGTACTGAAAAATTCATTTCTATGGAAGGAAATCACGTTTATCTCAGAATTGATGCGACAGGAACCTACTTATTACTTAACCACCTCAAAAAAGATAGTGTTACCGTTGCAATTGGAGATCACGTCAATGCCGGTGAAGTGCTTGGACATGTAGGCAATAGTGGTTCCACATCAGAACCCCACCTGCATATTCATCATCAGCGCCAAGACCCAACCCAAACCCTCTTGCCTATTCTGGCCGAAGGTCTGCCATTATACTTTGAAGGTACTAATGCAGAGGCTATGCCGTTAAAAGGGACAAAAGTCACGCCAATCCGCAANNTGGTAAAGAGTGAAGCTATCTTTCGGAGGAGTTGCCGTAGGAGGAATGGACAGCTTCAACAACGATGAAAAAAGGCGTTAACGGATGCCTAAGCTCCGTCAACGCCTCCTCTATCCATTCATTGCATTCCTGCCTCTGCTGGAAGCGAGTTATTTCTTGTCCCCACTGCTTTAATCACGAAATTGTAGGCTTTAGCAGAATCTATACCATTTAATGTATAGCTGTAACTCGTCTGACCGCTTACCGTCGGCACATACACGCTCCAATTTGTGCTGACTTTATCATTTTTCTCGTAAATCCGGTAACCTCGCACCGGCTCAGAGCTATTTGCTGGCGCTTTCCACGAAAGAACTGCACGATTCCCTGACTGTCTTACTGCACTTGGATTTTCGACAATGCCGGGTTTGACGTCAGTCCGTTTAATACTGTAAGCATCATAGACGGCAAGGGGTTTATCTTTAACTGCTGTGTAGGATGTGAATTTCAGCACGTCGCTTGTAATGGAAACATCCACGAACATTTTCTTGTTGGGCTGATCGTTTTTTGCTGCAAAAAAAGTGTCTGCATCTGGATTAATAGCATAGAATTTCGAAGCGGCCGAGTTGCCCATCAGATACACGGTCCCTTTGGGATTCAGCACATTTCCTTGCTCATCGGTAATGACATTCTTAATTGGAACGTTGTTCAGCATTTGAAAAGACCTCATATACATATGGTCATGACCCTCAAACACCATATCCACACCCAGCTCATCAAATACAGGAATCAGATATTTCCGGTAAAATTCTACCCGGTCGCTTTCTGCCGAAGCGTTATCCCCTGAAGAATACGCTCCCTTATGCATAGAGACGAATTTCCACTTCTTGTCGGTCTTTGCCACTTGATTCCGCATCCATTCCAATTGCTTCGTGAACTGAATATCCGCTTTATACGGCTTGACCTCTCCTTCGTACTGGGAATTGATCTGCATAAACAGGGCATCGCCGTATTCGAAAGCATATACCGACCCGTCATGAGCCCCCGTCCCGACATCTTTTGGAAGATTAAAATGGTTATAAAAGTTATTATTCGGATAATCCTCTATCTCATGGTTGCCGATAATCGGTGCAAATGGCACATTAGCAAATTCTTTTTTCGGCACACCTAAGAACCACTGCCACAGCTGCTCCAGATCACCGTCATCTGTTAGATCCCCTGTAAGAAGAACAAATTTGGGGTCTACCGTTTTCTCAATAGCTCTCTTAAAAGTATCCTGCCACAGATCGAAATTCGATTTACTTGAGCCTTGGGTGTCGGTTACGTAGAGGAAATGGAAATCCTGATTATCCGCCTTGTCCGTGATAAAAGAACCCGCCTCGCTCCAGCCGTCTGCATCACGNNCATCACCGTTACCGGCCCGGTAGATATACTTAGTTCCAGGCATAAGACCGCTTGCAATAAGCTTGTGGCTGGCGAACTTTTTATACTTCTTGGAACTTCTGTCTCCTGATGTCATTAAGGTTTCAATAACTGTTGCGCTGCCCTCATAAGAAGTTGCCAGTTGTTCCGGGAACTCGCTTCCTCCCGCATTGGAGGCCTCCACCACTTGCACTACTGTACCTCTGACGGTTTCGGCTGTATACCAGTCAAAGGCGATACTTGTCTTAGGGTCCCCATTAAAAGTCATGTTCAGCAGCGTTGGTGTTTTGTTGCCGGTATCCGGAGACTTCGTCTTAAAGCTCCAGGTAATATCGTTCTCCGGTGACCGGCCATCCGTAGTCCCCTTAACAAGCTCTTTAGGGATGGTCACCTTGTAAGTTTTGCCGGCAGTAAAATTAGGGTGGCTGACTTTGACCGAGTCTTGACCGAGAAGCGAGGCAGAGATGTTGTTAAGAGGAACATTGTTTTCTGTGATTACAACTTGATAGCCACTGTCGAGACTGATGGCTTTATTAAACTTCACTGTGATCTCTGCGTTAAGGGAAACATCTGCAGCCCCTGAAGCGGGAGTTTTGCTTACCTCAAGTGTGGGAGTGTCTCCTGGTTCGCCGCTGCTGCGTGTTCCTTTAATTACCACATCTTTGATTCTGCTTGAGCCTGAGCTGGATACCGTTCCCCCGCTTACGCTTTTCGCAGAGTTTACCACCCAGCGGATATAGAGTACATCTTGATTGTTTGTTCCCGCAGGCAAAACGAGGTTAGTTAATTTGCAGGAATTATTGGAACAATTAAAATTGTTCTGGGCTAGAACAAGGTTGCTGCCCGCAATATCTGTCCATTCCTGCTGATCCGTACTGTATTGCACCTTAAAATCTCTAGGTCCTGTACTTGAAGAAGTTTGCTGTGAAGAGAGGAATATACCTTCGAAGCCTTTGGTCGAAAGCGTGGCAAGCCAGTATTTAAGGCCAGTTCCTTCATGCCAGCCCTGGTTGCGTACACTGTTCTCACCTGACTCATAGGTGTACGCATCCGTATTAGTTCCTACATCACGAATGGATGAAGCCGTCTGATATACCCCGCCTGTAGCCGGAAATACTCCGTTCTCGCCTTTGTCTTTAAAAATCCACTGGGCAATCGTTTCCTGAACTGCAGTTGCTTCGAATGCAAGATCTTCCTCATTTCCTTCTCTTCCTGCTGAGACAAAACCGGTCAACTCCATGGCAAGCAGCAAACCTATAACCATTAGACTGATTACCTTTGAAAATCTATTTTTGAGATAAGATTGGTTGTTATCCATTCAGCCCATCTCCCTCTTCCTTAATTTCACTTATCATCGAACCACCGTCACCGAGAAGAACGGCGGTTCTATCTACCTCTGCATTCCTGTTATTGGAGTTCCCAATCAGTAACTTGAAGGACTGCCGAATCTGCACCCTTCAGGTCTGTCTCTCCCATGTTCAGCAAATTGCTCCACTGCTTCACACGGTTCTTGCCGTTAGGCGGATCGTTGTACTCATTAGTATCGACAATCTTGGTCCGTTCTTTATAGAATTTGGTCATGAAAGTCTTCTCATCCGTGCTGCTTCCCGATTTACCCAAAAGCCCTTGAAGGGTCTCGGAGCCGCCGGTAGCTCCATGGTTCAGCGCCGCATCTACGAAGGAACCAATAGTCACTGCCGAGTTAAAGCCGCGTTTGCGGGCCTGCTCCACACTGTATTTAATATAGACATTGTAGAACGTTTTCCACATAGCCTCTCTCCACTCAGGATCATCTTGCAAATTGCCGATCTTACTGCAGAAGCTCTCTTCGCTTTCATTGATTTCGAGGATCTTCCCTTTCATCGAGCCCTTAACACCGATCCGGGCCAATGCGCCTTTAACCGAAGGATTACTCGCACCTTTGGCAGCGTCATATGCCTTGAACAGATCCGGACCGTCGGGACCGGTATCATTTGAGCCGCCTGTAGTCGCACCGAATATTCCAATCGTATACCCGCGGTCATCATCAATATCTTCACAATATCCGTAAAAATTGATCCAGTTCAGATCGTCCTGCTCCGGTTTGTTGACAAGCATCATAATATTGTTCCACTGCTCACCATCCAGACCTGTGTTGTCACGCAAGAATTGAAGTGTTGCCGGTGAGAAATTAGAATCAGGGTTCCCTGCCGCATAACTTTTCTGTAGAGATGTATTAGACAGATAGCTATAAGAAAAAATCATTGAAAAACTGAGCAAGATCAGCAATGAAAATTTCATCTTCTTGGAAACCTTATTATTCGTTGAATTAAGCACCGCAATCTCTCCTTTAACTGAATAGTTTAAGCGCTTTAACTTTTAGCAGCAGTGAACCTTATCCCAACCTATCTGAGCATGACAACCCTCCTTTTTCCAACACTTGGTAATTAAGTTCAAGCATATCTCAAAAAGTTTGTCCAAACAGCACGTATTTTCTTGTAATTATTAATTTTTATACATATGTTGCTACAAACCCTAGATTAAGTCTACAATCCTCTTAGGAGGTGCTGAATGAAACCGGTATTTTATGAGTCTACTCTTTTTGACATCAGCCGCAAGAAACAGGTGTACACCAGCATGCCTTCAAGGCACTATCATGATGCATATGAGATTCTGTATTTAATATCCGGGGATTTTTATTATTTTATAGGGGACAGAACCTACCAGGTTGCGGGCGGAACGCTGCTATTTATGGATATTCACGAAATGCACAAACTGGTTAATTCCGGCTGCAATATGTATGAACGGGTTACACTCCTGTTTAAAAAAGAATTCCTGCAGCATTTCTGCACCGGCGGTCAATGTGAGGAACTGCTCGAATTGTTCAAAAGTGATAACCGCGCTTTGAAGATGACCGGGATAGATCAATATTTTATCGAACAGCTTTTTCAGAAGATGATCCAGGAGGGGAAGAAGCAAGCCCGCGGATATGAACAGTACCAACAACTATTATTGGTAGAGTTGCTTCTCTATCTTAATCGTAAACTATTTGACAGCCGTGCAGCTCCCTTGGTGGAATCCAATCGTACACATAAGAAAATCCTGGACATCGTTAATTATGTTAATCAACATTATATGGAACCGCTTAAACTCTGTGAGATTTCACGGCAATTCGACATAAGCTCTTCTTACCTTTGCCGAACTTTTAAAGAATCCACCGGGTTCAGCTTCATTGAATATATCAATAATATCCGTATTAAAGAAGCTCGTGATTTGCTGATTGGCTCTTCTTTTAATGTTACTGAAATTGCGGGAATGGTTGGGTTTGATAACACCTCCCATTTTGGACGAACCTTCAAATTAATGATGGGCATCTCGCCGCTCTGCTTCCGCAAACAATTTAAGTCTTAATAGCAAATTTCTGAAATCNNAAGACATTTCGTCAAGGCGAACAAATTGCAGGTTTCTTGCCTGCAGTTGGTTTAGCACTTCTTCTAAAGCTTGCAGCATAAAATGAGGAGCATGCCGGTCCGCGCCCGCAGTCTCACCGCTGTCGTGAAGTAAGACAACGGAGCCATCGGTGATTCCTCCTAACAGAATGGCCTGCATCCGGGTTTGACAGGCCCGGATGTTCCAGTCGCCCGCCTTCAGTGACCATAGAACAATTCGATACTGCTTGTGCCGAAAGAAATCAAATAGATTGATTAATCCCCAGGGTGGACGGTAATGATTGGGTCTGATTCCGACAATAGACTCTATAATATCAGCGGAGCGGTCCAGATGTTCTCGCCTAATCGTACTGGGCAGCATCAGCCAATTAGATGTATGGCAATAATTATGGATGCCAATCTGATGGCCTTCCCGATCCATTCTTCTGATCAGATCTGGATACTGCTCCGCTCGCGATCCAAGCACGAAAAAAGTAGCCTTCACTTGATGTAACTTCAATAAATCCAGCAATTCCGGCGTATATTTCGGATGTGGCCCATCATCAAAAGTGAATGCCACCTGTTTTTTTACCGTTCCTTTGCGAAAGACACCAAAGCCGCTCACTCGCGTAATCAAGCTCGGAATAAACATGTAAAGAGTGGCGGCACATAGTATTCCTCCTATCAGATATGTAAGCATGATTACACCTCCATATAACAAGCGTAAGACCTAACCAGAGTAGTTCTGTCCGGGTGAGAACCGGTTCTTCAGTGAGGCGCGTGAATGAATCAGTAACATCGGGACCAGTTGCTCTGTTCGCCGATTGATTCTTTGTCTCCCTTCCGGGTGCATGGCAGACAGCAGTAATCGAAGATAGATGGTGGTGATGCGTTCAAAAACGCCGGACTTTATATTTTGTTGTTCAAAACCAAGACCGTGTGTTAATCCCCGATGGAGCAATGTAATCCCCAATAAAGCCTTGACCTGCCTGAACTCAGACTGCGATTCGAAGGCTTCATTGATTTGCTGCATTGATTTACGCAGCATGCGAGCCGTTTGGAGTGCGGCACGATCCGATCCTTCGGACCGGATCAACTTCAGGATTCTTTCATTGTCAAGGTGGAGTTCTCCCACCCACTCTCCCTGATTGATGACCGTGGCGTCCTGGCATACAATAGGCTGTCCCCGGTGCTTTTTTAGCATCACGGTACATATACCAAAACGCGACTTATGCGATCCGCGAAAATGTGATAGCAACGCAAAAGCTTTTTCCCACATCATCCAGACGGACTGCACCGTAGTTTTACGTATTTTGAAACCCAACTCATTCACCATCCTTAATACGGTTATAGTCTCTCATTTCATACATTGTACATAACGGAACTTTCTTTTTTCTTAGCCGATTCTTACAAAAAACTTAAGAACTGTTCGACTGCAACAAGGAACATAAGAACCCCAGTAAATCTTTCTTAACGTCTACTTATATTTGACGCTATTCACCGGAATTTCTCTGCGCGTATATCAAATTTTTATACAACTATTTTCATTAGGATCTACATTTTGGGTATCCATTTAAAAACATCCCTTTCCATTTGGACATAAGCTTCTCCAGACCACATTGCGGGCCCACGTGACTTCAAAGTAAAAAGGTAACTTCAAATGAAGTTACCTTTAATAAACATTCGTTATGATGTCATTTCATCGTTTTTTGTTTATTCATCACAAATTTACTGGCTGTTTAACTCTCCTGCCTCCCTCATAATGAATAAGACATGCTGCTAGCAACCCAATGCACAGAATACATGCCAATAGAAGAAACGTAATTAAATAACTTGCATTATTCATCAATTGAAGCGAGATAATCGGACCGAAGCTTGTGCCTGTAAACAATACAAAAGTATATACGGATACAGCTATCCCGCGCATCTTGCCGCCCACTTGCCCAACAAGCGAAACAAGTGAAGGAACGGCTAGTGCGATCCCCCCCACAAAAAGGATGCTCATCACAATAAGAAGTGGCAGATTAGAAATCATCCCCATAGACGCCAAACCAATGATCGCTAGCAACAATCCACCGCGAAGCGTTATACCTACGCCGACATGCTTGGATATTCTTCCAGCGAATGGAGAAACAAGCATGCCTAATATGCCGATAAAACGGACAGAAAGAATTTCTTGCTTGCTTAGCTCATATGGAGCTGAGCTTAGATAGTTACCCAGTACTGTATACATGCTTACAAAAGACATAAGCAGAACGAATGCCACTAGATAACATAACACCAATTGTTTTTGAACAAATACTTTGCCAATTTGCTTAATAGGCTCCCAGATATTAGCGTGTGCCTGCTGGATACCTCCTTTGGGAAGGAAGAAGAACACTAATGTGGCGGTCACCGCATAAACAACGGCAAGAATATAAAAAACAGCGTTCCAGCCATAATGCTCACTGAGCATACTACTAACCACTTGACCAACAATACCTGCAATCAGAAATCCTGTACTGATAAAACCAATGGTAGTTACCCGTTTTTCCGCTGGATACATCTCCACCGCATAGGCAAGCGCTACTGGAGAGAAGGTTGCTGCTGCTGCTCCCTGTAGTCCTCTTAAAACCAAGATCCATGCAAAGCTGTGAACGGTTCCCAGAATTACNNTCCGTCCGTATTTATCAGACAGCGCGCCATAGATTAAACAACCAATGGCAAAGCCTATCGAAAAAGTACTTCCCGCAGCGGCAGCATTCGTCGTGGGAATTTCAAAAAGCTGTGCAAACAATGTAATTAGCGGAATCGTTACGTATAGACTGGACATGACAACAAGGCCGGTCCAGCAAAGGATAATGGTCATAAGCGTATAATTTCTANNGTAGCATTGATTGGATTGTTCATATTACACCTCAATTATAAAATTTGTTCGAAGTTAGATTTCGTTGGAAATTGCATCTCGTATAGTTCCTTGTATCGCCCATTTCGGCGGAGTAGGTTTTCATGATTTCCCAGCTCCACAATCTCTCCATGCTCCAATACAACAATTTGATCGGCATTTTGAATCGTGGAAAGACGATGGGCGATAACTAGACAAGTTCGACCTGGAAGAAGCACAGATAACGCATGCTGAATACGCTGTTCAGATTCCGTATCCAGAGCAGCCGTAGCTTCGTCCAAAATAAGAATGCGAGGATTGGTCAAGAAAGCTCTGGCTATTGACAATCTTTGCTTTTCTCCTCCGGAAAGCTTGACCCCTCTTTCACCGATGGGCGTATCATAGCCCATTGGAAAGGCTGAAATAAATTCATGAGCGTTTGCGGCATGGGCAGCCGCTTTAATCTCATCTTCTGTGGCCTGAGGTCTACCGTACGCAATATTTTCACGTATCGTGCCATTAAGGAGAATTACGTCCTGAGATACGATCCCCATCTGCTGACGAAGCGACTTCACCGTCACTTCCGTTAACGGATAACTGTCAATATAAATGTCCCCTCGCTGAACGTCGTACAAACGGGCAATCAAATAAGCAATCGTTGACTTTCCTGATCCTGACGAACCAACCAAAGCCGTAGTTTGGTTACATGGAAGCCGCAATTGAAAGTTTTGTAGAATGGGATGTCNNAGAACAATCGCTCCTTCCATATCGTAAACCTCTGGAACGGTTGCTAAGACTTCTTGAATGCGCTCGAATGCTGCTGCCGTTTGCTGCACTTTGGTAATCATTCTGCTAAAGGAGCGGATGGGCGCTTGCAACAAACGCAAGTAAGCTAAGTAAGCTACGATATCACCAACGGACATGTTCCCATGCATAACCTGCCACGCTCCGAATAGGAGCACCGACGTCATACCTGCATAATTCAGCCAATCGATAATTGGCGAGAAAGTTCCCGACAACCTTGAAGCAAAGACTCTGGCTATCCGATGCTGTTCGCTCAATGCCTCGAACTGCTTAGCTTCCGCATCTTCACTTGCAAAAGACTTGATCATCCGTATGCCTGACAACGTATCTTGAAGTGAGTTGTTTAACTGAGCTGATATGTTACGTACCGCTCTATAGGCACTCTTAATGCGTAGGCTGAAATATCGTGATGTTACAAATAAGAAAGGCAAGGTTATAAGTGTAATTAATGCTAATTGCCAGTCCGTATATAATAAGTACCCCACGATCGCAACGAAGGTTATGACATCCGCTATGATGGACAAGCTATCGGCTGAAACCAGTTCCTGTAGTTGATTTACATCACTCGTTAACCTTGCCATAAGATCCCCGGTCCGATTACGGTCAAAAAATTTCAAATCCAAACTTAATGTGTGTTTGTGCAATTTGTTTCGCAACTGGAGAATTGCCTTCTGACTAACAATTGTCATTACATAACTGCTACTGAAGTTAAATATCCCCAGCAGCAATGCAGCTAGCAGGATAAGGCCTCCCGTTTCTAGTAGCGCGTAATACCTTTTTTCAGGGATGATCTGGTCTATGATCTCTTTAGTTAACTGGGGGATCATAAATTCAAGAATAGAAATGGCTATCACTGTGACGGCACCAAGCATAAGCAAGACCCATTGCGTCCTTGTGTGCAAGAACATCTCCTTAAACATGATGCGCAGCGATATAAAATGCTGTTCACGACTCTGCTGCTGGTCCCCGGAATGCCGAGTTTGTTTCATTTTGCATCACATACCTTCATGTTGTAATATCCATCACGGTTATCAAATCAGATCATATCCATCTCTGATCTCATGTAATTAGATTATCTAACTATATGACCAAAAAAATTATCTACCCGATCCAAGTCGTTTTTCTAAACTTGCATTTAGTTTAACCAACACTTTTTGGAACACCGCTTGCTCCTCTTTATCTAATTCATCAACAAGGGATGCGCAAGTAGACCAGAACGTAGGCAATATTTGATTCACAAGCGTACTGCCTTCAGCGCTAATACGAACGTGAGACATGCGACCATCCTTGGCATACGGTTCACGAACAATCAAATTTCTTTTCTCCAGCCATATTAACAAGGCCGTTACGGACGATCGACGAATCCCCAATCGGTCTGCTAAGGATGAAGGTGTAACCAACTCCTGATCTGCGTGAAGGGATAATAGGAGTAATAGATCCAGCTTGCTCTCCGTGATGTCAAAAGCAGCTAAATCAATATCCACCATGTCTAAAATGTTATCTCCAAGCCAGAGCATAATTAGTCCCAGATGCGCTGAATTTAGATTGGTATCAGATGAGGCTGTACGCTCCATCAACTTCAAATAAGGTGATGTTCCAAGTCTCGGTAATTGTTGCTCGGTCGTATATTCCTTGGCAGGCTTTCTTTTCAATTTGTATACCTCCTTACTCCTATAGTTAGATTATCTAATTACATTGAATATAACTGATTTCTTTTATTTTTGCAAACCAGATTAAGAAACAAAGGTAACTCTAGAGGCAGAGTTACCTAACATCATGTATTTGAGATATGCACAGAATTCCGAAAAACTAATTTTTGAATAATCTGGATCGGATTCTTCAAGGTCGAAACAAGTCTTGGCATAATTACTAACTCTTTCGTATAACCCAGTACATTCATCTCTTTCATGCAACTATTTCACCTAACGTTCCCGTATTCACGACGTCCGACGTAGTCGGATGTGTCCAGATACTCCTACTTCCCCGAAATCCCTCTGCAGGATCGAGGGCGTATGCCCAACGCGTGAATATAATGTTATATGAGGGTCAGGTCGTCTTTGAAATGCTAACGAATATTTACTATTTTATTTATTTCTACTTCAATAATTCTTAATTCTTCTTCTTCTGAATAATCCATTAATGGTGTTGTATCAGACGAAAAATATTTAAAAATACCAAGGACTGCAAAAACTCCCTCTATAATAGAAAGCATTAGACATACTACAATGATAAATCTAAAGAGTAATGGAATTATTCCATCATCAGGTTTACCTATTAAAAACCCAAATTTATTAATGTTATTTACAAACAAACCTACCGGTACACCTGTACCGATACCAGCCCAATACTTAGCAAATAGTTTTTTTGATTTTTCAATTCTTTTCTTCGAAGTAGTAGCTCATTTATATGTTGTGAATTATTATTTTGACAATATACAACAGCTTCCCTCTGATAAAAGTCGAATATTTCATCAAACTTAGCATTAATTTTCTCTTTGATTCCCATGTATTAAAGCACTCATTCCTAAATTATTTGCTTTCCTGACTTTCATATAACGTTTCCGCATTCACGAACCCTCATCACCTTAAGGGAGCGTAGCGACCGGCCGCGACTGCGGTTAGATGATGCAGGGTTGTCTGTCTGACTCCACTTCCTCGAAAATGCATCGGGCAGACCAAGGATTGCTTGCGATCCGTAGCGTGAATGTGTTGTTAGGTGATGTTGAAGCCCTCTTTGAACACTACCAATGATTTACTTCTTTCTCCAAAGACTTGCCCACAAAAAGGGCACCCCAAATATCTCATCACTTTCATTACATGTTGTCATGCTTCTGAATTCTACTATTTCAAAATAATCTTCTAATAGTTCGTGTAATTTCTCTTTGCTGTAAGCTTGTCCGCCTTTCATACTTTTCTCACGATATACTTCCCAATCACTTATTTCTAGCGCTCCTCCAATTTCAGTAAACCCTGGAGCAAAGCATGTTAATCCATAATATCCTCCGGTTTTTAGTGCATTATGAATCATTTGAATGTACCCAATCCGTCTATGTGGCCATAGATGATGTAAACAACCAGAATCATATACCAAATCATATTGTTGATCCTTTATATTAAGTTCAAATACGGACTTGCATTCAAAATTTATTGAAATATTCTTCTCTCTGGCACGTTCCTTCGCCCAATCAATAGCTTCTTCCGATATGTCAACTGCATCCACCTCGTATCCTTTAAGTGATGCATATATTGCGTTTCTTCCTGGCCCACATCCCAATTCCAGCATTCTACCAGCATGTAAGATCCCCGATTCAAAATATGATACGAGATTCTCATCTGGATAGTTCACAAAAAAAGGGACTTTCTTCGTTCTATCGCTATAAAACTTGTTCCAAAAAGGAGCGGGCTCTCTCATTAACGAATCTATCATGTTAAAAAGATCATCTATGTTTTTTATGGTTTCACCTGACATCTTTGACACCTCCCTAGTAATTATTATTTACTATGCTTCAATTTCACCTAACGTAATATTCACGAAGTTCGCCAATCTACAGAATACAATTATATAAACGATCAAATCAGGATTCTAATTGTACCTATAGATTATACTATAAAATGGAAAAATATGACGAACGGAATTCTTTCACTTCCAAACAAAAAGCCTCCGCCAATTCCACTGGCGAAAACATCTTAAAATTGATTCACACGAACATCCCATCAATGACATGTACGTGTGGGTCAATAAGTAGCTATACTCAATCTCTAATTTTATGTTTGGGTACACCATAATATATGTTTTAACCCCTGTAATTACGTTTTCTATATTCATCAAGTTCTTTTGCCTCTGCTGCTTTAATTATATCAAATTCTTTTCCAAGCATGCTGTCTGGTATTTTGTGTTCATCTAAAAAAGTTTTACGTAACAAGTTCCAGTATTTCATACGAATATCTCTCAGTTCTGAATCTACTATTCGACTTATTTCTTCATTATTAAGAACTTTTTTATACTGTTCTTTTTCACCTAAGTAGTTATTATTTGTCATAGTTATACTCCTACCATCGATATCTTTTTCTTGCAAATGTGTTACTTGATATATTAGCTTTTTTATATTAATGAAAAACATTTAAGACTTCTTGCCTTGATGAATCGAACAATTGTGCTAACAGCCTATCATAAAAACAATACATTACGTTGACTGCTGTATCACTATTTATATAATATGCTTGTTCTTGTTTTGCTATTTTCAACCTCATTTGAACCTGAGAGCCTTAAGTGACCAATGGGAACAGGTGCACCAGCACTTAGGCTCTCAGTGGTTGGTCGACTGATTCTTCTTCCCTGCCCCTACCCTCTATCGGACCAAAGGGCCGACACCCGGAGCATGAATGCGTTGTTATTGTTTCCAATGTTTAAAAATTCCGTTCATGTCGTCTATTAATTCATCTTCATCTTTCAGGTCTCTGAAACGTATTAGAAACATTCCTTGTTCATATATCTTTCTTCTATAACTCAATTGAATCATAAAGTAACCTTTTTCCTTATCCGAGTTCCAAACTGCAGAAATATTCATTCGTGGTGGATCAGTTCTCTTATATTCAAAAATACTATCTCCCGATATCTTTAAATCTGGTTTTTCTGTGATTAATCTATATCCTCTTTGTTGAATACTTTTATCTATAATTTCAAATAAAACTTTATTATCTATCATTCTTTTGTCATCCTTTAGTAAGTTTTCTTTTGATGAAGTTATTATAAAGCAGTTTCGGATAACGTTCTCGTATTCACGACGCCTGGCGAATGCCAGGTGTGTCCGGCTGCCTCTGCTTCCCGAAATTCCCCTGCCGGGCCGAAGGGCGTGTGCCCGATGCGTGAATATAATGTTATCCAAAGTTACCTCTTCCACGATTTCCCTACTCAGCGACCTTATCTTCGATTGAATTTTTCACTATACGATCTAGCTCTCTCCAACATTCCTTAATCTCATTAATGACCGCTGATACCTCACTATCTTCTTGAGTATGTCCTAATTGATTTCGCAACCAAGTAAATCTCGTTTCTAATTCATTACTCCTTGTCATACTTCCATACTTCTTAATCATTCTTGTAGATTGCCTCTGTTTAGCCTCTTCACTAGGATCATTTGAAATAATATAAGAGTCCACATCTTTCTGCTTTTTTGCATCTATTATCACTACTAACAAGCTGTATAAGAACATAAATTTCCCTAGATCGTCATTGTGATTCATTGATTGTTTATACAAAGTATAATAAATATGATTAGTTTTTTCAGTTTTAGCCAACTCTACAAACTCACTAATCTGTTCTTGTCTTAAATCAGCTATTAGATCAAATCTGCCTACCATCCTAGCGACAACAGACGGATTTGGTCTAATATTTTCGCTATGAATATAAGGATTATTAATTTGAATTCCTTTTACAAAAACCAAGCTATTGATAATTTGTTCAACCTTGCGATCACCTGATTCTTTAGCTTTATCGTAACCAATAGTTTCTTTGTAATTAACAGTTATTCTTATTAGCCCACTCTTGGGCCGATCTCCCTCGCTTGAAAAATGTATTTTCACTTTTGTGATTTCACACTGATCAAAATCAATAACTACTTCCTTATTACCAAAAGCTGTAGTAGAAGTGCAAAGATATTCTATATACTTAGACATATAAAAGCTCACTCTCTTTCTCAATAATTTTAGGTAATTTTGGATAACGTATATTCACCAACTTCATTAAATTACCAGCTTGATCTCAATATTCAAATGTAATTCGGCTAAACGTCTCGATGAACTATTGTTCTATTATACCATTAAATGGAAGAAGCGCGATTTCAAAAAGCACTTTTAAAACAAAAAAACTCCCGCCAACTCACCAGCGGAAGTTTCATTAAAAAATTGATTCACGCAAACATCCCATCATCAACAACTAGCTATATCCAATAAAAGACAGGCTTGTTGTCGCGCTTCTCGATATCAAAAGCCTCTTCCGACCAAGGGAACCAATTCACCGGATTATGTGCGTGTAGTAGCAAATAAGGTGACTTTTCCTTGGCTAATATATTGGGTGCTTTGTGAGTTGTCATGTGCATCACCTTCTTGAGCTTCTGCAAGGAAGACCGAATGAATTGATTTTTCGATATTTCTATTAAGTATGGAGTGCGAAAAAAGAAAAACTCACGACCTTTTCGGCCATGAATTTTCTTTCCGTCAATCTTCAACCAATTCAATCTTAGTTTAAATTTGTCTTGTAATCCTTACCTATAACAAACCTTCAACTCTACACGGTTCCCTTCTCGATTATACATAATCCGCTCCACCGTAAGGCTGGCCTGCGCAGTGTAAAAGACTTAGCCTATCAGATTGCAGTCATAGGCTTCTGTAACCAAGACTCCGTTAGGATCCACATCGTGAAAGCATTGTTGTATTACGTAACTGAACTCATGTATTTCACTCCTATCACCCGTTACAACTAGGGGCAGGTCACACGGATCAATAATATTTCACGATGTCATTGTACTTTCATCCATAAAGCATTCTGCCGATCATTTGGACTTGATAAAACTATCATTCCAGATTGATGACCTTCTGGAATTAAAAATCCAACCCAACCGTTGAAGGGTTTTCCTTCTGATACGCTGGGCGAATACTGGGAGAACATAAAAGAAGGAGTTCTCTTTTGAGTTACCGGGTCAATATACTGAAACCTATAATTATTTATTGACAGCGATTCCCCAGTTTTTTCAGATGCTAAGATTTCAAGGTTCACTTTTACAAGAACATAGGTATAACCGCTTGGAGCAGGTTCTTTTTTCTCCTGAAGGATTTTCAAAGCATCCTTTCCTGTACTCGTTTCTTCAATGGAAACTGAACCAATGAATTTATCAAAATTATCATTTATTTCAAAATATGCTTTTGAACCGGATCGTAATGGATTGGACTCAGTGTACCCGCCGTACATGCCTATGTCTCTTCTCAAAATACTGATTGTATTCGACTCAGGCATGACGTGGTATGACCCTCCCAAACCTTCAATAACTGTGCGCAAAGGTACATAGGTCACTCCATCAATGACCTTCGCTTCTCCTTTAATATCAGTCCCGTTTACCCTTAAAGAGTATCCTGCAGTGGCCGCAAAGACCGTAATGGATAGGCATACTACTGAAAACATACTAAGAAAACTTAATAGCATTAACTTTTTGTTCACTAATGACACACTCCTTGACCTGAAGATATCTGTTCGATAACTGCCGCCTTGACTAATTCCCTCGTTCTGATGTTCATGCATCAGGTTATGTCTTGAATATAAAAAAAGATTTGCCCCATTCCTACAATCTCATCATGAAATTGAACAACAACGCCAAATGATCAACTCCCATGTACTTCTCGTAATATCATACATAATCTCTTCCAGTAAATTTAACCCAGTCAGTGCTGTTTCTAGATCATCCCCTTCAGTTAAATGCTCCTGAAATTTAACCCATTATTTGTCTGAATTATATTTAGGCCTTAGTTGAGGATAAGGTCTTGCGAGAGTTGGAACATGCCGGGAATACCATAAGGAATTGTTCTAGCAGTACCCATCAAAATTAAAGAGAACTTCTGAACTAATGTAAACACCGTATTTAGTTCCATTTCTAATATTCATCCTTAATAAATTAATAAAATGATTTTAGTTCTAAACTCTTGCGGAAATTATTCCAAAAAACGCCATTACTCCATTCTCTTTTTAATATTCGACATAGTTCTCTTCCCCCCTTCCAAAAGAACTAAATTTCTCCATATAAAGAACCTCTGGAAATATTTCCAGAGGCCCATAGTCAACTTCATATCTCTTCATGCATTATCACCTGTAACAAACCGTCAACTCCACCCGATTATAAACAATCCGCTCCACCAACTTCTTCAACGCCCGATTCTTCTCTTCACTCGTCACCACGACGCTCCACAACTCTCTAAACTGCCCAACCCGTTCATATATCTGCTCAACAGCCGGATAATTGCCTTCATCTACTACAACCTTCCGTAAATCCTTCAACTCTTCTTCCAATTTCTGAATCTGTCTTGCCCTTACAGCCTTCCTCTCCAAAAATACCTGCTTCGTTAGCATGTCCTCTTCATATGACTCATGCAGCTTGTCCAACGCCCGTTTCTGCTTTTTCAATTCCTGTTCTTTTACCTTGATAATTACTTGTGTATCATTGTAACGACTGCCATGCATCAATGACAGGTTCGTGTGAATCAATAACTAGCTATACCCAATAGATAAAAAGACAGGCTTGTTGTCGCGCTTAGCGACTTCAAAAGCCTCCTCCGACCAAGGGAACCAGTTCACCGGATTATGGGCGTTTTGCAGTAAGTACGGAACTTTAATCTTACTTTTTGAACTGTTCATACACTACAACACATAGAAAAAACGTCTCTGTTAAAAATTTCGTGTAAAAGCATTTAAACGGATTCTTTCAAGAAAACAAACGAGAAAATATTAACCAACTATTTAGTTGAGCTGACTAAGTTGAGAGATGATCGTTTAGCTTATTCATGGCTACCTCGAAGATGTAGCCATCATCATCAATAATATAATACTCAATACTATCAAAATCAATGTTATATAATTTATTTGTTTCTGCCTCAAGTTGAAAAGTTAATTGTGCTTTCTCTAAGATTTCTGAAGCAAATTCATTCTCCATTGTATAAACAATTTCGTATGCATCATCTTCCAAATATTCTGCTTCATACTCTTCTATTCTCTCTAAAATAAAACTATCCATTTCCGACTCTAACAATTCGGTAATATTATAAGTCGCAAGATCACCTAGCTTTGTCTTTAATACTTCCTGAATGTATATAGGCATTTTCTGAAAGTCTAAACCCATGTCTGATGTTTCAACACAAATGCCAATTAATTTCCATGTATCTTCCATATTTGAATATCTAAAGATCTGCTGCATTTGCTCCTCATTCGTAAAAATATCTATTAAATCATAATTTTCAGAAAGTAATATATTAACAATTACGTCTATTGAGTGCAGCAAAAAAAGATTGTTTTTAAGCACGCAATCCAAAATTTCAATGATATATTCATTAGGTTCTTTAATATTAAAATCATGGATGTATTTTAAATATTTCAATAATATTGAGTTCATTACTTCTAAACTTGATGAATTTGAGTAATGTAAAACAGCTGGCATCACCTTCAAATCAAAAAAATCATTAGTCAAAATTAGCTCTTTTAATTTCTTTTGAGCATATGTATTTTTAAATGTTTCGAACTGCTCGATATAGATAGCACAATCAAGTATTTTCTTTTTCTCTTTTTCACCAATTTCACCAATCACATATGTAAACAAGGACGGATGATAAACACTAATTTTTTTTGATGAATTCCATTTAATCAACGAACCTTCTAGCCTCTTAAATGTATTTTCAAATGATTCATCATCAAATTCATCGTAACTATCAGAAAACCTATGCTCAAAGCATTCATCTACTATTGTTTTATCTATGGTAGTACTTGAAAGGGAAACAAGTGTACACAGATATACTTTGGCATTGATATTTAATGAAGCTATCTCTGTACTCCATATTGAATCAGGTTCATCTAGTTTTTTCATAAAAAATTCCTTATAATCATCCGGTTCAACACTTTTAGGCTTAGTTGCGTATTCAATTGCCAGTGGACTAAAATCATCATGCAATAGGACTTTAGTCAATACTTCTTTATTCCATATCTTTTCTACATACTCCTTTGGCAGATTATTTGATTTGATATAACTTTTTAATATTTCTAATTTAATTACCACATCTTCTTCCTGAGATTTTGACCAGTCAATCTCTATATTTACAAATTCATTCTTGAGATAATTAAACAGTCCCTTATGTCGCACTTTTAAATTAGCTAACAAAGTTTTTCTTGAATTTAATATTAACTTCTTACACGAAAGTTTAGTAATCTTTTTTAGTAATTTTTCCAGTTCCGATAAATATTTATTATCCATAAGTTCATCCTGTCCCAAAAAATCATCAATAACTATTAAATCTAATTTATTGGGTTCCTTACTTACACAGTCTAATATTACAGATAAGTTTTGATTGTAAATAATATCGTAACTCTCATCAAATGATGCGGCTAGCATTATAGAAGTTGCTGTTTTACCCATCATTGAATATCCGTTCAAGAGAACACAATTGTTTCTTTTTAACGCATTTAAAGCATTATCATAAAAATATGTTTTAATAAACGTTCTAGAGTATTCAGAAAATTCAGTAAATAATAAATTTCTGCCAAAATCTTTAGGAACTTCACTGACTGACACGTGAGAGCTAATTTCTTTCAACGCTATCTCTTCTGAGGTCTTTTTCCACTCTTTAATAACATGAACAGAATATTTTAATACATCACTATCTATTAATTTTGCGCAATCTTGACATAACCATATGCCATTTGTTGCAGATTTTCTTTCAACTTGAGTTAAAGAAGAGTCATAGCGTGGACCATGAATTTCTGCTGCTGTTATGTGCGCAGCTACTCCAATATTAATTGATTTGCTAAAATCAGAATGAGGACCTGATGTTGTCTTTCTACAACAAGGATTAGAACAGCACCCACCTACTCTTTTAGATAATGTATTTTTTGTATCTTGACTAAACTCATCTCTCACATTAATCACCCCTCCTAGTAACATGTATTAGCAAGTATTTTATGGTAATAGTGAAGAGAGGCGTACGCTCCAAATCGATGCTGGATTCACTAATTTGATATTAATTAAATTCTTCACATTTAGGTTAGCTCTCCGCAGTAAAGCTGTATAAAAACATGCCGTTTTCTTCTTTATTCACTATTACTTAAAAAATTTATATCTTTATTGGAAACCTAGTTTTGTTCTTCCTCAGTTTTCCCATTCGTTGTTGGAGTAAAAAAAGGATTGAAACCTGTTTTAAATTCTGTAACTAAGTTCTCCGCATGGTCTGGTTTTAAGTCCAATATTTCATATTCCTCATCATCAAACATAAAAAGCTGTAATTTGTCTTTCCCGATACTTTCATACGCTTTGGATATTACTCTACCTATAGCTTTTGAATTTGTATGATCAAATGGCTTAGATAAATGATCTATTACTAGTATAGGAATTATCGGATATTTATTCTCTTCTAGTAAAATTTTCAAAAACCCGAAATATCCGCATAATTGAATTAGTGTGTGCCTTGCCATACTCCCAATATAATAATTAACAGTCTTCTTTCCTTCTATTTCATTTTCATCAAGTTCTGTTTTAATTATTGTGGGTTGCAGGATATTACCTTTTTTTAGATACTGAATCTTAAAACCTTCTTGGTTGAAATCATCATCTACCACTGAAGAAATATCCTTGGCCGATTGATAAAGATCTGTAATAAATTTGGATAACTCCTCAATTTTTTTATTATCATCAGAATTTTGCAATACCCTTAATTCCTCACGTATTTCTTTAATTCTCTTTTTCTTTAGTTTCAGCTCTTCTTCATAGGATTTAACATCTGCCGATAAGTAATCTTCTATAATTATTATTGCCTTTGCCTTTTCTTCCATTGAATACAGTTTAAATCGAGAATCGTTTCTTTTTATTTCCAATTTGACTTGATCTCTTTGTTTCTTTAGTTCATTTATCGTACTGTCCCCGATTAGAAATTTACTAAACGATATTGTAGAATCAAGTTCAGAAATCAACTTTTGTAATGGAGAAACTAAATAATCAAAATCATTATTTTCTCCAAGTAGTGAATTCAGCTTTTCTAATAGTAACTTTCTGTTTTGATTGTCTTTCTCAATTTGCTTAGAATCAGAGATTCGATTTTCATATATCTTTATTTGTTCAGAGATGTTGCTATACATTACTTCCAAGTCCGCAATATTCTTCTCTTTCTTGCTTAGAACAGAGTCATTCATGTTCTTTATTTCATTAAGTTTGATTTTTATATCTTCCGCATTTTTCCCAGAG
>DJUJ01000231.1:0-1603 GCA_002438345.1 Paenibacillus sp. UBA6285
ACCGATGCTGTGGAGAGCTTCATTGATTCCGTGCTGGCCATTCAAGAGCATATAGATCCCAGCTTGATCCAGCCGCGCAAACTAGGTAAGACCCATCTACTGGAAGCTAAAATGAAGGAACTCAAGGATGCCCCTCCAGGCGGCTCCAAATCATCTAATCCTTACGACGAGTTATGGAATCTAGACAAAAACAATTCTGGCCCGCAGGAAGCATCATCCGGTAATCGTGCGTTCCCACCTGAGCCAGAAAAAGATATTGTCTGGTTCATCCAGCAATATTCCACCGTCTTGGAGGATTGGCAACGTGACATTATGACGATGTTGCATGACGAAATGCTCTACTTCTGGCCACAGATGGAGACAAAGATCATGAACGAGGGGTGGGCCTCCTATCTCCAAGGTGCTTACGACAAAAGGCTCTCTACAAACGATATAGGATCGTTTGTGGAGAGCCTTTTAAATGTCCATTGAACTAATCCATACATTTCATGGTCTAAAGGAAGGAGTTTCTTGTATCAAAGAATAACATTGTTGGGTCTCACACTGCTAAGGAAGAACTTAAGATCAAGATACCTTATCTTCGAAGTTTATGTGGAGCGTACAACATGTAAATTGGACACGTCGATAAGGCTACTGCAAACACTCCTTATTTAAAAAGATCACAAACTTCCAAACAAACATTCTCTAAGTAACTCAATAGAAGTCTCGTTTTCTAGATCAGTTGTGCCAAGATCTCCCGAGAAGGCATTGGTTAATATTCCTTTAGTCAATGCTTCGAGCTTAGATTCTATTTCTTCAATTGACTGTATTATATTTTTTTCATTATCGTTTATCTTCTCAAGTGTAACTAGTATTACTTTTTGCTCACTTATAGAAGGTAATGGGACGGGAAATCCCTTAACAACTTTTTGATTTATCTTAGGCATATTTCCAGCCGTACCAGTTGCATTTTCTCTAATGTAATTCTTCCCAAACGATGAATTTATCCAAAATACTAAATATTGCGGGAGAATAATTGTTTCGTCAACTTTTCCCTTCATAATAAGATCGGGATAAATACAATCATCATCAGGACCAGTGTAAATTGCCGCCGTCCCTACATATTCAATAGAATTCGCTCGTTGAATTAAAAAATCCCCAGTTTTCAGCCACAAATATGAGTCGGGTTTTATATCCTCATCTATGAATTTAAATTCCTCTTTCTTAAAATATCCTTTTGTAATTGCACCAAGCTTTAACGTTTTCACATGTGAACTTTCCCCTGTTGATTTTGGAGAAAATCCATTTCTCGGAAAGGAAGAAAATAGAACACCTGCTTCTACCCATCTCCACTCATTCGGAATCTCAAACATACTAACATGACTTTTTTCAATAGAAGTATTTTCTTTTACAAAAGAACTTTTTTCACGAAAATTTGCTGTCAATTCCCCACGAAAAGCCTTATCCAAAATTGCCGCCCGACGAAGTTCAAATGTTTCTTTAGCTTCTTCGATTAGTTGTTTGGCTTGATTGATTTTATTCAAGAGTACTTCAACTTTACCAGTAATTCGTTTTTGTTCAAATAAAGGGGGCAAAAAACACAACATTTCTTTAATTGCACTAG
>DJUJ01000231.1:1617-8146 GCA_002438345.1 Paenibacillus sp. UBA6285
ATGGAGTATTTCTGTATATATGGACTAGATAACCAGTAAAACAAGAACCTAGGATCTAATACTCTTTTGTCTGATCGAACTATGGTAACATGTGAATCAGCCACAACTATTTTGTGATTAGTAGCCTTAGTTCTATAAAGAGCCACTCTTCCAATTGTTCCTTCTCCAGTTGAATTCCATAAAATATCATAATCCTGAAGAAATCTTTCGGGCTGATAACTGTTTAATGTATTGGGATCAATAAATCTTGCCTTGCTTATATCAAACCCCGACCACTGAACACATTTTTGGGATATAACTGGAATTTCTTGCATATCGTCAGCGTATTTAGGCGACTTCCCTCTTTGAATATACGCACATACAGTTTTCAATTTTACAACCGACCAATTATCAGGCACCTTATAAGGTTGCTCCTCCTCAGGAACCAATGCTTCTTGTAGCAATTCCTCTGCCGTCTTCGCATTATTCTTACTCATACCTTATACTCTCCACGTACTTCTGCAACCTGAAGCAGCTCTTGACGCTCTTCAGCAGCATACTCTGGTTTGTTTTCAACCGCCTTAAGCTCCGCCACAACCTCAAGAAGCAATGTCATTGCTTCATCCAGCTTGGCAATCGCTTCTTCCGCCGAATCAATCGGATCTGGCAGATTATCATAAGCAGACAAAGACTCATCCGCGATCAAACCAATATCCAAACTGTCATCTTTCTTACGAATGTCCTCGCGAGTAAACACGTTAAATCTTTCGTCCTGCACACTGTTTCGATCCTCAGCCTTATAAGCCTCCACAAAAGCATCAAAATGTGCCGTAGTCAGCGGAGTCCGCTTCCCGAAGCTCGGCATATTCGTCCGCAGGTCGTACACCCAAACGTCCTCTGAGCTATCCTTATCCGTCTTCTCACGACTGAAGAACAGAACGTTTGTCTTTACTCCTTGAGCATAAAAAATCCCTGTAGGTAGCCGTAAAATCGTGTGTAGATTACACTTGTCCATCAAGTCGGCGCGAATTTTGGTACCGACCCCACCTTCAAACAATACGTTATCAGGAATAACTACCGCTGCACGAGCTTTCCCGTTCGCTTTTAACGCCCGATAAATATGCTGTAAGAAGTTCAATTGCTTATTGGATGTCATAAATGTTAAGTCATCACGAGTAAGCCCTTCTCCGCCTTGTTTAGTACCAAACGGCGGATTGGTCATGATTACATCGTAATTCTTCAAACCTTTCCCTAGATCGGAAAGTGTATCTCCAAGCATAATATCCCCATGAAGATCATGAAGCATCGCATTCATCATAGCTAACCGATGCGTATCTTTAACAAGCTCCACACCTGTGAAAGCTTCATTTCTTTGAAACTCTGCTTCTTTTTCACTTAGATCAAAATACTCATCCGTCTTACTGCGAATATGTCTATCCGCTGCGATCATAAACCCAAACGTGCCTGCGGCAGGATCATTACAGCGTTCGCCAGACTGTGGATCAACCAGCTTCACGATTACATCTATCAATGGACGCGGCGTAAAATATTGTCCCGCGCCCGATTTGGTTTCACTCGCATTTTTCTCCAGCAGTCCCTCATAAAGATCGCCAAGTCCTTCTTCTTTGGCGGAATACCAATCGAGTTGATCAATGGAACGTACGATTTTTTCCAGATTCTTGGGTTCATCGATATTAGAGCTAGCATTCATATAGATCTGCTTGATGATCTCGTTTCCTTCTTGACCTAATTCTAGCAAGAGTCGGCGATAATGAGTTGTTAGTTCCAAACCATGTCGCTCTTGTAACGAATCCCAGCGATATTGTTCAGGAAGAATCCCCTCATTCTCCGTCTCCTTCATCATTTTTAGAAAAAGAAGATACGTTAATTCTGTTACATATTGGTGATACGTGATTCCGTCATCACGAAGTACATTACACAGGTTCCAAAGCTTCTGTACGATTTCCTGATTTCTCATATTCTAAGCTTGCTCCTTCTCTCTAGGTGGATATAGCGCAACGTTTATTGTAGCAACAATCTGGTCCAATTGACCATCAAAAATTTTATTCAACTGCTTATAGCCGCCCTTGCTGCGGAAAGGTTCCACATCAAACGCTTTTTCAGGATTAGGGTCTAAGACCGATTCTTGAAGCAATTGCTTCTCAATTCGTTTCAGCCAGTCTTTTTGCACTTTTGGCCAAACTCTCATCTCATAAATTTTCTTCATCGCTTTCTCGATCCGTTCCTCATGACTGATTAGCGGATCACCAAGCGCCTGCTGGCGGATAAAACTGATGATGTCTGCGGCAATGTCCTGCTGCTTCACATCGCGCCATGCGGTTTGCAGATTTTTTTCCGTAAATCCTTTCTGATCCAGAGCCACACGAAGCTTCCGCAGTTCTTCCCGAGTCAGATCATTTGGGCGTGTGCAGATAATATTTAGTGCTGGAATCAGGTTTATGTTCTCACGGATAAAACCATTGAATCCTTCCAGATAATCCTCTGGCTTGTTGGCATCGCCATAACCACGAGTAACTCCAATCAATTTATCTTGGTGATCCGAGATGAACTGACGATTATGGCGTCCCCGATTTTCTTCAATAAAATGCAGTAATTGCGGCTTGCGCAGTAATGTTTCACTTACCTGCTCAGCGCTTGCCTTTTTCACCTCATCTATATACTCATCGATATTCTTCCCATCGGATAGAGCTTTAAAATCCTCATGATCCTGCGGCGTCCAGCGCTGCTTCTTTCGCTGCATCTTAGCAACGATCTCTTCCTGATGAGACTTCATGTGATGCTCACTCTTCATCTGCTTCAGCTCATCTACCAAAAGATCCAAGGTGACCTTTGGTCTCGTCACTACAGGTTTCATGTCCGTATAAGGCTTAAGCGATTCATAGATGCCTACAGCATCATAGATCATAAAATGATCCTTATCGATTTCATCACAGCGACGGGTAGCGCGTCCCAACATTTGTTCATACAGGATACGGGAACGAACCCTCCGTAGGAAGACTACATGGGAGATACTCGGGATATCGATTCCAGTCGTAAGCAGATCCACCGTAACTACGATGTTAGGACGCCGTTCATTTTTAAAGAGCTTAATAGCATGTAGTGGATCTCTGATCGAACCTGTAATCTTTAGAATCGCACCATCGTCTATAGGGCCATATTTCTTCTCCAATTCTTCCTTAAACATCCGAACTACCATGTCTGCATGATCATCTGTTGCCGCAAAAATCAGGGTCTTACCATCCGCTTCTGGATCTATATATTCAGTCAGCGCCTCTAGCACCACACGATTAAAATTCTCCGTGATCACTGTCTTATTGAACTGCGTTACTTCGATGCTGACCTCATCTTCCAGCATTTCTTTTTCCACGGTTCCTAAATCCACATTATAGACTGCCACTTCCTCACCGATTTGCCACTTGATCCCGTTCTTCTTTAGTTCGGTTTCAAACTGAATAGGCGGCTCATGGTCGATCAGATACCCATCAATGACAGCCTCGCGGTAGGAGTAGTTAAAGATTGCCTTATCAAAAATCTCAACGGTATGAAGGGCTGGGGTAGCGGTTAATCCGATACGCACGGCATCAAAGTAATCCAGTACCTTACGATACTTGCTCACATAGTCGGCATGATCTCGAAACTCCAGTTCAATCTCTGTCATTTCCTTATCTAGAGTGTAGCCACGGTGAGCTTCATCCACGATAATACAATCGTACTGATCTACAGAAGGAATGCCCTTGTCGTCATCGCTATAAAAAAGTCTTTTTACCATACCCTGAACAGTTGCGATCTGTACCTTAGTTTCCGCATTTGGCTTCTTATCATCCAAAGTCTGAAGTTCAAAAATCTCAGTAAATGAATGATAGCTCTCCAGCTTAGAATCCTTAAATGCAGCCTCAGCCTGACGGCCTAAAGCAGAACGGTCAACCAGGAATAAAATTCTTTTAAACCGATTATGTTTGATCAGTCGGTAGATTAAGCCAATAGCCATTCTCGTCTTTCCTGTACCTGTTGCCATAGCTACAAGAATTTTACGCTGACCAGCTTCTATCGCTTGTTCTACAGACAAAATCGCATTCTCCTGATATTCACGCAAATGCAGATAATCCAGCGATTCATCGCGGAGATCTTTTGACGCCTGATCTATGTCCTGCTGTAAAAGAGCTTTTAGACCTTCAGGAGAATACCACGTTTGCAGCACTCTGGCATGGTTCGTAGATTTGCGCGCATCCAGAAACCATATCCCCGACTTATGCTCAAGCTGCTTCAAATAAGGGCGTCCATTAGTCGCAAAAAGAAACGGCACCTGATAGTTCCCCCACGGACCATGAATAATTTCCTCGCCATGTTTAATCACATAGGAAGCGTATTTCTTGGCCTGCTCAATGTCGGTTTGAACATCTTTGCTCTGTCTTTTAGCTTCAACGATACCGATGAATTCCATACCATAAAATAAGGCATAATCGGCAAAACCGTTCTTCAGCGGCCATTCTGCAATAGCAAGGTATCTGCCTTTTTCAGGGCGAGTTCCTGCGCTAAAACGCAGTTGTAATGTATCTGCTTCCCAGCCAGCTTGACGAAGTTTATCATCAATAATGACTCTGGTCTCTGCCTCGGTAAACTTTAATGCACTCCCCAGCTGTCTAGCCTTGGAATGACGTTTTTGTTTCTCATCTGGGGTTTTAGCATCCTGCTGCTGAGTAAGCTTCAACAATTCCTGTTCCAGTTGCTGTACTTTGGCATCATAAGAAGCGGCCAGTATCTCAAGTTGCTCCTCATTCTGTGAGTCCTCCACTTTAGAAGGTTCGACATACTCTGGAGCTATGAAGTCCCAGTCCCCATATACCTGCATAAACCAGATGGATAAGCGAAAGGCCATGTTCAGCAAAGCTTTGGCTTCCTCCGTAGTTCCGTAGATGCCTTCTTCGTGATTGGCTTTATTCCCGATTTTACGAATGGCATGAAGAATATCGAGTAGTTCTTCCGTCAGAAGATCTTCTTGCTTTAAGAGCCTGAGCCTATCGTCTTGAGTCGCTCTGTCTAATGATTGCAGTTCTTCAATTGCACATATGTATTTCGTTATCGTCTCTCCAAACATACGGAGTTTTATCAGAGAGGTATTCGGGTCAATATAAACGTTCCGCTCGGCCATTTCAGCCAAATTGGAGAGAATATTCCAATGGTTCGATAAGAAAGTGAAATTGCTGTTGTTCATTTCTTCACCTCTGGATGTTTTATTCGTAAAATGTAAAATGATGCATAGGAAAATTTTCCTACATCTATATTAACATGTTTAAATACAAGGGAAAAATAAAAGTAAGAGCTATGTTGAGTCCTCGTTATTTCGTCTCATCTATTCGTCTAAGCCATGCTTCAAAATAGCTTCTACTAGGTTTCTCATACCAATCATTGCATAACAGATATTCTGTCCCGTTAATTTCATATGGATCGGCGTAGAATCTGGAATGCCCGTTTACATTTCGCTGTTCAGTCATAGAAAAAGTATGATCAATCTTTTTTATAACTGGAAAATTGATATTAAATGTTTTCTTAGAATAGTCTCCTCGCTGCAACCGCTCAACCTCTTGTTCTGTTATCAAATCATTTGTTATCAATCGATTAAAACTGGATCTAACCAATGCACCAATCTTTATAACCTCAGATCCTTTAAAATCAGCAGGTAATTCCTTAGCTTTTACAGGTGATTTTGGTAGACCTACTGGCTGTTGATCTTCTGCAAAAAGATTGTACATTTGAATACTTCGCATAAATAACTCTGAAGTGTCTGACACAGAATTGGATAAGGCTGTGACAACATTAAATATTTTCTCCTGGAAATCCTCATTGCACAGAAGCTCAAAATTGAAATTCAAACCCTTTTTCTGAAATAGCTCTTGGAGTTCACTTATGTAGAGTTGCAACGGTTCACGAACCGCACCATATATCTTAGGAGCAGCAAAGATGATATTGCCAGCATTAAAATTAAAATACCGAAAATAATCACTAACCCTGCTCTCGATCTTTGACTGATAAGCTGGATCTATTAAATGCCCATTTTTGAGCTTGGCTGCTCGCGTTGTAAAATCCAACTCCCATACACTTGCATATGGATCTTTGTCTTTGTTCAGCAAGCATCTGCCTATATTTTTGCGGAAAATACTTCTATCCTTATTCTCCTGTACAAAATGCTGCTTCAAACGCGATCGAAGTTGGTTAGGATCAGTATATGTGCCAACTCGAACAATTCGATCAGCACCATGCCCGTATTCATCTGTTATAGACTCCATTTCTAAGGAGCAATTGGAGCAAAGCTTTAAAGATAAATCTTATGTAGAACTTAAAGATCTAGTGCAATTAATCGAAGAAAACTTTGGATTCAACGTTTCACTACAAAGAAAAGATGAGCGGCCTACATTCACGGATGAACAAAAGAAGAGAATGACTTCAGTAATTTTTAAAGATGAAGGTGTTCTGTCGCAACTTCAGCAAGCTCAGAAAGATCGTAAAGATGGAATTTCCACATACAGTGACA
>DJUJ01000226.1:0-18084 GCA_002438345.1 Paenibacillus sp. UBA6285
ACCTTTACCGTTTCTTGAATCACAGCAGTTATGCCTGGCGGCAATTTCTGCTATCGATAGGCGGCGAGACGATCTCCCGCATGGACCCTCTCACCTCGGCGAGCCAGGAGACCGCATTCGTCTTTGAACGATTCCATGTTTGAACGCATCCGGAGTAAAGCCGTCGAGTTGTTGGCACGCTTTAAAGATCATGCCACGGGCGCTTTCTACAAAGACTTTCGCATGTTAACCATGGGATGGTCGGACGGACATTCCTTTGTCCCAATGGACTTTGCCCTGCTCAGTTCCGCCAAATCTGGCATAAATGGCTNNCGCTGGATCCAGCCATACAAGAGGGGATCTCGGCACCCTACGCCCTCATGGATAGCTGGTTTACCATGCGCCGCTCATTCAAGAAGTCATCCGTCGCTGGTTGCATGTTATTGGCATGCTCAAGAACGATAACAAGCGCTATCTCGTGAACGGGCAGCAGTTAAGCTTAAAGAAACTGTATGCCGCCGCACCGCTTGTAGAGGGGAAAAACCGCAACATCCTTCGTGGGCTACCCGTGCCGAATGAACTCATCATTAAACCAATAACACACTTAACCCATGTAATACCGCTGTAAAGATTTCTCCAATGGGTTTATACGCACAGGAAAAAAAAGAACTTCATACCTATTTAACGTAATATCGACACACTAAACAGGTTGGTTATTGTGAGATACCAAACGTAATCGCCCCATTCTTCTCTTAGTTTTTGAATTGAGAACCTAGCATCCCTCAAGCGAAAGCAAAAAAAAAGCACCCCACCGGCACTCCATGGATTCATTCGTCCAGAGAACCGCCCGAAAGGGTGCTTATCTCTTACCAGGCTACAGTGACAACCATTGCTTTAGGACTTGGAGTATGAAGCGATGGGCTGAAGTCACGGACATCATCATAGCAAAAGCCGTAGGCCAACCGATCGATACTGTGGTCATGCCAGAACTTCACAAATTCGTTGGAAGGTGCTGTTTTAAAGAAATAACTTTCATTTCCCCAGTTTGTTGGGTCAACCGTAAGCAGCAGGTGTCTGTTGATTGCCGCGCACAGTTGGGCCTGGATCGCCAGTTCAACATCGGTAATCGACGCAGGTTGGCCAGCACTTCTTCTGTCAAAGGCACCTTTGCCTTCCAATGCGTCAGGAGTTGTCGGTTTATCCACATAGTATTGGTACGGTGTGAATCCACTGCCGTTATTCGCATCCTTTTTGAATACGAGCTTGTCGGTTCCCGGCATCACATGCCCGCTGTAGGTTACCAGATTGCCTCCACCGACAGGGACGGAAAATACCAGTTCTTTGCTGCGGTAAGTATTCCAGATATCATTAATGTAGGCATCAAAAAAGTGCGTATTGTCTTCACTGTTCACGGGGTGTCCAAATGAGCCTTTACCCGGAGCCAGAATCCGGTATGGAGAGTTTGCCAAGGAATCGAACTTGTCGGATACCTCGTTCTTGTAGGCGGCGTAAATGGCCGCGCGGGATTCCGTTTCACCGACAGTACGGTTGTAACCGTCGTGTCCGATCAATTGCATTTTTAACGGGAACCCGAACTGATCCACTCTTGTTGTGTTGCCATGGAATCCGTTTGGACCCAAATTGAATTCGATAAAATCAAAATAAACCTTCTGGTTGGCGTCCGTTGGGGAGTTGATGTCCGGTCCCTGATATCCAAGGCCGACAATATTTCCGGCGCCATCCAGAGCGTCAACCGTACGGATTAACACAGGCTCACCATAGCTCACATAGAGCCTTGCAGATTCGATATCCGGGATGGATACCCAGCTTACGTCGCTCAGCTTATGGAAGTAGTTGGTGTAATAATCGTTCGTATTATTGCCGTCTTGGTTATTCTTGTAATAGGTATTGTCCGTCCGTTTCATTTCGACTAGGCTGCCGGTTGCATCCACGTGAACGAATTTTCCCGTTTGATAGGATTTGCCGACAATCTGCCAGTAAACCTGGCTGTCTGTGTATTGGCCTTTGCTGTCATTTTTAATCTGGATAGTCAAGCGGTTGCTTCCGACCGGCACATCCGGGCCACCGCCCGTATTAATGCTGTATGCCGCAATCGCTGCCGGAGAGTCGAAATAACCGGTTTTCACGGCTATGGCCTTGAGGGTCTGGCTCTGCGACACTTGGATGGCTCCGGTGTAAAGTGCGGACTGGCGGGTGGGTGCGCTGCCGTCGGTGGTGTAATAAATGGCGGCATCGCTTGGTACAGCAGAGATAGTAACATTCTGTGCGGAGGCATAAGTGCCTGCACCCGGGCTGAACGTTGGAGCGGATAATGTTGTGCCCGGATTTTCTCCTCCGCCTTGTCCGTAGGTGTAAGAAACCTGTGCTGTGTCGGTTGCTCCTCCGGTTGCTTCATTAAAATAGGTAAATGAGTATTTAATGACATCATTCGCAGCTAATGCAACGGGAATTTTANNAGACCGCCGGATGTGATGGTGTAATGTACATCCAGGAATCTCAGCGTTAAGCTGGTCTGAAACCAAATTGTGCCTGTGGAGCCGGTCGCACTTATGCCGGCAGTGTAGTCACCCGCCGCATTCACCTTCGTACCCACCAGCGGCAAAATAGCCAGCGCCAGCGTTAACCAAACTGTAAAGATTTTTTTAAACATAATTAACCTCCGTTTCTTTTTGTTTCTTCTATTTTTACTTCACCATCAGCGAATCGCGTCCATTCCCGATGAAGTCCCAGAAAATCTTATTCATTGGAATGAACGAAACAGAGTTTCGGGATTTCTTTGTGTTTGTTTCGCAAAGCTATTATATGCCGGGAAAATAGCGCTTACTATACATTCATCTACATAAATTAATGATTTTTTACGAAAATTAACGAAAACAGTTGGTTTCCAATGCACTGAGGACGTATCATTTTTTCAGGATTGGCAAAAGAAAACAGGGGATACCGCTCATGTTCACGGCTCTGCCAACCGGATAAGAAAAAGAAGTGTCGCTGGAGAGCTTCGATGATTATGTTGGCGTAAGATCAAAGCCATTTATGAGCAACGGAACAGGACCGTAGGATATCGCCGTATACAGGATGAGTTGTACCGTCAATATCGTCTTGTTGTGAATCACAAAAAGGTTTTGCGACTCATGCAGGACCTCGGTATTAAAGCGATTATACGCCGTAAATATGTTCACAGAACAAGCTATGAGGCGGCAGTCTCGGATGGAAGGATCGCTGAAAATCTGTTGAAACGAGACTTTAAAGCCGACAAACCTAATCAAAAGTGGGTAACGGACGTTACACAATATCGTGTATTCGATGAGAAGATTCACTTATCAGCTATTAAAGATCTGTGGAATAACGAGATTGTCGGGATCCATATCAGCAGACGTAATGATAATCCGCTTGTAATAGAAACAATTAGAAAGGCCTTTGAAACGCATAAAGACGTGACTGGACTGATCGTTCACAGCGATCAGGGATACCAGTACACGTCCCATGCATACCACGACATGCTGCCACAGGTTGGAGTCCAAATCAGCATGTCACGCCGAGGCAATTGTTATGACAACGCCTCAATCGAGAGCTTCTTCTCTCATCTTAAAGTCGAAGCACTCTATCCTTATGATATACGGAGTATCGATGAGGCACAAAGAAGAATTGAGGAATATATACATTTTTATAACGAAGATAGAGCGCAACGAAAACTAAACAAGCTGACTCCTGTTGAGTACAGGAGTCAGCTTTTACCCTAGGTCTTTTTTGAATGTCAACTAAATGGGGTCTTGACCAAACTCCCATGTGGATGGATCCTACATCTAAACTATAATAGTTTTCTTAAATCCATAATTTGTTGAATATGAAAGTCAAATTCACCTTAATGGAAATATTCATGATCATCCGAAACACCATTTAAGAAGCCGGAGAGTTTATCCAACCAATCATGCCCTGTAGGATCTTTCCGAATTAACGGATTATTCCCCACATACGTATACAAATTCAAACTCAGCGGATTATCAATCTGCCCTTCATACGTATCCTCATTTAAAAACCGCCCCATACTTGGATCGTAATATCTAGCCCGCAGATAATATAATCCCGTTTCAGCATCATACACTTCACCTGCGTATTTGAAAGAGTTGGAGGTTCCTTCTATCTGGCCAGTGATGTTCCCCCATTCATCATAACTATATTCATTTACTGTTTTTCCGCTAGTATCCACAATCTGTACCACATCACCATGACCATTGTATAAGTAATAGTAATCTTTATTGGCCGTCTTGTCCTTTTTCACGAGTACTCGATCCCCGCGCACAAACGTGGATTGTTGGATGATACTGTTGCCACTCAGCTTTTCTTTAGTCNNACCTGGGTATGGTTGCTACCAGTGCTCTTTAGATAGATCAGGCCGTCGGCATAATACCGGAAACTCGTGTTGCTCCCATTTTTGGTTACAGAGGTCAGCGTGTTCCACAAATCGTAGTTGTAGTTTGTATCTTGAAACTCTACTGGACTGCTCAAACTATGTTCCATCGTCAAGCGATTGCCACGCACATCATAGGAGTACTGTCCAGATATTTATGATTTCCTCTGTAAAAAATATCTGGACTAGTGTCCCAAGAAAATAATCGAACATTACAAAATCCCTGCTATTGCCGACATCCTAAACCTATGTATAATTTGACATGATATCGATCTTGTTTCTATTTGACTAATTTCCCTAAAAACGATAAAAAACCTCCAACCCCGTATATGCGGCTTCGGAAGTTATTCATTGACGCTGCGTTTCGCAGTTACTCTAAGTACAGAATCCCAAAATCACAGCTGCTATGAAATTCTGGTTTGTTCGAATGAACTTTGCTCCATGTTCCAAAGTGCGGATAGGTCGTATCGTCGCCGCACTTGTAAAAGTTTCCTCTTATCCTTTTTCCCGGCACTGCCCGAAAATCCGAAAAATAAGATTGTACCCAAGCCCATGAGATCGAAAAGCTTAATTCCCAATACACTTCCCCTTTATCATTGATTTGATCCGTGGTGGATAGGACGTGGAAAAGTGCCGGATTGATAGTGATTGGGAAGCGATCATACCGATCCGCTCCTATCTGCAAGAGAATTGCGCCATTCGCATTAAATTCGAAATTCATATAGCGCTGGTCCGAATCCGGAGTAGGCTGAAAAAAGAACTCGATGCAGCTATCCTTATACACGGGATCATTCATGTTTCTATATGTTCGTATTGGATTCTTTTCGTAAACCTTAAACTGAAGCTTCAGATCCTCCTGACTGTAATTTAATCTTGCTGTAACGACCGGGTTATACCCTTTAAGCCATTGATACTGCTTGATGATCTGGACTTCTTCTGTATCTGAAACATCCGTCTGATTTGTCAGGCGGGAAATTACTAAGGTTTCCAATTTTCTTTCCATGGTTCATTCCCTTCTGTTCGGAATCCCACTGGGGCTAACACAGCAAAACAACCCCATTAATTAACTTGATTATTTAGACCCGCGATTACCCGGTTTTCCAATACGCAGTCTCGATCCCCGAGATTTCGCACGGCCGTCTGCCGTTACCTGTATTGGCGGATGAAGGAGACCGCCCGCTCTATATCCCTCTCGGGCGCATCCCCCACTTCCCGCTCGATGGTCAGATCCCCCCCGTATCCGCTCTCCTGCAAGGCGGCGAAGTAGGCGTCGAAATCCACCTTCCCCTCGCCCAACGGAACCTCCTGGAATATGGTTCCGGAGCTTACAAGCTCTGCAATCCGTTGATGATCCAGCGGCTGGTACCCGACGGCACCGTACACATCCCTCGGATCGACCGGCTGATGTCGGATGCCGTCCTTCACATGGGTGTGGACGATATAGTCCTTCAGCAGGTGTACACCATGCACCGGGTCATCCCCTGTTACCATCACCATGTTGGTCCACCCTTATTTCGCGCAAGGTAACGTAATTCCTTCATGGATCGCCCGGTCGGCCAGGAGAGCGATCTCCATCGCCCGGCAGGCATCCTCCATTGCCGGTATAGCGGGCAAGTTGTTCTCCAGCATGGACAGGAAATAGTCCAGTTGGGCACCCGTAGGCTTCACGGAGAAGTCCATATTGATCTGCCGGACCGTTCCTTTCCGGCAGTCTTCGACCTCGACCAGATTTCCCAGATGCTGATCCTCTCGCGGTCGATCGTTCTTGTAGATGATGCGGATCCGGCCTGCCGGTCCGATGAATTCCTTCCGGTTATCAGTCGGAATCCCCTTGCCCCACCCCGTCTCAAAGTAGCCGATGGAGCCGTCCGACAGACGGAGGGTCATGAGTCCGTAATTGTAAGTGTACGGCGGGACTTCTTCATAGAGACGCTGCCCGATCCCGTTGACGCTTACCACGTCCGCCCCTGTAGCCCAACGCATCACATCGATATAATGGACGCCGCAATCCACGATCGGCGAGACGTCCCGGAGCAGGGACAAGTGGGAATCCCAATTTTTAGAGGGCTTCAATTGGGATAACCGGATGACCAAGGGGAAGCCGATGGCGCCCTCCTGGATCATCTTCATAACCGCCTGGTACGTGGTGTTATGGCGAAGGATGTGACCGATCAGCACCTTGGTTTTGGCTCCACGGGCCAGCTTCATGAATTCCTGCGTTTCCCGTGCATTGCCCGCCATCGGCTTCTCGCATAGGATATGCTTCCCTGCAGCGAGACAATCTTTTGCGATCTCCAGATGGGAGGACGGGTACGTGGCGATAATGACCAGATCCACATCGTCACGCTCGATCAAGGCCCGGTAATCCGTGCTCCAACACTCGGCTCCGTATTGGCTTGCCACTAAGGAGGCCCTGTCCCGGTTCCAATCCGCCACGCCGATCAACCGGACCCGCTCCTGTCGTGATATCGCGTCCAAGTGGAGAGAGCCCATATAACCGCAGCCTATCACGACCGCCCCGTACCTTTTCATGATGCATCCATCCTATCCTTCTCACTCGCGGAGGTTATTTTATGTTGATCCAAGCTCCTTGTTGGGAGAAGCCGAAGTCTCCCTACAGCGTCTAGTCTTCTTGGGCATTGATGACTTACCATTCTTCATGCATATCCTTCTCTTACATTTGTATAATACCGGATTACTACAGAATAACTTTCGTCTTGTTATGATACCTTGTTACCTTTATTATATAAGAATGATGGATAGTTTTATTTAGCTAAGAAAGTTACTTTTTGCACGATTCCGTTATTCCATCTAATTCTATGTAAGGGAGCTGTCCCGCTATGAACCACCCCCCTCTCCAACACCCAGTCCGCAAGCGAGTCCCCTTCCAGGAGTGGACTCCCTCCATCCATTACGCGCAGTTCCAGACGGTTACGCCTCGCTTGTTCCCGGGAAGGAGGCTGTACGATTTCGAGCTGCTCTATGTGTGCCACGGCCAATTGTCCGTTGCGATGGAGGAGCGAACCTACACGGTGTTACCCGGGCAGCTTATCGTTCTGCCTTCCGGCGTCTACCACCGGAATGCAACGGAGGCTGATCCGACCACCAAACTGATCGGGATCCATTTTGACTTCTTCGGGGATTTGAACATCAACAGGGAAGAGGATATGGTGATTCTGGAGGAGGGGGTAATGGAAGGAAAAATTGCGGTGGAGGCAGTGGAAGAGAGCTGTTCCCCGTTGTCGGAGGAACCGGTATATCACCCTTCCCACGATTGCGTGCAATTCATGGAGAAGCTGGTCCACGAGTTTACGATGCGTCCGCTGGGCTACCAGCTGGTATGTAGGGGGCTAATGCTGAACATTCTAGCTTCCCTCATTCGTTCCCAGATGTCCAGGCGAATCACAGGCGCTTCGGTCCATGGCCAGAAGGTGAAGGAGATCATGCAGGACATAGAGGAGACTCCGGCTACAACGTGGAGCAATGCCATTCTTGCGGAACGTCTCGGAATGAGCGAGGACTACACCTCCAAGCTCTTCCGCCAGATTGTAGGGATTCCACCTGGAGAATATGTGCGCTCCGTCCGGCACCGGGAGGCCCGTNNAGCTGTTGCAGGAGACCGATTGGCCAATCGAGCGGATCGGAGAACTCGTCGGTTACCCGGACATCCACTACTTCAGCCGGGTGTTTACCGCCGCCGAGAGAATCTCTCCACGAGGTTACCGGAAGTTGTCGCGAGTGCTGTAACCTGACGATTCAGGTAACTAGTTCTTATCGTTCGATAATTTTAATCCAAATGATTTCAACCGTTTGTCTAGTTCAAAGAAAAAACGCAAATAGCGAGAATATCTCGGCATTTGCGTCCTTTTCTTTTATTTCCCGATGTTCGTAATGCTTACATATATACTTCAATGAGATTCATATCTTGATCCAAATGGTCAGGATTAGTGACAAATACATCCCTTCCGCTAAAACGATCCTTTTGCTTCCGTGTTACAAGTACACCATTTACATACACTTTCTCAGGCATCGTATTTTTTCCCGCTTCATTAATGATTTCCAATTCAATTCGAGAAGATTAGGATCTACAGCAGCCTCGACATTCTAGAAGACCAGGGAAAAAATGTCGTTATTCAGCAATTTTTCACGGTGAATTGCAGTAGGTAGAAGCGCAGAACTTAAAATCTTGCGGTACGTGAGTACCGTACGGGTTCGCCCCCCGCCCTCAGCATCCTTGATTTATAAGGTTTTTTTTCGAAAAACCTTGTTTTTTGAAACAGCTTAGGAGAAAATTTTTTTCGAGTTCTCTTTTTTCATTTGTGTCTGATATGGGCCTTGATACTTTTCATTATTTTCATATACATGTAACAATTGAATATGGAGATCATATATTTCTTTGTATGTCACAAAAACACCCCTCAGCAGCTAAAAAGATAATTTTCTGAATATGTTTTTTTATGTTCATTTAGCCCAACTACTTGAATTAACAAAAAAGCAACTCCCTTGTTGGCAAGTCGCTTTTAAAACACTCTATAGTGAATCTTTAGTTATTATCTAAGATCTTACCGCTTCGCCTTATAAAACTCATGATACAACTTCATGAGCGCTCGCTTCTCAATCCGTGACACATAGCTGCGACTTATACCAAGTTCCTTGGCAATCTCCCGCTGCGTTCGTTCCTCACCGCCCGTATCTAATCCAAATCGGCCCACTACAACTTCTTTTTCTCGGTCATCCAGAATATCAAGATTACGATAAATCTTGCTTTTCTCAATCTTAAGATCGACCTCTTTAATGACATCATCAGCCTCGGAGCCAAGGATATCGATAAGTGTAATTTCATTACCTTCCTTGTCTGTCCCAATTGGATCGTGCAGAGATACGTCTTTACGCGTTTTCTTCAAGGATCTTAGGTGCATCAGGATTTCATTTTCAATACAACGGGCAGCAAAAGTAGCTAGCTTTGTCCCTTTGTTCGGGCGATAGCTCTCGATGGCTTTAATCAGGCCAATGGTGCCTATGGAGATCAGATCCTCCATGTCTTCTCCGGTATTATCGAATTTTTTGAGGTTATGGACACGATACGATGTCAATAAAGAGGAAGTCACTTATTCGTTCCCCATCGTGCTGATGTCGATGACAAACCGGTAAGGGACATCTGAAGCAAGCACACGCTCCCATGCTTCATCAATCCGTTCAGCAGAAATCACCTCGAATTCAGATGCAATATTATGTTCAGAGCAGAAATTAAACATTTCCTGCGTTTCACGGATTCCTCCGCCCCTTTGCTTCATGTACGGTACCGGTTCGCCGTTAATCGATTGGCAATTGTTTCAACACATTCAATTGGATGGGTGGCAACATCAATGAGCAACGTATACTTTTCATCCAGCGATCCCCAACACAGCAGCACGGACTCCGGCTAAATGCCAGATACTTTTTTTTTTTTTGCAAAATTAAAATTCTACTCGTCCTTCAACCGCCACTGATACAAAATGACAGATACTACTGTTAGTACAATCGTCCACGCCAAAGTAATGAGGAGAGGTTGTAATACATCTCCCGCCGAATAATCTGTATTGCTTATACCCAGCAAATGCACAAGCTGACTGCTTGGCATGTAATCCAGTACTTTGAGAACCGGATAATCCTTCACTAGTACTGCTCCCCACGGTGCACCCATAAATATGAACGCAACAGGGAGTATAGATAATGAGGCTTCAAGCAACGTCTTGGAGAATAAACCGCAGATCGTCCCGGCTGCTGTGTACAGAATAATCGAAAGAATGATCACTGCCACAAACGCCCATATATTAGCTGGCTCATAGCCAAATAATAATGTAGAAATAGCGAGAACAACAGCAGACATGACAAAGACTAAACTGCTTTTACCGATTAGAACATCCATGGTCGTAGCCGGGGTCATCATTAATGACCGTAAAGTGTTACGCTCCTTCTCTTCCGCAATCAAGCAGGCTTGTGCGAAACATGTTAGCAATACAAACGAACTATTAAAAAGAAAACCGCTGGCTCCGGGCAAAGACGCACCTGCCCTCTTGAAAAGTAGAGCGAAAATAATAGGAAAAATCAACATAATGGATATCGCATAATTACGTGAAAACTCTTTGTAATCCTTCACAAATATCGCCCGGGCACGTTTGTATGAGATACTCATAGTAGCTCACTTCCTGTCATTTCAATAAAAATATCACCCAGACTGGGCTCTTTCGTTTCTAACCGGTCAATTAGCCCCCGCTTCATCCAATCCGCGATTTGATCAGCCGTCCCCTCATCGATCGGGAGCTCGCAAGTTTCCCCATTGATTAAGTCAACACAAACTACGTTCTCCCGGTGCTGTCGTTTAAGTTCCCTTGGTGAACCGATGGTTTGAATTTGTCCCTGATACAGAATCGCTACACGGTTGCATATTAATTCAGCCTCAGCCATATCATGCGTAGTCAAAAAAATCGTTCCCCCTTTCTCATTTAAGTAGCGCAGGCCTTTATAAATATGTGCTGAGTTTACCGGATCCAAAGCCGAAGTAGGTTCATCTAAGAATAGTAATTCCGGCTCATGGATAATCGCACATGCCAGCAGGACACGCTGACGCATCCCTTTCGATAACAGATTGGCTTTCTTTTTGCGCTCCCCGCTTAAATTCACAAACTGCAGCACCTTATCGACTGCAGATTTGGGAAGATCATATAACTTACGATACAGCTCCAGATTCTCCTCAACAGTTAATCGCTCATATAGGCCACTGTTATCCGTCAGAATGCCAAAGCGCATCTTCTGAGCAGACTGCTGCATCATATCCGCCGGCTGGTTAAATACACTTGCCTGTCCACTTGTCGGATTTAACTGCGCCGTTAAAATCTTGATTAATGTTGTTTTGCCTGCACCACTCGGACCGAGGACGANNCCCAAAAATCTCTCCCTTAGGAATTGAAAAAGACACATCTGTTAACGCATCCTTTTGTCCGAATCTCTTGCGGATACGTTCTACCTGGATAACATCCATTAACCCCACATCCTTAGCATTGATGGCTTAAATATATAAAGAATGTATGCTTCCCGCCATCAAAACCCGCTGAAATGTAGCTGTTATGGCCTGAATGGTACCCTTTAAATGTTCAGAAGTGCTTTTAATTCCTGCAATTTGGATCGGGATAACGGAACCACGGCATCCTGACCTGTATTTAACCGCAAGCTGTAACTATTCTTCGTCCAAGTAATAATCTCTCTTACTTTTTGTAGATTAACGATGTAGGAGCGGTGACACCTAAAAAACCCGAAATTCAGTAACCTCTGCTCCAGCTCGGTTAGCGTCAGCGCACAGTCATAATTCTCCCCGCCCACGTGAACAAGGATCGAACCCTCTACACTTTCTATAAAATCAATTTCAGGCGGATTAAATAGAATCACCTTGTCATTTCGTTTGGTAGAGATCTTCTGCAAGGTGATATTGGGCTCGTCCTGTTTCTGTACTTCCTGCTTATCCTCTTCGGAGTCCCGGATATCGAGCGGATGAAATCCGGACTCGTTCAACCGGTAAATGGCATCACAGGAAATCAGGGCATCCTCTAAATTCGAAGTTAGAATTAAAATCTGCTTTTCTTTCGACAGGTCATCCATAATCCGTTTAAATTGACGGCGATCTTGCTCTTCCAGGTAAAAGTAAGGTTCCTCCAGTACAAGTGTAGGCTGATGCGCAAAAAAGACACGCAACAAGGTCACATACATCCTTTTCGATGAGCTTAGATCCTTGATTTTCACCTTTCGTTCTTCTTTTAATGCAAAATACTCCATGAGCGAAGCGGCACGCTCATTCCTCTCCGTTACTTGGCTTAGAAAGGTTATAAGCTCTTCCACCGTTAAACGCATATACTCGCTTTGCTGCGCCCGAAATAAATGGAATTGGGCATGATCCACTAATTGATTCATTAAAAGCTGCTTTCGCTTCAAGTCCGTTATAATGCCCACCGATTGGTCTGGTGTCATATTGAATTCGATCTTCGGGAGAAATAATTCCCCATCTTCATACATTGGTTGAAATTGCATACCGTCCTCCTTGTCAGTGCCGTTACAGGATATATATAACAATTATAATGTTCGAATACTTTTTTGTCATTTTATAGCGGAAGATATAACAGCGTCTTCTCTAAGCCATATCAGTGTTTATCATATACTTTACATCGGACATCCTGTTCGGTTTTGGAAATAGCTTGTAATCCCATCTTCAATTCCCCTAAGAACCCTTCAGTTGGGAAGCGGGATTGACATATTCGTCAGTTCCATCGTACAGTCGCATTTATAAACCTTGCTGGAGAAAAAATAACTTTTTGCATAATTGTTGATTCCGTATTCCAAAAATAAAATTCACATCAAATAACCAGTGGTGTTGTAATAAGCAGATTTTTTTCATTGGACCTAAATCTTTTTTAATGCCATAAAACATAATGAACGCAATGAAGGCTTCCTCCGTTATTTCGATACTCGATTAAAACACAAATGACCCGTAAGAGGGTCACTTTTTTCAAAGTTTCCATCTTACGGGTCAAAGTTCAAGCCTCTACGCCAGGCTTCATTATTTTTGATGTAATTGCATTTTATAATACATGGAAAAAAGCAACCCGTCCGCAGTCCGCAGACAAGTTACTTTCTAAACACACTATAGTTTTCGGATACCACTATGTGATTATAACCTCACCGCTTCGCCTTATAAAACTCATGATAAAGCTTCATGAGCGCCCTTTTTTCTATCCGCGAAACATAACTTCGCGAGATCCCCAGCTCCTTGGCGATCTCCCGCTGCGTCCGTTCTTCTCCACCTGTATCAAGTCCAAAGCGGCCCACCACAACTTCCTTTTCACGATCATCCAGTATATCGAGATTACGATATATCTTGCTCTTCTCATTCTTCAGATCGACTTCTTTAATGACATCATCAGCTTCGGAGCCAAGGATATCGATGAGTGTAATTTCATTACCTTCTTTGTCCGTCCCAATCGAGTCGTGCAGAGATACATCTTTACGAGTCTTCTTCAATGATCTAAGGTGCATCAGGATTTCGTTTTCGATACAACGAGCAGCAATAGTTGCCAGCTTTGTCCCTTTGTTGGGACGGTAGCTCTCGATAGCCTTAATCAGGCCGATTGTACCGATGGAGATTAAATCCTCCATGTCTTCTCCGGTATTATCGATTTTTTTGAGGATGTAAACACAAAGTGATGTTATTCTCATGATAAATATGATTTTATCGATTGGCTTGAATTATTTAGGCTTCATCATGATATAACGGTTAGGTCATATCTTGTTTTTTTGTAGAATCATTTATCTCCGATTGACTACGGCAGCTTGTAATCATCTGACCATCTTTAACAATTTGATAAAATACCGATAGCACTCAAATCGAAAGTTAGAAGGTGAATTTCTAGTGTTTTAGTGCTGGTTTACTCCACTTTCCTCAAAAAATACTATTCGTTCTCCTCTTTATAGAGTGGTAGGACAGTGAACTCTTATGTTAACCCAAGACGAACAACAGCCATTGTTTCCTTCTTGTCCTTATGATTAATTTGTTGTAGTATTATCCACCTCTGGGGTCTGGCACAATTTTCGGGCCATTGTTGTAAATTACTACCATCTGCCAAGGAATAATCATAACCACCCGTTGGATGGGTGGTTATGATTTAACCCACGTTGAGTAGCGAGGAAGCTATAAACTGTTTTTCACTATGATTATAGCTGGAGGAAATTTCATTATCAATGAGATGAATCAAGCTTTCGTTTATTAAGCATTAGCAAGAATAACACAGCGATTATCGTACCATATAGTAATGACGCGCCTACTACCGATAATTTACTAAACAGCGTCGCCGATTCATAATCAAACAGCACATTTATAATGCTATTTAATGGGGGAAACAATATCACTGCACTTTTTAAGTCACCAGGCAGACGATCTTCAATCCCTTGTACAGAAAGCGTAATGACAATGAGAAGACCCAACATCAAGAAAGACATTACGCGGGATCGAATGAATTTAGAACTGAACCAACAAGCTAGCGCGACCCCTAACCAAGCTGCAGCAATATGATAGATGAAGGACATGCCTAGTTCTTCGAGGCTAGGATTTCTATCAAATTTGTGGAATATGGCTGGGAATAAAATCGCATATAACGCCAACGGAATGGAAAATAACCAGCTATATAACAATTTAGAGATATAAAGTTTGAGTAAACTTCCACTGTGTAAAAGTGTTACAGATTCCTGATTAACCGTTTCAATATCAATAAGCGTATAACCAATCACCGCAGAAACAATAAATAAAAATATTGTTGAAAATGCATAACTGGCCATCACTGGATTGGGAACCACACTATATACAAATAGGATACCTAGGATAAAAACAAAAGTAGGTGGACCATACCGATAAGAACGCATGAAGCAAGTATGTATGAATGATATCAGTGCAGTCATTGTTTCAATTCCTTTCTTGTTAGGTTGTTAATCCCTCCACCTTTATGTATAAATTCAAGTAAAAAGTCACGATAATCCTTCTGCTTAATGGTGAATAGGAGATGACCACTATCACATGTTTTCCAAGTAACGTCAGAAAATAAACCAGAAAGACGATCCAAAGACTCCTGGTCCACTGAGCCTTCCAATTCGAAAAAAACAGTCGATTGATCTGAAGAATTATCTAAATTATCCATCAATATTCGCCCTTGTTTGATCCAGTATGTCCTACTCTCCAATTGACTTGCTAATAACGGATCATGAACAGCTGCAAGTATTGAGGTTCCATGAGATTTTATTTTCTTCAATGAGTTAAGTAAGTGGGCTGTAGATTCTTTATCTAATCCTGAAAACGGCTCATCCAGTACGAGGATATCTGGCGTTTTAATCATCGCTTGCATTAGGTTCGTTTTTTGTAACATTCCTTTAGAAAATTGAGTCATTTTCAAAGTATTGCTCTGTTCAAGACTAAAAAACTCATGCAATTCCCTAATGCGATTTTTCAGATTTTTTTTGGGAATATCAGATATTCTTCCCATGTGTGTCAGGTACTCAGTAGACGACATCCTTAGTTTTGAGAGCCGGTCAGGCGTGTAACCAATAACTAATTTAGAATGCTTCAGTAACCTTTCTCCAGAACTTATTGGAATTAACCCACTTACAATTCGGAGCATCGTACTTTTTCCGGAACCATTGTTCCCCCTCACAATTATACAATCTCCTCTGTTAATCGTAAGAGAGACATCTGTTAACACATCTCTATTTCCGTATTTTTTCGAAACTTCTTTTAGTGTTAATAGTGCATCCAATGTCATTTGTCCACCACCTTTTAAAAAAATCACTACCGTTAGATATTAACATAATAATATAATTAAAGGGATATAATGTATTTACGGGCGTTGATTATGCTCATAAATTCATGAATAAAATAAATAGTTGCAAGTCTGATTAATGATATTTAATACCTCTCTACAATGCTGCTCAATGAAAAAATGTCCGCCTTGGTACATATGAAGCTGGAAATAGTCTCCGTACAATCTCCATTCTTCAAGCTCCTCTGATGAAATTTCATCATCAAGCCCACCAAAAACAGTAATTCCGCAATTCATTTTTTCAATAGGTTCTCGAAATGAGTAACTATCGCATATCTGAAAATCAGCTCGTATAATTGGCTCAAATAGCTCGAACAAGCTGTCATCATTTATCATTTCAATGGGCATTCCACCTAAACTAGCTACCTTTTCTTTAAAGGCATGTCTATCTAAACAATGCATCGGTATCTCTTGTCTTGTTCTTAAATGCGGAGGCGTCATACCGGAAAGAAAAAGATGATAAGGACTTATTCCCTCCTTCTCCTTGATGTAGTTAGCCAACTCCCACGCTATTAAGCTTCCCATACTATGTCCAAACAAGACAAATGGTCCTTCGTGTAATTCTCTTCTTATTCGTTCATATAGATCTGCCACCATATCATCCATATTCGTGAAGCAAAATTCTCCTAACAGAGAACCACGCCCTTGCAATTCCACAGGGCGAAGTTCAAGGTTTGGTGAAAGATAGTTTTTCCATTTATAATAAACTGTAGCGGAGCCCCCTGCATGAGGAAATGAATATATTCTCATTAAACTGCCACTCCTTCAAATCTGAATATTAAGAAGTATGATAGGCCTCATATAACGAACGATACTTCCCCTGCTGTTTCATTAACGTTACTGGAGAACCGTATTGTATAAGTTTTCCATCGTCAAACACAAGAACAAGATCTGAATTCTTTGTCTCATCAATTTTGTGTGTTATTGAGACCGTTGTCCTGCTTTTCATGAATTGATTCAATGCTAAACGGACTGATGTGGAAGATTCTTCGTCTAAAGCTGATGTAGCCTCATCTAATAGAAGAATTGGGGCTGATTTAAGAATTGCTCGAGCAATAGCGATGCGTTGCTTTTGCCCGCCTGAAAGACCGGCTCCTCCCTTCCCGAGGAGAGTCTGGTATCCATGTGGTAGCTCCATAATGAAATTATGAGCATAAGCTTGCTTGGCTGCTTCATAAATTTGATCTATAGTTCCCTTCATATTCCCAAATCTGATGTTCTCTTCGACAGTGCCATGGAAAATAAAAGGTTCTTGAGAAACTAATGACATCAATTCATTGCGGATTGTGGGGCTGACCTCTTCCAGGTCAACATTTCCGATTGTTATGGTTCCACTTGTCGGTCGATAAAGCCCGAGTAATAGTTTCAAAACTGTACTTTTTCCACTTCCGCTTGCACCGACAATTGAAACGTTTTGTCCTATTGGTATTGTTAAACTGGTAGTTTTTATTCCCTGGTTGCTTCTATCAAACTGAAAGGACACATCATTAAAAGATATCTCCTTTTGTGTAGTTATACGTAGTTCTTTCCCCTGCTCCTTTTCTGGTAACTCAGTCAAGAAATCTCTGATTCTCTTGGCGCCAGAAATCCCTTGTATCACTTGGGAATATTGAGTACCCAATTGCACAAGAACGAAACTGATGTTAAATTGCAATTGAATAAATGCCATGAGCGTCCCAATATCCAGGCTACCGTGAGCGATCAAAAGCACACCTGCTACCAGCAGCCCTCCAAAACCAATGAAACCAGAGAAAGCATTAATACCATCCTTAATTGCTGCCAGTCCACTGTATGTAGTGGTATCAGAAACTAATTCGGTTGCTCCTTGTTCATACTTTTGTTGTAAATAGCGGGTCTTGGGGGACATTTTGATAAGAAGGCTTCCATGAACAATTTCCATAAATCGTTCAGACAGAATGGCTTTGGAAGCCTGAAGTCTATTACTTTGTGCTTTTAAACGCCGATTTATAAAAACATTTATACATTGCAAGCATCCGTTAACGATAATTAATACTAAAGCAAATTGTACATTCAGCCACAACAAAAAAGAGTCTGACTATAGACAGCCTCGATAGTCTCACCGCTTCGCCTTATAAAACTCATGATAAAGCTTCATCAGCGCCCTTTTTTCTATTCTCGACACATAACTCCGTGAGATACCAAGCTCCTTGGCAATCTCCCGCTGCGTTCTTTCTTCTCCACCTGTATCAAGTCCGAATCTGCCAACTACAACTTCCTTTTCCCGATCATCCAGAATATCCAGATTACGATATATCTTGCTCTTCT
>DJUJ01000226.1:18163-24068 GCA_002438345.1 Paenibacillus sp. UBA6285
GGTAGCTCTCGATAGCCTTAATCAGGCCAATTGTTCCAATGGAGATTAAATCCTCCATGTCTTCCCCAGTATTATCGAATTTTTTGAGGTTGTGGACACGATGTGATGTCAAAAACTTAAAAATTGAACTCACAATTATTCAAACAGTTAACAGTGCATTATCTGCGACATTCTCCATTTAGAAGTCAGGAATCTTTCTGAACAGGAATGACGTTTCGTAGTGATCTGATCGACAGATGCTGCCGTCACCCGACTAAATCATAATTGGAACGTGTATTCGATCTCTTGCCACGCAAACCCCACGATAAATGATGTAACATTCAACTAGATGTTCACCATTAAAATCAGTGTGTTCCTTTCTTTGCTCTTTACCATCATCTTTAAGTATCTGCCCACGTACCATATCTCTCCGCATGGCTTCTTCCCCACGATTAAGCACCTTCCAATAAACTTTATAATTCCTTGGAAAATCCGATTTATCGAGCCAGTCTTTCAATTCATTTTCTTCAATTTTAAAAATTAAACTTCGAGATCGAGGAAGTTTAAATCCCTTTCTTAATACATTTCTAAGGGTATCGACAAGAAAACCATTTTGCTCCACTTTACAATCGATACGAAGAGTGAATTTTATGTCAACAGGGTACGTCGATTCAATATACTGTTCGGTTCTTGAATAGCTTGCAGTCTCAACAACAAAGCTTTTCGCAAAGCTTTCTTCCATCGGAAAGCTTAATCCGAATACTTCTTGGAATACTTCATAAACATTTTCGCTTGTTTCAGTCAAGTCTTTAATTTTCTCATAGACCACTTTAGCTTTCTTTATGAACTTTCCTTTTTTATTGTATACATGCTGGTTACTACCGAGAGCATACCAATACTTTTGCTCTTCTTTTTGGTTTTTCAGATATAAATATAAATCTTTCATTAAAGGTAGGTAGAGATTGAAAGAGGTACTTTTATGTGATGGATTTTCTTCAAGAAAATTGTAAACGAGAGTATCGATTAATAGTCCACAAAATTTAAAACCCTCATTATTTTTCCATGATCGAAGAAGTTGGGCAAGATATTTGAAGTGTTCATTGGTTTCCTTAAACATGGCAATGCTTTCATCAATTTCAGGATTAGGGTCAGTCTTTTTCCATTTACCACCATCGTTACTATCCGGGTAATCAAAAGCTCCGTCGGTTCGCTCAAATCCGGGACATACTTCAATGGAATAGCCTTCTTCTGAAAAATCAACTACAACAACCTGCCCATCTCCACGCACGATAGCGTCTTTGACGGATGGTATTTCTTTAATTTTCCGTTTTACTTCTTGCAATAATGCAGACTGTCCATTACCTTGATAATCGTCAAAACGTTTTTTTCTGCTTTTGGCAAGATAAAAAGCATATCGAGATCACTAACACCTGAAATAGCAGTTTTTCTTCCAATTGATCCTACATATTTGGCGTGATCAAGGGAGTCTTCAAGTTCCCAATAAGTTTCATTAAGCTTTTTTGCGATTTCGTCATAATGTGCATCAAATTTTGATTGGTCATCGTCGGTCACTTGTAGGCTATTAACGAAAGTTTCAAAGGAATTTGAGAGCATGTAATCCATCCTTTACAAATAACGATATACACATAAAAATAATATTCCGATAATGACTATAACAATGAAAAAACGGAAAGAAAGGGGGAATTTATCCCTGAATTTAAAGTGCTTCTGTTCATCAATCCAGTCATACTGCGATTTTGCAAACAATTTATAATGGGCATACCAATCACTAAACAAAATTTGATTGGCGATATTACCTGTATTGTACTGTGTAAGAATTTGATTCATTTCAGTTACTTCCTGAATGAAGCTGTCATTGGCTGATTTACTTTTGACACTGTAGTACAATTCGCGTAGTTGATTATGTAATTGGATTAATTTATCTCCACGGTCTTTGTAGTCTTCTTTTGACGATTTATATGGATCAATATATAGGGCTATGATACTAAGGAAGATTAGCGCTAATGAAACTTCCATATTATATTTAAATCCCGGATAGTAAATTTGCCATACTCCAATAATCAAACCAAAAAAGGCAAACATACCTGGAATTTTTTCAATGATATCGTAAGTAGCAAAGTGTTTTCTTGCACCAAAGACAATATTATAGCCATTCTCAGCAAGTGCATATAATAAACGATCCTTATCCATACCCACATCCCTCAAATCATCTGAAAAGTTTCAAATAATATTTTTCTATTAAACCTTTTTACTATACGGTATTTCCTTTTTGCATAGTGTGATTAATGTAACATTAATAATTGCCCTACAAGAATAATCTTACAGGGTAAATTGGTCAGTAATCTGGGCTAAATGCGAAACTACGTCAGAAGTAACCACAGACTAAATTACTTTAATTTCCTATCATAAAAATAACTTCGCGAGTTTACCAGCCCCTTAACAATCTTCCTTCTAAAAGTACTCCCCGCCGAAGCAATAAACTAAAGCGACAAAAGACAATCTCTTCCTCACGCTTATCAAGAAGTCCATTTCCGAACCAAGAATGTCGATCATAGATATCTCACTTCCTACTTCTTTCTATATTTAATTTAATACCTGATAATAGTATTTTTAGATGGCAAGCTATCCTTTACATATAAGTAAATTTAACAAATCACTCCATTTAGATTAAGAAATCTCTAAGATTCTCGAATAAGCCAAGCAGTATACTTGGCCTGTTTAATATTCTCAAAAGTACAGCTAGAGGTGTCTTAAACAAGAGCATAAGCCGTTATTTTCCTCAATACTTAAACTCATACCACATCGCAATTGTCTCCTCTAGCTTTGTTTAATTTGATCACGCAATTCAAAAAACCAGTCAATCACCGGGATCTCTCTCGGCTTAGATAGGACTACAGCATTATAGATGGTATAATTAAATAGACCAATGAAGAAAATTATCGCCATTAAGCTAAGCCTATCATCAAAAATACTTTCATTTCCATTAATAAAACTGTTAGTTAGTAAAAGCCCTTTCATTGCCGCTATGGCTGTTACAAGACCAGAAGCATATAAAAATATGAGGTTAACTGTTCTGAACCACGGGCCAAATTTTCTCGCTTTACCAACATATCTATAAAGAACATGCAAACATATAGTGCCCAAAAACGATAGAATCGAAGCGATTACAGTTCCATATACTAGAATCTGCACTGAGTGTGTAGTTTCATCTATACCGAATGTGTCAACGATTCTTAACCCAGAATAGAAACTGAAAAAATATAATGTAAAGAATGTTAACGCAAAATAGGCCACCTTTCCAGCCAACTTACAAAAATAATCTGCCATTCATTTCTCTCCTTTAATTTTGTCAAAATATTATTCTAGTTAACAGTCTATTGTTATCCAACTATTTCTGTATAGTTTACTATTAACAAACGCTGTAGTAGAGTCAAATACTTATTACTCCTTTAATATTTTCTTTTTAATTTCTGATAACATAGTTTCCGAGGGGAAAATTCTTTTGTCAGGAAAATCATTTATCCTTGTGTCCCATTGATAAGCATAGAATTTAGGAGACTGTTTAATAAATTCTATAAATTTAGGATCTAATTGGGGATTGCTCGAGGCTTGAATATGCATTACTTCCCTGTTAAATATTTGCAATAATGCAATTCCATGCTTTTTGGCATATTCTGTTGCTCCACTTTGAAAACCTGAAGTAGAAATTAGTATCCCTTTATGTGCACCTAAGGTTCGTACCTTGTCCGCTAAAACTATAATCTTCTCACGTTCTACTGGTCGTGTATAACGCTTGCATTCTACAATAACTTTAAATCCTACAGACAGTGCCACAAATTCAGCAATAATATCAATTTGGTACTCTTCATCGTTGGTCTGAACTTTTTGGTTATGAAGTATGGAGAAGTCTTTAAGTGCTTCGGCTTCAGCATATGCATTCAATATTTCTAAACAGTACTTTTCAAATTCTGTTGCAGATATACTTGCGACAAATTCACGATATGGATTCATTGTTTCCACCTCACGTTCCAAATCTATAAGTTAGGTTTTATTTAGCTTAATCTATTACTAACCAAATAAATTCTTCAATCAACAGAGTATTTCACAACTGTATTTTCGCATGAATCCCCTGCTCCTCTAACATATGCAAAAGCACCCGGCCATCAATTAATTCAATAGGCTTGTCCTTGGCAAAGCTTCTGGCATCGGGTCCATAGGTTGATGTGGTAACCAAGATACCTTTTGAAGCATTCTCGTTCATCATGGTACCGTATAAGTCGCGAACTGCAGCTACCTCTACAGTATTTTTATATCTTTTTGCCTGAATCACATATTTCCCACCAAATACAGGACGCGGGTCAAATGCAATGACATCTACTCCACCATCTCTGCTAGAGCGAGTCAATTTGGATTCAAGACCAATTTTTGAAAACAAGTTACATACCAAATGTTCAAAATCAAAAGGGTCCATCTCCAGAAGGTTGGTTCGTGTATCAAGAGTAGATATCATATCTCTTTCATTTACAAATCGTTTATCGTACATGACAAGATCCACAATTGGTTTGACAGGGGTTAGTTCAGTTACTGAAGGGGAAAGCTGTGCTTTGAGACCTTTAACACAGGCTAGAATATCAACTCTAGCGAGATCGAACTTCATAAATTCTTCTTTCCGGGTCTGAATGGTTAAAATGCATGGACGGATGTCGAGCCCTGTACTTAAGTCCACTGTGGATACCACTCCATTAAACACGACAGAATCCAAATGTCCGCCTTGGTCAGCTTCAAAAAGCTCATGAAGTGTACGGAGGGCTATGGAAGCCACAAGTATAGAGTAGATCTCATTCAATTCTTTGGGCTTAAAAGGAACCCCCTTGATCTCATCTCTGCTCTGTGTATACTTATATTCCTTATTCTTCGGTACAGCCGTCACATCCGGCAATTCATACTCCAATAATAATTCTTTGCTCTCTTCCAAATAAAACAAATTAAAGGTTATGTCACTGTAATTAGAACGTTCCATAACTAGAGTGTTGTAAGCTTCAATGGCTTCTTTGTCTTTATTGAAGTAGCTAGTTTTAAAATCATCAATAGTGCTATTATGAGATGCTATTTCCTTTAAATATAAACGCTTCGCCTCGTCATATTCTGCTCTTGCAGAACTGAGGAACATTTCATTTTCCTCAATCAGTCCATTTATTGTCTTTTCAGCACACTCATAATTGCGAAGGGCATAGCTATATGCACTCTCCGCAGTCTCAATAGATCTTAGACGTGCTTTTTTCCCGAGGCCAATGATCTTCTCCATACAAGAGGCTTCCATAGCAACTCCTGCAAAGAAGCCTTCTCTCACTGGTAAGGGATTAGCCGGAAGTGGCTTAACGTAAGGTTCAACAAACTCGGGATAATCATCCTTCTTGTACAGTGATTCGAAAGAAATCTTGTCATCCACGCTGAGCGTTTCACTAATAATGGATTTAAATTCATTTAATCGGTAATGAACTTCTTCATTATAATCTTTAGTTTCTTCTTTACGTCCTTCTATGTATAGCGCTTTTTGTTCTTTTTCATATGCCTTTTGTTCACGTATCGACTGTTTAATGGCACGCTCATTCTCACGTTCATATTGACGTTGCAGCCTTAAATGCCTTTCTTGCTCACGAATTGCTGCATTCCTTGATCTTTCAGCTGCACGCTGCGCTTTTGCTGTCTCTCTAATAATTTTATTAACTGTACTTCCAAAACTACGAGCCACCTTTATCCCTCCAGATTACGTTAAATAGGATTATATTTATCCAAATTATAACATCATATTTCAAATGTTTTACATGGAAACCCTACTTTTTACATAATTCTTTTGAGCTATACGTCTAAATTCCGACAACAAAAAGAGTCTGTCTACAGACAG
>DJUJ01000200.1 GCA_002438345.1 Paenibacillus sp. UBA6285
TTTGCTCCAAACTCAAATAGCTGCATTACGGTCCGTAACGGCAGGGCTAGGTGCTATCTGGCTGCAACACAACAATTAAACTGGGATTACGCCGCTAATGTGCGAGAGATTAGCTAATGCATTGCAATCACGAAGTTGGTTTAATTGTATTTTGTGCAACTATATTAGCTTTGAAGGTAGTTTATTGGGATTTAGTTGCACTCTATACACTTAAAAATGAACATTTACCTCCATATGGCGGAATTCTCGAAAAATAGTTGTACAGTATGCAATTAAACTGGGACTAAGCCGCAAACGAAAAAGCGCAATTGTACTTTTTACAACTATTTAGCTTTTTTAACGAAAATTGAGGGGTAACTAGTNNCAATGGTGATTTACCAAGAGAATATTAAAAGACCACTAATCACCTGAAAAACGGAATGTTAGTGGTCAATTTTTAGCTAGTTTATGTTCCCAATACTCGAGCTTATGGGCTTATCCAGCGGTTTCGGGGGTTTTCTCTGATTGATCCCAATCCCAATTCGACCGAATACATAGGCTCCGCCTGGAATACGATTCGCTAAGTTCATTATGATCGCCGAACCCACTACACATCCCACAAATTGTAGCAGAACACTGAATAGTCCAAGGTTTTGCAATCCGAACGAAGAAGGAAGTTTGACGAATAGAGCCAACAGCAACGGATGAAGCAAGTATATGCCGAAGGAGTATCTACTGCTCCACTCCAGCACACGCGGCACTTTTTTCAATGAAGAAGCAACTGTGAAGAGTAATAGAATCATACTCATAGCGAATAGTAACATATCAATTCTCTTGGAACTATGTGCCGTAATCCAGCCTTGCCCATTCACAAACAGCGCAAGCGCCCCAGTTACAACCGGAAGCATGTAGACGGCTAAACGGAACTGTTTTAATTTTTCCCGGAACCAACTCTCATTTCGCCCCAAGTAATAAGCCACAGTAAAGTAGAAAATCCACCCCGGAGAGAAAATCCAATACAATTTATCCCAGATATAATGAGCGGCTACCGTATCCACGGGCTTGGTGAAGTTGAAGAAACCCAAGTACACTACGTTTATTACGAACGATGCAATCAGCATAGTGCGGGGAGTGAATTTTTTTGCATGCTTTTGAAACAAGATGAACAAGCCATAAAACTGAAAGATAATGAGGATAAAGTAGCCGTGAAAATCTCCGAGTAACAAATGACGCCAGAGGTAATACCAAAAAGCCTGAAGAAGCGGAATACCTTCGCTGCTCGACATGTCCAGTCCTTTTAATCCTGCGTACAAAGCCCCGAAAAAAAAGTAGGGAAGTAAAATGTACTTAATCCGCTTCTCCCAAAATCTCGCAGGAATTCCATCTGGGTAAGCAAACGACAATACGAATTGGGAGATAAATACGAATACCGGCGTGCCAAATGTCAGCAGTAGACCAACCGACTCTACCCAAGGCGTATTTCCGTCGTCATAGACTCGATATAAAGCATGCAGCAACGCAATACTTAAGCAGGCTATGCTACGCAGAACAAACATTTCCGAATTCAATTTTCGTTCCATGGGGATGACCCCTTTCGATATTTACGATTAGTGATCCACAGCATTTCCTACAGTCAATCGGGCAGCGATCGTCTTCTTGAGCCCCTTGTGGAGGTCATGATTAGGAGACCAGGACATCAATTCTTGTGCTTTGCTATTGTTTAAATAGCTGTGAAGAATATCGCCTGGCCGAGCTTGTTCATAGGTTGTCTGGGATTCACGTCCCGTAATGCTGCCTATCATCTCCACAATAGTATTAATCGAGGTAGCTACTCCGCAGCTAATATTCATGGTCTGATTATCTACTTTGTCATCCGAAAGTGCCGCATCTACAAACGCCTGTGCCACATCCTCAACATAGACAAAATCCCGTGTCTGTTCACCATCCCCATAGATCAAGAGCTCTTTGCCTTGCTTCATGCGATCCAGAAAAATCGAAACTACGCCAGCTTCACCATGCGAACTTTGCCGAGGTCCATATACGTTAGCAAGACGAAGAATCGTATACTTCAGCCCATGCATGCTGGCAAACATCCGAATGTAGGACTCAGGAACACTTTTGGATACGCCATAGCAGGACTCAGGATTCAAGGGATGTTTCTCATCAATGCTCAAATATTCAGGGTTCCCATATACAGCCGCCGACGAGGCGTATACGATCTTTTCAACCTGATGAGCCTCGCACATTCGCAGGACGTTTAGTGTTCCGACAATATTCACGTTCGCATCAAACAACGGATTCCGCTGTGATTCTCTTACGTCAATCTGTGCTGCTAGATGAATGACCACATCCGGCTTCTCACGGCTAAAGACTTCGCCCAGTGTCTCATCCCGAATATCGTATTGATATAGAAGTGCGGAAGGATTTCTATAGAATGAGCCGGAGGCACCCGATAAATTATCTACAATTACAGTTTCTATACCCTCTCTTATGAGCCGATCAACAACATGAGACCCAATAAAGCCAAGCCCCCCAGTTACTAGTACTTTCAAATAAAAAACTCCTTTCGCCCTATAAGAGTGCTCTTTGTACAGGCATCTTCTTAAAGTTCACATAAAATACTAAATCAAAGAATAAAGGAGTGAAGTATATGGCAACTGCCCCTATTCCAGATAATTCTGTAACAACGTCCGTAATTGTGGACGGCGCAGTCACTTCTATTAAATTAGACCCTGAGACTAACGGTTATGTGAATGTCCGATCATATGGAGCCGTAGGGAATGGTCTCAAAGACGACACAGTCGCGATTCAAAATGCAATCAATGCTGGAAACATCAAACGTAAAGTTGTTATTTTCCCGCCTGGTGTATACAAAGTCTCTTCTGGTCGCATGCGTAATCCTTCCAGCCTTGAATGGTGGTGTCTTCGCATTCCATCCGGAACCAATCTAAGCTTTGAACCAGGGTCCAAGCTGTTACTAGCATCGAACCCACCTTCAGATACTAGAGTACTTGTCATCTTAAACGCCGCTAATATCACGATAACCGGCGCTATCGAAATCGATGGAAGTGCTTCGACTGTGAAATCAACCGTCAACGATCAACTTCACGGCTTGTTCATTTCTTCTTCGCAAAATATATCCATCGAATCGGTCTACTCCCATGATTGCTACGGTGATAATATTTTTATTGGAGGTACGGAAGAAGTTCCATCCGTTAATGTGCAGATCGGGTATGCGCGCTGTGAGACGGCTGGACGAAAGAACTTCGTCATCCATTTTGTAGATCAGCTTCATGTCAACAGCGCAGTCCTAAACAACAGTCGCGGTGGAGCGCCTAGCTTCAATGGGGCCAACTCGTTAGATTTGGAACCCGACGAATTCAAGGGAACGCGCAGCTTTTATCAACGCTTCGACTCCTTAACTACCATTGGTTTCGGTAATGATCTGTCAGCAGGACTTACAGATGAAATCGCTAGACTCTGGACCCTGGACATCGGTTCACTTGATATGCGTGTTAGTGGATCCGTAAGTCCAGCATTACTGTCTTATGGATTGACTATGAAAATTAGTCATTTGTCTATTCGTTCCACAGATCATAAAGCTAGTTACGGTCTACAGACGATTTATTCACAATTTATCGATATAGCGAGCGCTAAGTTCGATGGCATTGGAGGTCCTGCCATTTATGCTGCGTTCAATGCTTCTGGAGGTAAACCAAGATTGCATATTGGATCTTTAGGAATGTACGGCTCAGGCTCCAACTTAGCTAGCGGAGTCCGAATCGACGGAGGAGATCTTTATGTGGGGACGATGGATGCACAGGACTTAATGGGTAGTACCTTGTACTTGTTCACAACGCAATCAGACACGATGGTTACTGTCGACAATATGATTGTCCGTAACAGCGGAACTAATCAGGTAGTGCTAGTCTCTTCTTATGGTACAGCTAAACCTTCCTTGCTCCTGAACAATGTGGCAGTGTTCGATACTCGTGCTGTAAAGGTAAAACGAATTCTAGAATTCGAAACGTTGGTTGCTATGCAGGGTACGTCTCTTGGCNNGCACCTTGTATAATCCGTATTCACTAACTGAATGGTTCTCTACCTATGGCAACTTCAAACGAGCGATTCGACTCGTTGGGGGTACATTACTTCCCGCAGTATTCATCGTAGAAGGTTCGCCCGAGGGCACCATAACCGCTCCGGTTGGCAGTCTAGCTATGCGAACAGATGGTATACCAAAAGCCACTTTTTATGTGAAGGAAAGCGGAACCGGTGCTAACGGTTGGATTGCCAAGTAATCATTCAGCGGTTCTGGATGCATGTTTCTATCGCATCCATTACACGTACCAGATCATCATCCGATAAGGAGCTTCCAGAGGGTAAACATACACCCTTTGTGAACAATTGATCAGATACACTATGACCCTCCATGTAAGGATAATAGAAGGCGTTCTCGAACAGAGGTTGTAAATGCAATGGTTTCCATACAGGTCTAGCTTCTATATTGTTAAATTCCAGGCACTTCAAGAGTTGATTAGAGGAGAATCCTGCGATCTCTTCATCAATCGTTAGCGCACTTAACCAGCGTGTACTGCGACAATTTGGCGCTTCCGGCATGAAATGAAGACCCGGAACGGATCCCAATCGCTCTAAGTACGTTTGACTAATATGTCTACGCCGTTCGACTCTTTCCTCAAGCAGTTCCAATTGACCGCGGCCTATAGCTGCCAATAGGTTACTGAGCCGATAGTTGTAACCCATTTCGGAATGCTGATAGTGTGGTGCAGCGTCACGTGCTTGAGTAGACCAGAAACGAGCCTGTTCTAATGCATCGGTATCATCCGACACAAGCATGCCTCCACCTGAGGTTGTAATGATTTTATTACCGTTGAAAGAATAGATTCCGAATCGGCCCCAAGTACCACTTGCCTTTCCATGGTAAAAAGCGCCCAGTGATTCAGCAGCATCTTCTATCAAAGTAATACCATATCGATTAGCGATTTCTACAATAGGCTCCATGTCTGCGCTCTGTCCGTATAAATTGACGACAATAGCTGCTTTAGGCAGTAGCCCTTTGTCATTCAAATCTTGGCAGGCTCTCTGAAAGGCTAGTGGACACATGTTCCATGTCTCTGGCTCTGAGTCTACGAATACAGGTGTAGCCCCCAAATATAGAATAGGATTAGCACTGGCTACGAACGTTAGCGTCGAACAAATCACATAATCTCCTCGGGAGACGCCAGCTAGACGAAGTGCAAGATGAATTGCCGCTGTTCCAGAGCTTAACGCAAGCGCACCCTTTGACCCTGTATATTCTGCCATCTCTCTCTCGAAAGCATCGACTTGCGGTCCAATAGGAGCGATCCAGCCAGAATGAATTGCATCCTCTAAATAGGCCTGTTCACGTCCACTTACATGCGGCGGGGATAACAAGATTCGTGGTAGAATGCTTGATTGACGAATACTCATGCCTTGCTCCTTTCTCCATTTGGATGCTTTCATCCAGATGGAATACATATCAAATTGATTTATTTATGAGCGTGGTCCATGATATTTTGATTCATAAAAGATGGATTCCGATATAGTGGAAAATAATTCCCCGCTAACCCAGTGTCACAGAGCGATAAAATGCGATCATACACCTCAGGAAAAAATATTCGCTTACCAAGGTAATAGTCCAGTGGTTCTAGTTGAGTAGCAAATTTTAGTTTGAACTGAAATAGTTCGTCGTTGCCGTTATATCCCCCACCCAAATGAAATCTTTCGTATCCATTCTCCATCCCCCCCACGGCTGCTGAGTGGATGAGAAATTTGGTTGGTGACCACTGCAGATAGGCCCGATCCCAACCGCATAAGTGATAATGCATCCATGGTCCATCATGAAGCACAATACTGGCCGCTACAGTTTTCTCCCCATCCATCGCCTCGAACAGCTCTACCCGCCCGTCTAGCAAACGGCTTGTATCTTCTATAAATTTTTGGGGGAAATAATAAAAGGAATCTGCCTGTAAATCATTTAACGTTCCGTAATATAATTCGGTGAAAACCTCGATCCGATCCCTTAGATCCGACTTTCGAATAGTTAATGGAGATGACTTTGTTTTGCGAATATTTCTTTTATGATTGCTGCCATAATTCTGGATAAGTCCTGACTCCGAGCCAACCGTCAAATCCATATAAGCTGTATTCCGATTCAACTCCGTAGTAAGCCCATTTTGGTATTCGGTGGCATTACCTATTAACGGATGAAATCTAACAAACTCGGTCATGATCCTTTTCGCTTTGCAGTATTCGGTGAACGCTTCACTGAACTGTCGGTACAGCTCCGTTCGTTCAGCTCCTGGAGGCACATTCGATATCGGTCCCCCGTATCCATAAGGTGTGCTAATGTCGTACCACTCACCTTCAAGCCCCAGTTGAATTATTGCGGGAAGATGGCTTATGGAGCGAAGCAAGTAAGGATAAATAATAAGCTGGTCACCCTGCTTAAATACAAATAGCTCTGCCTGTTGATAATCATCATCCTCGAACAGCCGAAAAAAATCGGCAGAGAAATAGATATCTTTTCTTTCCATCTGATTCAAATAAGCATCCCATTCTTCAGAATGCGAGCTATTAAGAACGAGGAAGTTACTCATATGTCGCCTCCTAAAAGTTATGTTAGCGTATGCTTCCTTGAGGTACTTCGACAAAACTTACTTCGGAAGCATTCGCTGCTAATCCAATATCTTGATCATACGTATACTTTCAGTGCTTAAGCTTAGCTCGGGGTCTCTCTCACGTAAGAATGCATCGGATGAAAGTAACAACAACCTTCTCTCCCGGTCTAGGTCGAGTAACACATCGGTCAGTTGATAACCTCCATCCCACTCTCCACTTTGCAGTTGGATGCGAAAATACTGCTCGCCGAGCCGACCTACGACAGAAGTCTTCTGCTTCGTTCTAATCCTAAAAGAAGAGAATCCGTACTTTAGATGATGTGCCTCTGCCATTGGGTAATCATCAATGATGTACACCACTTCTTCGTCATCTATATGTGCTCCAGTAGCAGTAACATCCGCACTTGCCGCTAATGAACGATCCAAATCCCTCACGTACCAATAAGTACGTCCTTCCTCTGTAAAGCCAAGGCGAAGATACCAAGCATGAGCCTGTTCATTCCATGAGAACACATCAAGTACCAGCTTCTGGATGCCATCCTGCTTGGCTAATTTCTCTCCGTAAGCCATGAGCATTCCGCCAATGCCATCCTTACGATAGGCCGCATCCACATTCAAGTTATTCAGAACTAACATCTGTTCCATTCTTCGCCATTCAGCGAATCCAATGAGAACATCTCCAATATAGGCTCCAATCAACAATGTGGCTGAATGGCCTCCACACTTACAAGCCGCTTGCAGATACGCTGGATAACCTGCACAAGCAAATATCGTTTGATTGTAAACATGCTCCGGTAAGTTGCTCTTCAAGAGCCGGCATGCATGATTAATATCGTCTTCATGCAGCGGTCTAAACTGCACATTCATGCCTGGCCCTCCTTTTTATTCAGCCTATACTCATCCAGAGGTAGGCTATGCCGACCTGGATTGGCTACAACATCATCTTGTCGAATCACCTTCAATACGGTCTTACATAATATGAGAGCATCAAGTCTGAAACTTAGCTTCTCGACATAGGTGACATCATACGAAAGCCGGTCTTTCCACGATGAAGTATTGCGTCCTGACACCTGTGCCAATCCCGTAATTCCTGGTCTTACAGAGAATCTCATCCTCTCCAGTTCGGAGTAATAAGGGCTGTAACGCATGAGCAAGGGTCTTGGGCCAATCAGACTCATTTCTCCCTTCAGAACATTCACCAATTGCGGTAGCTCATCCAGACTTAGCTTCCGGATTATTCCGCCAAACTTGATATATCGCCGCTCATCCGGCAACGGCTGGCCCTGCGTATCATACAGTTCAGCCATGGTCCGAAATTTGTAGATGAAGAAGGGTTTCTCTCCCCGTCCTGGTCGCTGCTGCTTGAACAAGATTGGGCTTCCAAGCTTCATTCGAATCAACAACGCCACCACAGCCATGACTGGACTAAATATACATAACATAACGATCGCTCCTACAATATCGAAGCCTCGTTTCATATGGCGATACATGTCAGTACTCCTCCCGCCTTTCTCTTAATCCGTAAAAAGACGTTCCGTAAGCGACTTTACTTCTTCCGAATCTGCACTCCAGTAATACACCTTAGTTCCGACTAATGGATCAGGTGCGAAACTGTTTTTACCCGGAATCTGCTCGTATGTGAAATCCTGAGAAGCTATCCCCTTGAACAACCAAGCTAAGCTGAGCAAATCACTGTCGCTGAAGCTTGTATCGATAATGTCTTTCTTTTCATGAAGTAATAATCCCGCCAGATCCGGAAGATGCTCAGGGCTCAACAGCTTATTGGCCACAGCTCTAACGATATTAAATTGCTCCTCTTGACGACTAAAGTCACCATCTGGAGTCGAGTGCCGCTCCCTCGCTAGGTAGAGTGCATGCACGCCATCCAGATGCTGCTCACCTTTCTTGATGGTAATCTCTGGGGTTATGGTCACATCCTGATCGATCACCATATCAATTCCGCCGATAGAATCGACGAAATCACGTACACCGGAGAAGTTCGTTTTGATGTAATGATGAATGGGGATATTCATAAAGTCGCTCACTGCTTGGATGAGTGTCAGCGTTCCTTGTTGATTCCCACCCTTAGACTCCCCAACAATATGAGCATGATTAATCTTGGTATATCCGACATTTTGCACATAAACCCTTGTGTCTCGCGGCACTGAGACAATATTCACCTTTCGCTGATCCGGCATCACATGCGCTACCATAATCGTGTCAGCGCGTGAGCTTTCCCCGCCCCAGGTGTCGGTTCCAATTAACACAACATTGAAGGATGATGTTTTTTTGTCTGTTGCCGCTGGTGTTGATGTAGGCGGAGGTGTAGTCGGTGGCAGTGCAAGCTCATTCGTATTTTGAGAGTTATTCGGAGTGCCATCCGACTGCGTCTTCCCCACAGGTACCAAAGAAATTTCAGAATTAGGTATCGTCAAGGGATTAAGGACAGCCTTCTGGAAGCGATGTTCAGGATTTAGCACCCCTCTGATCCAGATGCCACCAACGACAATCACAATAAGAAAACCAATCAGGGCGAATCTTCCAATTCGCCTCATGACTATTCGCTTTCTTGTGAATTCCCGGTCTCGCTTGCCAGGCAATCTTTTTTTCCAACTACTCATAAACCACTTCATCACTCAGATCCCCGCACGAACTTCGGATTTGATCCGTTCAAGCTCTTGAGTAGCCACCTGTGCTTCTTCCTGAAAGCCCGAATAGCTCGGTATAAGCTGCTTTAATAGTTTCTTGATCTGATAGCTGCTTGGCACAAATTCGTACCGTTTGCACAAATTCTCCAGAACACCAAGGACCAAATTCAGTTCGGATCTGGAAACACTTTGAGGACGACTGATCATTATCCGATAGTTATTGGTGACCATCAATCCTTCCTCTTCCGTCAGGAGTTCCTCATATAGTTTTTCTCCAGGACGAATGCCCGTGATCACGATAGGGATATCTTTATCGGGTTCTAAGCCCGACAAACGTATTAAATCTCTCGCTAGATCGTAAATACGAACCGGCTTACCCATATCAAGCACGAACACCTCGCCCCCTTGTGCCAGCACACTCGCCTGGATAACCAACTGCACAGCTTCAGGGATCGTCATGAAATACCGCACCATATCCATATGGGTAACAGTAACCGGGCCACCACTCTCGATTTGTCTTTTGAATAATGGGATAACACTTCCCCGACTACCGAGTACATTACCGAAACGTACAGCGGCAAAAACCGTCTTGCTGGATGAATTCTGATCATTAATAATCATTTCTGCAGCTCGTTTCGTAGCTCCCATGACACTGGTTGGATTAACCGCTTTGTCTGAAGAGATGAGAATGAACCGTTTAGCACCATATTTGGCACTGGCCTCCGCTACGTTCCTTGTTCCGATGACATTGTTCTTAACTGCCTCCACCGGATTCATTTCCATGAGGGGAACATGTTTGTGCGCGGCGGCGTGATACACGATCGTAGGTCGGAAATTCTGAAAAACACTTTCGATCCGCGACACATCCTGAATATCAGCAATGATGGGTTGAATATTCTGTTCGGGATATAACTGGCGAAGCTCTTGTTCAATAAGGTAAATGCTGTTCTCTCCATGTCCAAGAAGCAGCATTTCCTTCGGACGATATGCAGCGAGTTGCCGGCACAGTTCCGAGCCTATGGAGCCTCCTGCACCCGTAATGAGAATACACTCACTCCCCAAATTCTCGCGTATCTCTTCCGTGTTAATTTCTACTGGAGTTCTACCTAGCAAATCATTTACGGACACTTCACGGATCCGATTGATTGCCGTTTTTCCATCTAAAATATCCGTCATACTAGGCATTAGCTTAATCTGTGCTTTTGTAGATTTGCAGATCTCGATGATCTCCATTAAGTCATTTTGTGGAGCCGTCGGAAGCGCAATAATAATGAAAGATATGTCCAACTGCTTCACTGCCTCGGGAATGAAATTTCGGTTACCCACAATCGGCAGACCCATAATCTCCAGCTTTTGTTTGGATGTATCATCATCAATGAAGGCGACCGGATTCATAAATTTAAACTTTGAATGCTTGATATCTTTGTTAACGAGGATTCCTGCCTTTCCAGCCCCAATGATTAGAAGATTACCTTCGAATGAATCCTTCGCTCCCGACGAGACAAACCCATCATTCATAAGACGGTTGACGATTCGCAAACCAGCAATGCCAAGAAACACATAACCCGCTGCAAAATAAATGGATATCGGCAGTCGATAGGAAGCGACGAGTACATGAGCGGATACATTAACAACAATGACTCCTACGAGTGTTAAAGCACTCACTTTAAGAAGCTGCAGTATCTCTCCCATTCCGGTGTATCGCCAAATACTGTTATACACTTTGAACCCGAATGAGAAGGCCGCGTACACTGTAATGTGAATGAATATTGCCCACGGAAGCATCCACACGTACATCTCTGGGATTTGAAAATCAAAACGAAGTAAAAACACAAGCCACACTGAAGCCGCAATAATCCCCGCATCCAACATGACCAAACGGAAGATCCGCATTCTCATCACTTCTTTCTCCCTAATTAACTAAAAATGTTCATTTACTAGCCCTTTATGNNAAGGCTCACATGCATTTCAGACGGAACCCGCTTCCTTTCCCCCATATTCAGCGCTTCTATATAGATCGAGTCCATTTCACAGAGCACCGCAGGCAACCCGTAGCGAATGATCCTGTCCTTGTTCGCTTCTCCCATCGTAGCGGTTAATGCTGGATGATCTCGTAGTTGAATTAATGCCTTAGCGGTAGCAGTAATATCATCAACTGGAACCAACATGCCTGTTGATTCATGTTCGATCAAATCGTGAATCCCCCGAATATGCGTACCGATAACAGGTTTACCTGCTGCCATCGCCTCCATAATCGCCCGAGGTAGTCCCTCGCGATAGGACACAAGAGCGGCAACATCACACGCTCTAAGTAGATCTGGAATATCCTTACGGTACCCAAGCATATGCACTCGATCGCTAACCCCTAGCCGATTGGCTAGTTCCAGTAGCGTCTGCTCGAACGGCCCCGTACCCGCTAAAGCCAGATGGATATTGCCTGCTTGAACGCCCAACTGACCCAGCGCTTCGATCAGCTGCTTCTGGTTCTTGTTAACGTTCAATTCAGCAACGCATAGTACGACAAAGGGAGGTTCATCATTGTTACTCTTCGGTAGATCAAATAGTTGGCGTCGCCTATCTGTCTTTTCCGTCGCAGCTTCAGGATGTTCCTGTTCGCTGCCGTAAACCTGGAGATCAAGTCCGACACCACTCACATAGGTCACTTTTTTTCGTACAGAAAATTTCTGGGCGCGTTCATAATCTTCACTATTTATGGTGATCAGCACATCTGTCCAGCGAGCCATCAATCGCTCGAGCGGATAATAAAGCATCCAGTTCAGGAGTGGGGCTCCCTTAAAGAAATGAAAGCCATGAGCTGTATACAATGTGCAGGGCACACCTGCCCTACGGGCCGCAATCCGTCCGAGAATCGAAGCGACTGGCGTATGTACATGGACGAACTGAAACCCCTCCTTCATGAAGCTTTCAGTTAATATCCCTAGAGCGGCCCAGTTCTGCACCTGCAAAGGGCTACGTTGAATAGGCACATCGTGGCACACGATCCCCTTCTCTTCTAACCGTAACCTCGCTTCCCCAGGCTGCGCGTAAGCATGCACTTCACACCCCTTTTGTTGCAATAACTCCATGTAAGGTAAATGAAAACTCTCGAAATGCCCATAAATGGAGGCTACAAAAGCAGCTTTTAATGGCCCACAGCCTTCAGCAAGTGCGCTCCCGAACCTCTTGTTATTGCGCTTGTTCTGTTTGTTGTCGTAGCTTACGTCCGGTTGACCTTTCAATGCCCTTGGTTCGATACCGCATCACTCCTTTCCGTCCAGTATTCGTTAATCGGATGCAAGCTGCGTTCATAGCCATCATGAACCACCAGTATCGCTGGAATAAGGCTTCGATGCCCATCGAAAGTCCAATCATCGCAGCGTGAGACAGCAGTAATGCCATAATGATCGGTCTGTGAATCGGTTCTGCCGCGCGATAAGATCGGATACCTACGATAAAGAACCAGATCATGAATCCGCCATACACGATCAAGCCCAGTAGTCCGAATTCTGTCATAAACCAAATCGGAGTGTTATGAATAATAATGCGCAGTTCATAGTTATAGGAGCCAAGTCCAATTCCTAACAACGGACTTTGTGCGATCCAATCCACCGCCTTCCCAATGATGTCGAGGCGTGACTGAATCTGCGAGGGTCTACTGGCCATATTCCCAAGAACATCCAGATAAGCTGTTCCTTTATACAACAGCAGTGCTACAAATGCGATGCTAAACCCCATACCAATCTTGAGAAGTCGAGATGGATTAGTCAGCAGAAGTGTAAGTAGGACAAGGAACAGACCAATCCATGACGATCGCGAAAAGGTCATCATAATGCCCCCGGCTAGGGTTATCGTCGCTAGGGTACTCACCCATCCCCTAAGTAGCTTCACCCCATCCCCACTCGTCATGATATGAATGGCAAAAGCCGTCACTAATAATCCGCCATATGCATTCGGATCAATTAGCATCCCAGACAGTCGACCGTCTTGCACCATAAACGGGACCTTGACTCCACTAAAAAAATCGAACAAAGCGACGCCATTGAAGATCAGTACACTGATCAGAAAAGCTCGTAGCATTTTATATAACCGATCCCAGCTGTCAACAGCCTGAATAAGCATGATATAAGTCAGCAGTAGGAGTATAAACCCAAAATCTTTTTGCAATAGAGCGTATTGCGTAATGAATCCATTGCGCCAAATGGATACAAATGAAGCGAGGACGAAAATAAATAACATCCCCCAATGCCATGAACTGAACTGCCTCGGGTCCAATTTGAGGTGTAAACCTGCTGCAAACAAACCAAGCATTAAGAAAAGGTCAGAGAGTGCGATTCGAAAGGCGCCACCGAAATCAATTTGAGCCGGAAGGCAGATGATGTAACCCATAACCGCAAACAGAAATAAATTACGCATGGTGTAGGGTTTCCCTACAACCGATACAGATGTCATACAAGCCCCTACTTTCCTATGAGAAGATGCCTCTATGCGGCCAATTCCCGTTGTACCTGTTTCCTTGCCTGACGGATTACCAAGAAAAGTACGATCACACTGCCAATCATCTGAACGAATAATGCCAAACTGGCCCCCATCGCAGCGCCTATCACCCCGTAAATAGGTACAAATATTAGACATGAAAGCCCATTAGTGATCACCGAACACAGAAACAATGGAATCTGCGCTTTGTACTTCCCGGTGGCTGTTAAGGCATACCACAGGTAAGACGAAACAAATACCAACGTGGTAGAAACGAGCAACCAATGAAACAAACTTATCTCCTCAGCCACGTCTGGACTGAACAATAGGGTTAGTAGCTGATGACCAAACATCCACCCGATCAAACAAGCGAACGCACTAATTCCCACGCCCATTGCAATCATTCGACTGAGTAATGAGACAAACTCCTTATGTCGTCCGGCAGCGTGCCAACGGGCTAGACGTGGTGTTATCGCTTCACCGAGTGCAGTAACAACAACATTGCAGGCAACAATCATGTATGAGAGCGTAGCGTATACACCTAGGTCATGTTCCCCTTTAAAATAAGAGATCGCGTATAGTGGGATATTCGTATTTAGCGACATCAACGCCAACACAACACCAAGGGGTGAACTAACGATCAGCAATCCCCATAGGCGTCTTTTGTTAAAAAGTGGCCTGAGCGACGTATACACTCTCGCTTTGCGAGCATCATATCCAATCGTTATCGCTAACCATCCGATAATCATGACTAATAACGCTAGAACGAGACTCTGTGTAGGGATAAATACGAGTGCGAAGACAAGTATGGAGAACAATCCTTTAGCAGCTCTCGAGAAAGAGATTTGATCTAGCCTCTCCTGCTTCTGAACAATACCTAATAAAATATCGCTGACCGACTCAACAATTCTATACAATCCGATGAAAAATATGACTAAAACTGTATTCCAATTAAAACCACTGACTATGCAAAAACCTGCTGTGATCGTGAATGCAACAGCAGTTGTCACGAGACGAAGCCCAAAAAAATCTCCAAAAAGGTATTTCCCCGATGTATCAACGATCAAGACCGAACGAAGATGTAAATGCGACAGCATGAATATGGGAGCAGTCACCGCAAGCCCTAGTGAATATTGCCCAACGATTTCGGGTGACCCAAATTTATTAAGAAGTATTACAATCACGAACTGAGCACCTGCGTAAGTGATATTCCCGAATAAATAACGAAGAGAAGCAAATGTCATAATACGTTAGACCATTCCGGAAGATGAAGCCCAATCGGCAAAATCTTCACTGCGAATCTTGTAGCGTTTGCTACTCTTTCGATAATTCAAAACTGCTCCCAATACATGCGCCCCTTGCTGCTCAAGCATCTGTTTCGCAGAGCTCGTATGCTTCAAGAGCACTTTCCCAGATTTTACAACTAACAGTACCCCTTCGGTCATCTTTCCCAAGATAAGGGCATCCGAGAAGGGCATTAACACAGAAGAAGAATCGATGACAATCGTATCAAATCGCTCGCTAAGCTCTGCGAATAACCTCTTCATTCCTGATGATCTTAGTAAGTCAGCCGGATTCGGGGAGATTGGACCAGAAGTCAGTACAGAAAGTCCTTCTGCATCCTCAATAGGAACAATACAATCATCCACACGGGTTTGATCCACTAAGATACTACTTAATCCGACCCAATTGGGCAGATCGAATGCCTTATGCACGGTTGGCGTGCGCAAATCTGCATCTATCAGCAGCACGGTTCTTCCCGTTTCCGCCATCGCTATGGCCAAGTTCATCGCCACTGTCGACTTTCCTTCATCTGGAAGAGAGCTTGTGACTAATAAAGATCGGATTTCTCCACCTACTCGGGTATAGCGAATATTGGATCGTATCGTTCGAAATTGATCTCCACTAGATGATTTCGGTTGTTCCAGGCAATACAGTCTTGGCGTTTTCTTCTTCATGTCTGCTGGCTCCTTCTACTGAATTGGATTTCGTCTTCGCCCGCCGTTTCCGTGGCTTCAATTTCCCCACCGTTCCCAGAAGAGGAAGCTGCAAATCCAACTGAATGTTTTTGGCGCTTCTCACAGGTTTCTCCGCCATTTCTCGTAGAATGGAAATTGCGATCCCAGCAATCAATGCAAGCCCGAAAGCAACGACCATATTGAAGAGCGGCTTGGGCGAGATCGCCTCGAAAGGAACCTTGGCTCGGTCGAGAAACACAACATTCTCTACCCCCATAATCGCTTGGATGTTCTCGTTGAAAGCCTCCCCAAAACCATTCACGATATCCGTTGCCCGCTGAGCATTAGAATCCGTCACAATAACCGTCGTCACGAGTGACTCACTATTTGTTCTTGTCTTAACTTTGTCTAATAGTTTTTCAGGGGTCATGTTTAATTGCAGCCTTCTAACGACCTCTTCAGCGATTCTACTGCTTCGGATAATTTCCCCGTAAGTGGTTACTAGTTTTTGCCCAGCCATAATGTCATTGATTGCTTTCTGTTGCCTGTCACCTTGAATAAGAATAGAAGCTGTCGCCTCGTATTTCGGCTTCAAAACATAGTAGCTAACGAAACTAGCGAGACCGACCGCAACGATACATAACACAATGATGAACAGCAGCCTACGTTTCACTAGTTTCAAGATGCTACCTAGTTCGAATTCCATCTTTCATTTCTCCTAACCGTTAATGTATTTTCGTCTTCTTCAACAAGTGTTTTATTGTATATTTATATTCTCGTTATCCCAATATATGTCCAAAAAGAGCTGGAAATTTATATGCCTTCTTTTTAATAGATCCACCCGAATCTCTATTAAACTCCAACAGAAATAAGCAGTCTACCAGTATGATCCTACTGGTAGACTGCCTTTTATCTTTACTGCTTTGCTCTCTGAAATTCATTTAAAACTAGCAAGTTAAATTAGTTCTCCACTCATTAGTTGGTGTAAGGTGTAAGATAACTAATTATTCTTTCATCGATTAGATCCACTAGTACCTACAAAAGCTGGTTCATGTTCCATCGCTCTCATATTAGCAGATAATAGTTCTTTGAATTCATCCTTTTCTTCATAGATTCTTTACAAGATAGATTTATTACCATATGAAGAAGGATGAGGAACAGTTAGAGCTTCTTGTTGAAATGCATAAAGTATCTGAAATGTTACAAGAGTATTATCTTGGGATCGGACTTTCTGCAGTTATGGTAACTATTGCAGAATAGGTGCCTGTTGCCAAACCTTCTTTCACTTTGATCGTGAAGCTTGTTGCTTCTCCTTTATTGAGTAGACAATACAAACTGTGCCGCGTTTTCGCCACTTCGTTACCACTACATAATAATACGTCGTGCTGGTTGGCGCGCTTACGTAACACTTTTTTGATCACCATAATGCAATTATATGGTTTATCTTCGTATTGAATCTTAATGAAATCTTAACGAATATATAAATTTTTAATGAAAAAATTGGAAACCAGCTGATCTTGCTTTTATTACTTGTAATTATGACAAAACGAAAGGTCTATTAAAAAAAAGAGCGTACCAACGACAGAAAACATGTTGGAACGCTCTTTATTAATTACTTACAACTACAAATAATACTAGTGTTAAATATGGTTCCAAAAAATACTCTCTTAACAGCGACACACCACACTCCACATGTGATGTATAAACACTGAAAACAAGTTATAGGAATAGCATTTGCTCAATGAAGGGGCGGCTGACAACAGTCGCTCTTTTATTATCCCCCCACCCAGTGCCTGACGAAATAGTTATTACATTTGAGCCGAAGTTAAGGCTTGTTATACCCATCTAAAAATTAGACTAATGTCTTTCTGTACGTACAAGGAAGAAAAATGCAGGTGAATTCCACGTAATGAATCATCCTATATCTTTTGTATTCTCTCCCAAAATTCTTTAAAACGTTGTTCAATTACAGGTTCAATCAAGTCATAATTTTCCCATGTATTAGCAACATGATAAAATGTAAGTCCAACTCCTTGAAAGGTATGGATATAGTCTTCGGCTGTATAAATGTCCTTTTGAATATTCAAATATTCATTGACGAATGGTTTAATCCCATCTGCAAGTTCTTGGGTTGAAAACACGCCGTCCAGACATTTCCGATAGAATTCAGCACCCGTAAGCTGCTTCTGCTTTACTTTCTCTATTTCAGTAGCGAACTGATGCTCTATTTCCTCTGAAAACCAATTATTTTTAATTAACCAAGTGATGAACATGCCCGTAGCGGTGTAAGCAGCATCTTTTGTTAAATCCTCCGGAAAATCCCCTTCATAGTGCCACTTCGCTTTATCTAATACACGATCCTCAGGAATCATTATTGCATCTAGAATCGATTCAGGCTCTTCGATATATCCTTTCGCTTGGTATTCCAGAGACAATTGCTCAAGCTGATAAAGCGCTTCTTCCATTGGATATTGTTGATACACCGCATTCGTGGTTTTTTTCCGTAATGTTAACCGGCCTTTCACGATATTTAAAATATGTAGATCTGACGAAGTCTCCGTGATCATCAAATGAATATATTGTTTATAATTTTTGCTCGGTTTTGTAAGCAATATTCTCTTCGGATTCAATTCTCTTTCCTCCTTATACATTTCATAAACGGGATCGGCAAATTACAAGTTCCCTTTAATCGCAATTTCATCGACATGCTCTAGCGTTGCTTTCCCCCACCGACTTACATAATCTATAAATGAATTAATTAGAAAATACTTATACTCTGCCCCAAAATTCATCAAGCATTTTCGTGGTTTCTTCTGGTGACCGAAGTTGGACAGAATTTCCTTTTTCATCTATCGTAAAATGTCCTTTGAAAGCATCTGGCATTGCATTGTATTGTTTTTCTTCTTGTGCATATGCCTGAATAAAACAAGCGTATCCAAATCTATTTACTAAATACGGTAACCCAAAAGCAGAACGAATCAACTCATATTCTTGATAGTTATATGGTGTATTTTCAGGACGCTTCATCAGAATCTCTATAAACTTAGATATCAGTTTCTCTACTTCTTTTTCAGTGGCATAATTCGCGTATCCTCGGATTGCAGTCAATCTCATATCTAGATAGCGTTCTTTTTTAAAGGCTTTGAAGAAAAAATCCTTTAAATCAATATCTTCACAAAACACAAGTGACATCATTATTGTGTTACGAATGTACAAATTTTTTGCTAAAGAATATAGTTCTGTTAAAAATTCAACATCTGCACTTGACAACGCTATGGTCTTGCATTTTTCCAGCAACCGTTGAAAATCAATTTTATTTTCAAATCCCTTTTTTTGAGACATTTTCTTGAGCTCTTCAATTATGTCTGGCATTTGATGTATTCCTCCATAATATAATTGTTAAATGTAATCATTATACAGCATTTCCAAAGAACAAGATTTGGAGCGTGGTAGGCGTGCAAGTACAACATCCGTTCGTTATTGAAAGTGATGCTCCCTGTATATATTCAAGAATTAAAATAGTACCATAGCGGACGCTAACACAAAAAAAGGGGTTCGCCACCCCTCTTTACTATTTCCGCCAATACATCCCTTATTTAAGTATCCTGTCTCCCCTTGCATTTCCTTGCGGCTTTTTTAAATTTGTCATCTTCCCTTTCACAGCATTATGAAACCCGTTATTGTTTCGACACCAACAATAAAGCACAATCAGGAGACATTTTTGCGTTTCAGAATATGATAGACATTACTGAACATGCCCGACAGAATACCGGCAATCGGGAATACGGCCCAATTGACATCCCAGCGCTGATAAACAAAGCCCGTGAACAAGAAGATCACTGTCGCCAATGGCCACAAAATTGCTCCCACAGCTCCCATAAATCGATCTTCTTCCTTCTTCAGTGCAGTGATTTCCATCTCCTCTAGCAGCTTCGTATATGCACCTTGAATGTTTCCATAATAGATGAACAGGAACACTGCCACTGCAGCGATCAGTAGGAAGGCCGAGACTCCATAAGGAGCGAAGTCATCATTGACAAATGAAGTTGCGAAGATAAAAGCTAATGACAACACGCATATGCAAACTCCAGTAATCAGAGAAAGGCGATAAGTCGGAGCGAAAAGGGCTTGACTGCGCTGAAGTGACGCTTTTAGAGCATAAGGTAGTTGAAAGCCTTTCTCCAGACTTTTGAAGCGCTCAAGCTTCATTCCACTATGGATGAACATCCCCACTGCCACGGCAACCAGCACGCACATACCAACCAGCCCTAACATCGAACCTTTATCAGCCACAATAGCATTTTTATATTCAAACAGTGTATCAAGACCAATCAGAAGCGCAACCCCACATGCGCAGAGAAAAACACCGATACCGGTCCATAACCCCGAGCTACGTCTGGCAGCCACATAAGTGTAAGCCTCTTCTTCTGTCAGAACATGCACATTTACAACCTGCTCCGATTCGACAGGATGGATGCCGAGCTCAGCAGTCAACTCTTCAATATTACCGAATTCCGAAATGACAATGCCGATCGCTTCATTCTCCGACTTGCCATCACGCTTCAACTCCTGATACTTCTCTTCCATCCCGGACAGCAGCTCCTGCTTCAGATGCTCCAGTTCCGGGGTTTTTGGCAGACCAGCGAACATATTATCCAGATATACTATAATCGTCTCCATGTACTATCACCACTCCCTGATAAATTGGTTAACAACCTCCTGTGTGACCTTCCATTCCTCACATTTCTCCTTGTAATAGGCGAGACCTAGCGGAGTAATCCGGTAATACGTGCGCCGCTTGCCAAGACTCTCATCCTGGAAAAAGGATTCAATGTAACCGTTCTTCTCTAACCGGGTAAAAGCGGAATACAATGTTGTCTCCTTCATAACGTACTTCTCNNTGTAGCCACGTATAACATCACTGCTGATCAAAAATGGTATACCTCCTCGATTACTTCATCTGTCGTAGTAGTTGCAGTATAACATAATTACTACGACAGATGAAGTAGTTTAGGGAAAAATAGGCAAAAAAAAGTCTAATCCATGTCTTGATGCGGATGAGCTTGCTTTTTGTGACCGTAATTGATATCATTTATGGCTTTATACCATAGCAAAAAGACGCTATCGTCGGATAATCCATAAATAGCGTCTTTTCTTAATTTATGTGCAGGACATATAAGGTTTATTATGCATTCAAATCCGTCATTGTTGGAATATGAATTTCTTTGACACAGGAAGCCCTAGAAAGATTAACGACACATTTCACAATGGAGACAATGTCCTGAACAGGAATTCTTGTACCGCTATACTCAGCAATCGCTTTTTCCGCGCCATCCTCATAAGGAATTTCTGCTGCCAGCTCACCCGGATTCACACAAGTAACCGCAATGCCATCCTTACGAACATGCTCTCGCAATGCATGAGTAATGCCACGTAGACCGAACTTGGAAGCTACAAATGATACCTGGGCGTTATTGGTATGGTCCAGTCCTGCTGTGGAGCCAATAAGAATAATTCTTCCTGCTTCCGATTGGCGAAGATTAGGCAGTACAGCCTGTATGCTGCAGGTAATTGTTGAAGTTATATTCACATTAATAATGTTGGCAATGTCAGTCGCCTCATCCTTGTCAAACGTATAGTGGGCCTCAAAACCTTCTTTCTCCCAAATACCCACGTTATAAACTAGAACATCAATCTTCTCCGTTTGAATGCCCTTTGATAAGACTTGTGCGGCATCTGGCTGCGATAGATCTACAGCAATCCATATCCGCTGTATGCCATCATTAAGATCCAGACTGCCCGGCCTGCTTCTGGAAACGATCCACACTTGATCACCATACTCAGGCAAACCTTTCACAAATGCATCTCCCAGACCTTTACTTGCCCCCAAAATTAGATAGTTTCTCATACTGTCGCCCTTTCCCATGTTTACCATTCTATTTTTATATCATATTACCATCGAAGGACATGAAGAATTAGGGTTAGAAGTCGGAATTAGGCAATTAACTTTTAAAAAAGCCACTATCATGGAGTAATCCATAGATAGTGGCTTTTGTTAAATTATGTCCGGCGCATATAAGCACGAACCGTGATTGGTGCAAAGATTGCGACGATGATCGCTGCCCCGATCAGAGAAATTGCAAAGTCCCAACCTACGGTTCCAAAGTTAGTAAGTTGTCGTACTGCAGAAACGAGATGTGAGATTGGATTGACTTTAACAAACCATTGTAACCAGTTAGGCAGCGTGTCGACAGGCACGAAGGCGTTAGATAGAAACGTAAGTGGGAACAACACAATCATCGATATCCCCTGTACACTTGAGGCAGTCCGGGCAATCACACCGAAGAAAGCGAAGATCCAGCTAATCGACCAAGCACAGACAATAACAAGAAGTGCAGCGATTGCGACATGCTCCAGACCACCATCAGGACGGTAACCCATAATGTAGCCCATGACAAAAGTAAGTACAGTAGCAATCGTGTATCTAATCGTGTCAGCCAACAAGGCTCCCGCTAACGGAGCTATACGAGCAATTGGCAGTGACTTGAATCGGTCGAACACGCCTTTATCCATGTCCTCACGTAATTGGACGCCAGTAACGATAGAGGTAGTAATGACTGTCTGCACAAGAATACCGGGGATAATAACAGGCAAATAACTTACCACGTCACCAGATATAGCCCCTCCAAAGATATAGGTAAACATCAGTGTGAAAATAATTGGCTGAAGCGTAACGTCGAACAATTGCTCAGGGGTACGTCGAATTTTCAGTATCCCACGATAAGCCATCGTTAACGAGTTGCGTACGGATTGCCGGAAACTCGTATGATTTTTCAATTGGCGGTTAACACCCGAATTTATTGTAGTAGTTCTCATACTCTTGCTGCCTCCTTAATGTTTGACGCTTGGGACGCTGGTAACGCATCATCCGAAGCAGCATGACCAGTAATCGTTAGGAATACTTCATCAAGCGTCGGTTTCTGCACACTCATCTCAGCCAAGAGGATACCTTCCTCGCGAAGAGCAATCAGTAGGTCTGTAACTATGTCAGCGTTCGCCATCGGTGCAGTTATTTTCCCAGTTTCGTACGATACCACGGACTGAATTTGGAGCACATGTTCCACGCGCTGACGAGCTAGTTCAATATCTTTTAGATTTTGAACTTTCAAGTGTAGTGATGTGGTACCCACTGACGCTTTCAGATCATCGGCGGTGCCCTCTGCAACGACTTGCCCACGATCGATAACTGCGATCCGATCTGCCAGTTGATCTGCCTCTTCAAGGTACTGTGTAGTTAGAAGAACCGTTGACCCCGTATTCACCAACCGGCGAATGGTATCCCACATTTGTGAGCGGGTCCGAGGATCAAGCCCTGTAGTTGGTTCATCTAGGAAGATTAAAGGTGGTTGTGCAATAAGGCTGGCTGCCAAATCCAGACGACGACGCATACCGCCAGAGAAATTTCGAAGGGGCCGTTTAGCCGCCTCAGTCAAACCAAACTCTTCCAGTAATTCTGTTGCTTTTTGCCGCGACTCTGCGCGCCCAAGCCCTAATAGCCGAGAGAAAATAATAAGATTCTCTGTAGCACTTAATGACTCATCGACTGAGGCATATTGTCCTGTCACACCAATTAATTGTCGAACAATCTGCGATTCCTTCACCACATCGTGCCCGAAGATTCGCGCTGAACCTGCATCGGGGCGAAGTAAGGTTGCCAGCATCCGAATGACGGTAGTCTTTCCTGCTCCATTCGGACCAAGGACTCCATAGATCGTACCTGCTTTCACGTTCAAATTCACGCCATCCACCGCGCGATTGTCACCAAAGGTTTTAACCAGGCCACGCGCCTCGACGGCCCAATCGTCATGGTCTGGTGTTAGGATCTTATTTTTTACATGCACCATTGTAATTCCTCCAACGTTTCAGATTATATTGTGATGATAAACGCCATTTATAAACTGAATTTAAACGAAGGTTTAAACTGAGTTAAACTTATCCATTTATTCATTTTCTAGAAGAATAAACAAAAAACCACATTCAATGAACGTGGCTAATCTAACTGATTATTCTTCATGGGTTCCGCTTTCCACAACTACGCCTTGATCTAGCACAATGATACGATCCGCATGCTTATCTGTACTTAAACGATGCGCGATAATTAGTGTGGTTCTATTTTTAATCATAAGATCCATATTATTCTGAATTTTCCGTTCCGACTCCGTGTCTAGTGCGCTCGTTGCTTCATCAAACACCAATAATGGGGGATTACCAAGTAGCGCTCGTGCAATCGCGATTCTTTGAGCTTGCCCACCAGATAATCTAATTCCACTTTCACCAATCAACGTATCATAACGAAGCAGAAATTATTAATGAAATCATGTGCACCCGCTAACATCGCAGAGGCTTCCACTTCACCAAAGGGGACATCCTGCTGTCCGAATGCAATATTCTCAAGAATCGTTCCCCGAAAAATCACTGTATCTTACTGCACTACCCCAATCTTTTTAGCTTCACCACTTTGCTTTGCAGTGCCTGTATGATTGCCACCGCTGCAAGCTGTAAAGATAAAGGAGAAGGTAAGTGAAGTGAACAGTAGCTTATAGAATAATAGACTTCTTTTTTTCACACCATTCTTCCCCCATTAAAATAGCAGTTCATATGTATATACAGAATCCATTATATCTGATTCTTTTAAGTATTTTTGTACTATGCATCAAAAAAACCGAGAAGCGCGATTTCACGCCTCCCGGTTTATCACTTTTCGTCTGAGTCTGCCTCAACATATTCTTTAAGTGCAGACAATTTATTGGCCCAGTATTGTTCAAAAAAGGTAAGCCAATCCTGTAGCTCCAGCAAAGGCTCTNNACCTGTAGATGCTTATTCACAGCGGTTCGACTGATCGGATAGCATTCCGTAATGGACGCTATGGACATTTCCTTATTAGCAAGCAGCTTTAGCAGACTGCGGCGGGTAGGATCTGCTATAGCTTGAAATACATCCTGTCCAGATTCAGCGACAGGCATATTAAGCCTCGATATAAGCAGGAAGTTTTTCTTGGACGATTTTCTCCCAGCCACCGTTCATAAAGCCACGAACGATTGGATGCGGTTGACCAAATTCAGTGACCTTCTCAGGGTCCCATCCAGAGTGGATCACGGTGAATTCCGTTTTTCCATCAATTTCTTTCAATTCAAAAGCAAGATGCCAATCCTTCCCCCAATTAAAACCGACACGGTTCGGCTCATCAATCTCTGTAACTTTACAAGGGGAATCCCCGAATTGTCCAGCATGCAGGATGAACTCATGACCTACCACTGGCTCGAATGTACTTGGCATCCACCAAGCGGCTATTCCTTCAGCAGTGGAAACAGCTTTCCATACTTTTTCAACTGGCGCATTGAGTGTAATTGTTTGACGAATGTCTTGTAGTGGTCCTTGAGTTTGCATAAATGGCCTCCAAAATTCATTTTAATGTAACACCTTTTGGTTTCGTTTTTATTATAACACCATTTGGTGTTATGTCAATTTACAGATTCCCCTAATTGATCATTCGTTATTCATTCGCCGCAGTGCTTGGGACACCCTTCATTTTTAAGTAGGATTGACATTGGCACTTGGTGTGGACGCTCCGCGAACGGACCGTTGTTCCAATCGCTGTTGTCTCCAGATTTTTTTTCATTTCCCTTAGCAGTGAAAATCAGGAGAAGCTTATGATTACGTTACGCTGCTTCTTTTACCACCAACATTTTGACCTTATAAAAACAGACCTCCCTCGAATTAAACGAAGGAAGCCTGTTTATGAAATGCATCGTTCCTACAACGTAATGACTAGACTTCCCTTCTTCCTCCCTGTTTCCGCATATCGATGAGCCTCTGGAATTTGTTCCAGCGGATAACGTCTATCGATAACCGACTTTAACTTTTCTGCAGCCAAAAGTTCTTGGAGGTAAAGAATATCCTCATTACGTATCTTCGCGATCCCCTGACCATCAACGGTCACATAGGACCCCTTTGTAGTTAGAGCTTTCTTGCATTTTGATTTTGAGACTTTTCCGACGGCATCGAAAATAATATCGTAACGCTCTTCCCTAGTTGTAAAATCCTCTTTCGTGTAATCTATAACCTTATCGGCTCCCAGTGACTTCACTAATTCAAAATTCCCAGCACTGCATACTGCAGTAACGTCAGCCCCAAAGTACTTAGCAAGCTGTACCGCTATAGTCCCTACAGTTCCTGAAGCTCCATAAATAAGAACTTTTTGTCCGCACTGGATATTTGCTTTTCTTAGAAAATAAAGCACTGTAGTTCCCCCGTAAAGAACGGAGGCAGCATCTTCATAGGTCACATTGGCGGGTTTGATAGCCATCAATCCACTCTCTGGCAGAGCCACATATTCAGCATGAGCCCCGAAATTCATACCGGTTAATGCAAAAACCTGATCACCCTTTTTAAATCGTGTTACATCTTTTCCTATTGTTTCAATCTCCCCGGCTAATTCCACACCTAGGATTGGTTTTCTAGGTTTGGTAAGACCTAATACTAATCGCATAGGAATCCAGAGTAAGAAAGGACTATTGAAAGCTCGAACCCGAAGATCCCCAGCAGTTACGGTAGTCGCGCGAACCTTTACTAATACTTCATTGCTCTTCGGAATAGATTTTTCCACCTCTTTGAGCTGAAGAACATCTGGTGATCCGTATTTTGTGCATACCATTGCTTTCATGGGCTTCCTCCTAGACCTCATTATGCAAAAAGTATAGCTTCAGTACCGTATTGACTTATAGATACTAAAGTATTGTTTTTATTTACAACTGCCCCAACTTACGAGCAAGAGCAACGGCTTCCGTTCGTCGTGAGACCTGCAATTTATCAAAAATAATCCGGTTATGCCCTTTAACCGTACTGAGCGCAAGAAACAGACGCTCGCTAATCTCACGATTGGAGAGTCCTTGGGCTATGAGGTGTAGGACTTCCAATTCCCTTACACTAAGTGGCTCGATTAGGGATTTAGGCAACTGAATCAGACGCTGATCGGATTTAACTTCCCTTCTCCATTTCTCAGCTTCAAATCCTTCCAACAACTTACCTAAATATTTCGGCATAAACTCATTTGTTACAGCTTCACTAAGCAACTTGTAGATCGGAATACCTTCGTCTACAAATATCCGGAGAAGCCACCTGGCTCAGCTAATATCATTACGTCTTGTAGTTGTTGTATGGCCTTCGACTTTTCGCCATTTGCATGCTGAGCAACAGCTTGGAGGATCATCACCTTGAGACATTCATCCTTCCAACCTTTTATCTCCGCCTCCTCACGCAGCGCCCCCAATACCACTAGTGCAGCCGAAGGATTTCCATGTGCTAGAAATACCCGAGCCTGACTGTTAGGAAGCTCATGCTTCTGCGCTAGAAGAGCAGCTTCCTCCAGCTTACCCAGTCGAAGCAACAACATCACGCGCGCAGCAGCAATATCAGGCAACTGATCTACGAATTGATGTTGGCGAGCGAAATGCTCGGACTTATCTAAACGAGCAGCCGCACGCTCTTCCTCACCATGCACTAGCATCAATCTTGCGAGAAAAATCTCACAAGCAACCACTCTATCTGTGTGATCAAACTGCTTCACCAGTTGGAGTGCTCGTTCTGCATGTCGCTTAGCCGCTTCCAAGTCATTCCATTCATAATATATACGAGCTAAGCCAAGATAAGCCTCGCAGGCAATTGGCATGGGAGATTCCCCTGTCAGATTCAGAACATTTTGATAGGTTTCGGCCGCGACATAAAGCTCGTTATCTGCTTCTTGTAAGTTCCCTAATCCGAGGGTAGCCATAATCGTGATCACGCTATGCCCGATCCTTTGGCTGATCGATAAAGCTTCGGAATAGGCTCCACTTGCCAAAGTACGATTCCTCTGAAGATGGTAAGCATATCCAAGGGCCCAAGTAGAAGCAGTACGAACGGGTAAGTTACCTGGGGCCAGATTTTCGAGTGCAAGCCGCGACTCAGCAAGAATGATTTCGGACTGATGCTTACTGACAGCTAAGGTGGCGCGAATGGCGGCGATATGTCCGACAAGATCTCTTGTCTCATCATCTTCCAGAGCATCTTGGATCGATTGTTCAGCCGCTTGCAACTTCTCTTCCACTTCACTCATATGACCCACCATTAGAAGTCCAGAAGCAAACATCACCCACAGCGAGGGTCTTGTATTCATTTCTTCCCTTGACAGTGAATTCAGCCATTTTATAACTGGCTTCACTGCACCAGCCCCCCGAAAAAGCAAAGGCATGCCATTCCCATGGATCAGACGAGCGGCGTGCTCAATATTCTTAGCCGCTACGGCATGTTGAAATGCTTCTAACTCCAGTGCATTATCTTCATACCATAAGCTCGCACTTACATGTAATTCATCTACGTCCCACTTGTCATGAGCTATGTTTGAGTTGTGTTCAGCTGTAGCCGCTTCCGCAATAAATCTGCAAATAGATGATGATAGCGATACCACTTTCTCTCGTGATCTAGTGGAACGATGAATAGATTGGTGCGTTCTAGATATTCCAGAATCTTTTGCCCAGTAAAATCAGGAATTAGATTAGCCTCGGTTCCACTATTAAGAACTGCATCACATAGAGGACCGCACATCCGATCAAGGATCGATGTTCGCAACAGAAAAGTTTGAATCGCTGCAGATTGCTGTTGCAACACTTCTTCAAGCAAGTAGTCAAGGATGTAGTGGTGACTTCCGCTGAAAGACATAATAAAGCTAGCCTTATCTGTATGGCCTAACATAGAAAGCGCCGCTAACTGTAATCCGGCAACCCAACCTTCTGTGCGGGATTCAAGAAGGCCAATTTCTTCCCGTGTTAAGCTTAAGCACATTACTTGCTTCAGAAATTCGGCAGATTCAGAAAAAGTAAATCGCAAGTCTTTGAAGCGCACTTCAGTCAATTGGTCCCGAGCACGTAAACGGGCTATAGGTAGATGTGGATCTTCGCGTGAGGTTATAACTAAATGCATTTGTGCCGGCATACGCTCGATAAGCAAGGAGATTGCCTGGTCAATCGGACTGGCCTTAATCACGTGATAATCATCGAGTACGAGAACAAAAGGAGTCTGGATGGCAGAGATTTCATTAAGTAGCGGGATTAGAAGCGACTCTATCGGCAGCGCCTCCGGGGATTGAAGCAGACCTAAGATACCTTCCCCCATGTTCGGTGCTATCGTCTGCAAAGAAGCAACAAGATAAGACAGAAAACAAGCAGGGTCATTATCGCCTTCATCCATAGATAGCCAAGCGACCGGTCGATCACAACTAGCACGCCATTCACTGACTAGTGTCGTTTTACCAAAGCCAGCAGAGGCTGAGATGAGCGTCAATTTGCGATGCAGCCCTTCATTCATTTTCTCAATTAGTCGAGTACGTTTTACAACGTTTGACCTAGGTAGGGGGATGTATAATTTAGTTGAAAGGATTGGAATCATCATAGATGAATTATAATGATCGAAACTGACCACCGTCAACAAAGAGTGGAACCAATAGTGATTAAGTCGAATTCATTTTATAGTTAATTTATATTTGGATCGCAATTTGAATGACATACTTATTTGGATCCCCAACAGCTAAATAACTAAGCAATTCATACTCATAAGCGTTTCCGGTTATGTGTAAATCATTTTCAGCAATATAAGACTTAAGCTTCTCATAGGATGCAGGTAAGCTTTCGTATGATCCCTTGTGATTCATGATCAAATATTTACCCTTTGGCTTGATATAAAGTAAATCGCCGTTATGCTTTTCATTGATTTTATTACAATAATAATCCGGGTCATAGACGCCTTGCTCCACACTGCTTTTACATATAATCGAACCTATGGGAAAGTCATATTCTAGATGATGTTCATCGCAATAATCGAAGATTCGATAAATTTTTCGAACATGATCCTTCTCATCTTTCTCCTTCGAAAGTCTAACCGCAATAAAATACTCTTCATCACACTCCTCGACCCAGGGTTCTCCACAATTAACATGGAGCGCACGATTCGTATTATCAATAGCCCCTTGTAACAGCCTCTGCATTCGCTCTAACTTTCTTTGTTCTTCAACCAACTGCAGCTGTTTTTGCTTAAGTATGGATAAAAAATGCAATGTATTTTGATCTTTTATATATTCTTTGATCTCATTCAACGATGTTCCTGTCTCTTTCAATACGGCAATAATATCAAAGATATAAAACTGCTTATATGAATAATAACGATATCCGTTTTCCTTAACGATCTCCGGTTTTAATATACCAATGTCATCATAATGGAATAACGTATGCTTCGTTACCCCGCATACCGTAGCGAACTCACTCGTTGTAAAGTATTGATCATAATCAGTAGACATTCAAATCACTCCTCTTGACTATCGGGTTACCCTATACCTCAAAGTACAATAACGGAACACCATTACCTTGTCAAGGTAACGTTATTAGCAACTATCAACTTAGGAGGATTACCCATGGTTTCATCAAATCTATCTAAATTTCAACGCTGGATCGTGCTGGCGATTGTGTCCAGCGCACTATTTATGATTGTCATCGACATGACCGTACTTTATTCAGTTCTACCACGACTAACGCATGATCTTGCTGCTTCTGCTTCGGAAAAACTATGGATAGTAAATATTTATCCACTCGTAATGGCAGGATTATTACTCGGTCTAGGAACACTAGGCGATCGTCTCGGGCATAAAAAACTCTTCGTTATGGGTCTTACTATCTTTGGGATGGCTTCACTGATCGCTGCCTACGCGCCTACACCTCTTGTACTTATTGCTGCGCGTACCCTGCTTGCTATTGGTGCAGCTATGATGATGCCTGCAACACTCTCCATTATTCGAACTACCTTTTCAGATGAGCGTGAGCGTTCATTGGCCGTTGGTATTTGGGCATCTGTCTCCTCTGTCGGTGCAGGAATGGGTCCGCTCATCGGCGGCTTATTATTGGAACATTTCTGGTGGGGATCAGTGTTTCTCATCAATATTCCTATTGTTATTCTCGCACTGATCTTGGCCATCTTACTAATCCCAAATCTTAAAGGAAATAGGAATAAAAAATGGGATTTCATTGGTTCCGTTCAAATTATGATCGGTTTAGTTGGGCTTGTTTATGCCATTAAGGAGATCAGCAGACGTGAAGGCTCATATGTAGTCGCTTTGTTATCTGCCGTGATTGGTGTCGTAGCTATGATCTTATTTATGCGCCATCAACGTAAGAGCCAGAATCCATTAATAGATTTTACACTCTTTAAAGATTCACGCTTTTCTACTGGAGTGGCTACAGCTCTATTGTCTTGTTTCGCACTAATTGGAATGGAACTGGTCGTCACCCAGCGGCTCCAACTTGTTCTTGGGTATTCACCTTTAGAAGCGGGTTTGTACGTTGTATTTACTTCGATAGCGTCCTTCATCTCAGGGATACTAATCGGATTAGTGTTGCATCGTGTTGACAAGGTAAAAGTACAGTGGGTCTGTCTGTTAGTGTNNGAGCCCTTCTACTCTTCCATGATGGGAGTATATTCTTACAGTTCGCAGCCTTAATGATTCTTGGTGCAGGTCTTGGGGGTGCGATGACAGCCGCCTCAAATTCAATCATGCTAAATGTCCCTGTCGAAAAAGCTGGCATGGCAGCATCTATAGAGGAAGTATCGTTCGAACTTGGAAGCACCCTAAGTATTACGCTTTTGGGCAGTCTTGCGTCATTCATCTATACTGCATCATTAGTTCTCCCTGATGGGTTAACAGTCCCGCCGATCGTTCGTGACAGCCTTGACGAAGCTCTTCTAGCCGCAGAAAATATGCCTACCGCAGCTGGATCCACACTCGTTGAAGCCGCACAATCGGCTTTTGATAAGTCGTTTATAGTTGTCCTTGCCACTGCAACATTCCTACTTTTAGCTTCTGCGTTTATAATCCGTGCTGTGTCAAAGCGTAAATCATCAATCATAGAACACTAATGTTAGACAGACAAAGTTATTGCTTAACTCAACGAGGGTGTTCCAACAGCCATTTAATGGCTGTTGGAACACCCTCNNGCCTATATTATGTTCCTTTTCGTTCACTTGTTGAATGCTTCCTTATCCATGTACTCCATTCTAACCTGTGCGTATACGCTAGGATCACTAAATTCCCAAACCATACCCATAAGATAGGAGCAGACCACTTACTGATATACAAAAAAACGGAAAGAAGCAGCATTCCACTAACCACTTGCACACCATCCGATACAGGAGATTTGCCTCTGCTTAAGTACCAGCTACTCAGTACTTTCAACACAGCTAGAATCACAGCTAATGCTAAGGAAGCTTTAAATCCCGTCAATGCACTCCATACCCCAAAGGTTACAGCAATTGCTTTCCCTCCTTTTCCTTTAAGAAAGGGAGAAAAGGCATGACCCACAATGGGAGCTAAAGCTAACGGAACAATGAGATACCCCTGACTATAATGACTTCCCATTACCCATAGAAGAGGCAAATACCCTTTTAGAAAATCCAATACAATCCCCAAAATGCCGAATTTATATCCGGACGATTTCCAAAGATTCAAAGCTCCCGGATTACCGTCGCCTATGACTTTTAGATTCTTTTTACGCGCTAGCCCAAGCCAATAGGAAAACATAAGAGATCCCGACAAAAATAAACCCGCGACCCACAATATGATCATTAGTCCCTATGGCCTCCCACCTGGATATGCCTTCCTTTCCAGCTTACATGCCTCAGAAAAACGACCTGATATATCGAATAAAGCATGATCAAGATAAAGAAAAGGGTAGCAATCACGTGAAATACAGGAATAACGATGCCAAATACACCTACATATTTAATAAAATAAAATAGCTGGAACATATAAAGGAGATAACCAATGAGTAACGGCAATCCCCATGAAGTATTCGCAAATATAAACACGGTTTCTGAGACGATGAGCCCGACCACCCAAAGTGCGATTGGAATAATTGTCTTCGGGCTTATCGTTGAAGTACTTAAGACAGCACCTTTACTAAATCCTTCAATTTCACTCTTTATCCCCTTCGGATACATCCGAAACGAAACTAAGCCATACCCGATAAAATTTCTAATAGGAATACCTGCCGCGATAAACTTCTCTCCTAAAGACAAATCATCCAGCACTTCAGATCTTATGCTTTGATGACCATTAACTTTTTCATAATCCTGCCTTAAAGCCAGGATACACGAACCGTACAACCCTTTTTTGGCGTTATTCCTTTCAAAAACAGAGGTGAACGTGAAGATCCCCAATATATTCATAATTAAGGCCAGCTTCTCAAACAGCTTTTCTGTATGATGAAAAGGAACTACCGAAATGACACCTTTCGATAGCTCCCTTGCTGTTAACAATGACGCCAAAGCATTAGGCTTTAATCGGATATCCGCATCCAGAAAAGCAAAAATATCGCCTGTGGCTTGTAAATATCCATTCCAGACTGCCCAGCTCTTACCTGTCCATCCCTCAGGGAGACTGCTGTTCGCAATAACCTTAACCCCATAGCTCACGGCAATTTCTTTGGTCCGATCCTCCGAGAAGTCATCCACAACAATAATTTCATAGGGTGTAATGGTTTGAGACTGAAGTGAATCGAGCAGGTAACGTAAATTATATTCTTCATTCCTTGCGGGAATGATGATGGACAATCTCTCCAGTCCTTGAGGAAGCTCATGACAGACGGGCAAAGTATCCTTTCTGAACAAAATAAAACCGGAGAGACATCCAACTCCTATAACCATTAACAACCACATTACGGTTCCCCCCTTCTACATCTATATATATGAAGGGTTAGTCCGTAATATATTCAATTCAAATTTAACCTACATTTACTTTAGCTGAGTATTTATTAAGCTTTTCTGTACATAAGAGCATGACGATTGCGAAAAAAACGATCATCGCAGGGAAAATACCCAGCGTAAAATTCGATGCCAGTAAGCCGATAAAAGGTGGCATCAGCGTGGTACCAGTATAAGCTGTTGCCATCTGAAAGCCCATAATCGACTGGGCATGCTTCTTCCCGAAACGTANNCCTATAATCATAAATCCTACCAGCGAAACTATTGTGGGAAGTGGTAACACTAACAGCACTGTACCGATTAAAGCAATGAGTTGACCATATCGAATTAGCTTTTTATTACTCATTCTAAAAGTGATGAAACCCGTCACCATTCTGCCAAAGGTAATCCCTAGATAAAAAAATGACACCCATGTCGCTGCAGTTGATGCAGGGATGTCTTTGATATTCACAAGAAAACTACTCCCCCAAAGCCCCATACTCGTTTCGATGGCAGAATAAAATAAGAAGGTTAACATCGCAAGTTTAACCCCTCTTAATTTCCAAGGTTTTGTGTTCTCAGCTGCTTGCTCTAGCTCCGGATGATTTAACTCTCGATCGCTTTCAGCATTCGGGTTGCTGTTGCTTCCAGCCACTCTATCCCACAAAGGCAGTGTAACGAACAGAATAATAACTAAGCTCAATTGAATGTAAGCAACTGTAAGATAACCTTGTCGCCATAGACCTTCACCAGAGATAAAAGATCCCATAATAATAGGACCCAGCGTAGCGCCTACTCCCCAGAAACAATGTAACCAACTCATGTGATGGGCTTTATAGTGCGTAGCAACATAACTGTTTAATCCGGCATCTACAGATCCCGCACCTAAACCGAGTGGAATCGCAGCAACAATTAGCCATACTAACGAAGGTGACCATGCAAAACCAAGTAAAGCTACAGCCGTCATAATACAGCTTACAAGGGTCACTTTCCCCGTACCAAAACGTTTAAGGATTGNNAAACTAGAGACAATTGTGCCTACTGCAATAACCATCGAAAGGATTCCAGCAGTACCTAATGAAGCATTTAAGTCCATTCTCATTACCGGCCATGCGGATCCAAGCAATGAATCTGGCAGTCCTAAACTAATAAATGCTAAATAAATAATAATAAGAAAAAAAGTTGCCATTGTTATCTCCTTAACTGTTCTAATCTATTTGTTGTGAAACTAATAAACCTAATCCAAGACTTTGTAATCCATTCAGATAATCACGCTTCAAGTCACTTACCCCTAACTCTGGAAGATGTTCCTTAGGAACGTATGTAGCAGTTCGATCTGCGATTTGATTGAGCATAGCTGGATCTAATTCATCCTCACAAAAAATAATATAATGCGGATTCAAAATAGAGGTGATTGTAGCCACTAATCGACTAATTGCATCCACTCTATGATCCAACTGCATCCTTGATCCCCCAGTATCTCCAGTTAATGCGTCTATGAAATTTCTATTGTCATACTGGGGCACAAATTGAACTTCCCCTGAAAAAAACGTCTTTCCTCGAACAATTTCACCATTAACCGCTATCCCTGCTCCCGGACCATTTTTCCCTAAATACAAATACATCAGAGAAATACTTTCCTTCAAATTTCTTTGCGTCATATAGCCGATTACAGCAGCATTCATATCGTTTTCCACGATTGTCGGGATAGAGAGCTGATCTTCTATACACCTTTTCAAATCTAGATTCTGATATTTCTCATAGCCTGGGATCAGAAAAATCTTCCCATGTTTCACCGCGCCTGGAACACCAATAGCAACAGAATGAATCTTTGGATTGGCTTTTTTTTCAACTTCTATAAGCGTGACCAGATTACTTACATCTTCCTCAAGAATACTGGGCAAATTCCCTTCTTTTATTACATCACCAATGCAATTATAGATGGTATAATTCGTTTCACTTTTTTCCAAAAAAATAGCCATCCCTAATCGATAATTCGGATTATAAGCGTATCTTATCGCCCTTCTTCCACCGCTTGACTCATCAAGACCGATGATCGTTACTTCTCCGGTCTCTTCCATCTGCATTAGAAATTTACTGATCGTTGGAAAACTGTATTGTAATCTTTGACTTAACTCCGCTTTCGTAGCTCTTCCTAATTCTAATAATGCTGTTCGAATATTTCGAATAATTTCAGATTTCATTTGCTGTGAAGGAAGTCGTTTATCACTTGCCATGGCTCTCCCACCTATAGTCATACTGACTTATTAAATGCATTTAATAAGTCAGTATGACTATAGCAGGAATACTTCCTAACGACAAGATAACTTTAGGAAAATAATAGAAGAATGGAATGACAGAATGTCGTATAACTGTCGACATAACAAAAAGAGGGGGTAGTCTCCCTCTTTAGTATTTTGCATATTCCGTTTTTGTAACTCGATTTCCGTTTCTGCAACTCTATGTATGAACATCTATCCCAATTTAAACTGATTTACTAAAGCACGCATCTCATCCGAACCCTCTTGCAGCTTGCGAGCAGATGCCGCAATGTCCTTCATGGAAGCAAGCTGTTCCTCAACAGCAGCAGATACAGTCTGTGCAGCCGAAGCTTTGTTCAATGAAACCTGCTCGACCTCCATCACCGCAGCAGATATTTGTTCAGAACTTGCGTACTTCTGTTGTGAGGCGGACGAGGATTCTTTTACCTGATCAACGATGGTTCGGGTTGCCTCCAGAATACGTTCAAAAGCTTTTCCTGTTTCATCAATAGAATGAACCCCAGCCGCTACCTCATGTTGACCTTTACTCATGGATTGATGGGCATTTCCAATGCTCAATCTAATTTCTTCAATCATCCCAGAAACTCGCTCGGCTGCTTCACTTGTCTGGCCAGCCAATTTGCGAACTTCACTAGCAACCACTGCAAATCCTCTCCCATGTTCACCTGATCGGGCAGCTTCAATTGCCACATTAAGCGCTAACAAGTTCGTTTGCTCAGATATTCCTTTAATGGTGCTGACAATGGTGCCTATTTGTTGAGACTGCTCATTTAGACTAGTAACGGCGATCCCTAAATCTTCAAACGTCAATACTGCTACTATGGCTTGGAGAGGAAGGTCGATCAACTATGGTGCCTTAGAGCCCATCCGTTAGTCTGACTCCAACGACCACGGTGCATCACAGATTGTCGCTCCCTTTTGGGAAGCACTCATGGGAGATTAATCCTACTCTGGTTTTTGCACCAGCCTAGCCTTTATTGGTTGTGGAAGGAAGTTTGTTATTTTCGCTCTATCTAACTTTATTAAAGAACACATAAGGCTCAGCCTTTTTTTTAAAAGTGTTATTCTGGGTCTTCTTTATTATGCTCTTTTTCAGGTTTTGAGCTGATTCTATTTTCATGGGAGCTCAATGATTTTACCCATACATTCTTTAGAAAATTGGTCAGCTTTCAGTAACGCTTGTAAATTAAACGGAGAAATCTTTAAGAATTTCAACTACCTCGATTTTTCCATTAATCAAAAGCTCAGGAAGTTCATTTTTAACATTCCCCTTCCAATACGCCCTAGCCTGTTCGATTTTTAAGGAAAAGGGAACCCCATCTTCTTTCGGTAAAAGGTTTCCATCGCCCTCAAAGAAACTTCCTACAACCCGCAGTTTAACAAGTTGTAAAACTTTTCGATTGTATGAATCAAATATATCTTTCCATTTCAATGCGTCTTCATAGCATTTAGCAGCGTATAAACAGGACAATCTTGAAGGGTATTCAGGATATTCTTGTAGTCTTACCATTTCAACTATAACTTCTCTGATAGCTCTAATTGTCTGCCCAACATAACTAATCGATATTTCGGCATTTTCTTTGTTCATCTTCAAGCCTTCATCAGTATAATGACCGTATAGAATCTGAATAAAGTCTTCGCCTTTGGAATTCAAACGTTCCTTCTCAAAAAAGAAGTGATACAGGGTGTTTTTTTGGTTGTCATCAAAGTATATCACCTGTCTTAGAGACATTTTTTTCTTAGTTACAATGTGATATACATACAATTCGTTATCTACCAAGGCTTCTCCCCCATCACTATAAGTATTTACTTATTTTACCACAACAAAATCAACCTAACTACTACGCTAAACTGCCCGTTGAATAAAGGCAGCCGATCGCGTTGACTGACCGGCTGCCTTATCATGTTTATTGAGCTATCGTTTCCCGTTAGCCATACATGCAGCCCAAGAGCGGGCTGCACCACAGAGGATGAAAATGGATACCTCTGTCTATACTGTTTGTACGGCTGGCGAAGAAGGTCGATNNTCAAGAGGCTCAGCCTTTTTTTAAAAAAGTGTTATTCTGGGTTTGCTTTATTATGCTCTTTTTCAGGTTTTGAGCTAATTTAATTTTCATGGGAGCTTAATCAGTGAAAAATTTATTAGATCTATTAGCGTGATAAAAATAAACTTGCCCCGCAGACTGCGAAAGCAGCTCATTTCTTAGATATATCCCAGAACCATCATCAATCCCATAACCAATAGAAAGATTGGTTCTCGAAAGTGCTAGTAGTAAGTTCTTTTCTTCGTTCCATTTTGAGAAATGTGCACATATCACGAAATTATTTACCAATCCGAGACCTTTTAAAAATAGCTGCTCATTTTTTCTGTTATCAACAGGTGATATCACACAAACATTTGGGCTTATTAAAGCTCCAGCTGAAAAACCCGCAATAGGAATGCCTTGTAAGTACAGTTCTTTCAACAAGTCTCCCAGTTCCGTTTCAACTATGTATTCCCTGTAAAGTTCTGTATCACCGCCACAAATAATTACTCCCGTAGATGAACGAAGCTGTTCTTTTAATTCAATTGATGGTGATGAGGTCAATTTTAAATATTCAAAATTTATTACGCCATACCGTTCTAATAAGTCTGTATATTTAGGCATGTATTCCTTCCAACCGTCTTGTTCAATAAACATTATTGCTACCTTGTTTGAGCCATTAGATGATAAATTCGCGAACTTTTCACCTAAACTTTCATTGAATGGTGCCCCTCCGCCAAATAAAAACAAGTGTTTTTCTGTCATTTATATCCCATCCCCTTCGAAACAATTATATTCCTTAGGCTAACTCCCCGATAGTTTAGCGGGAGCCGTTTAGCTAGCAGCCTGCTTACATAGAGCTCTCGTTCCCCGTTAGCCATACATGCAGCCAAAGGTGGGCTGCACCACAGAGGATGAAAATGGATACCTCTGTCTATACTGTTTGTATGGCTGGCGAAGAAGGTCGATAAGCTATGGTGCCATAGAGCCCAACCGTTAGTCTGACTCCGACCACCACGGTGCATCACAGA
>DJUJ01000066.1:0-9091 GCA_002438345.1 Paenibacillus sp. UBA6285
ATATTGATATCGATAATATCAGCATTGGTCTCTTTATCAACCACTTTTGCCGCTTGCACCAGTGACTCTCTATCTCCACCAAAAATCTGCAAACTAAGCGGTTTTTCCCGTTCGTCCACAAACAACATTTCGCGAGTACGCGTATTTCCGTGAATAATAGCCTTGTCGCTTACCATTTCCGCACAGACTAGACCTGTACCAAACTCTTTAGCGATTAGACGAAAAGCCGGATTGCACACACCAGCCATAGGTGCCAGAACAACCTGATTCTTCATCTCGATGTCGCCAATCTTCAGCATTCGTATCACTTCCTTTATTCCTATATTGTATTAATTTAATATTATGAGTTAGGGTTTACCAATTCTTCAGTTGTAACCCCTAGAACATTCGCAATTTTATCTAAAATTTGATCTTCCAAACGTCTGTTGCCCCTCTCGACTGTGCCAAGCACAGCCAAGGAAATTCCAGTCAGATCCGCAAGTTCCTGTTGAGTATACCCTTTTAACTTGCGGAATGCCCTGACCCTCCGCCCCATACGCTTGTTGTCCACAACCGAATTCCTTCCTTCCCGTCTATGTCTTGAAGCGCTGCTGTAATCAACTTACGGAGCCCGGAGGACTGTTCATCCTGTGGAACGATATCACTGAGTGGAAGCATTACAAATGCACGCTCTAGCATACGTGGATGCGGTAACGTTAAATGCGGCGTATCTAGTGTCTGGCCCTCTACCCACAATAAATCTAGATCCACCGTTCTCGGTCCATAGCGGATATCCCGGATACGACCCAGCTGCGTTTCGATCCCCAGCATTACTTCCAGCAAGGTCTCTGGCGCAAGCGTCGTGCGTAAAGCTGCTGCCATATTGAGAAACTGCGGCTGATCTAAATAACCTACTGGCTCTGTCTCGTAGACTTTGGAGCAGCGAACTACCGATATTTGATCATGATTATTCAGTCTGTTCAAAGCCTCTGACAGCGTGCCCTCACGGTCGCCCAAATTAGCCCCTAAAGCAATATAAGCCTCTGATTCTTCAGAGGTGGAATGTATATTCATGGACTTTGTTCTCACTTTCTAGTTCTGCGCAGCTCTACAGTCACTCCCTGAAAATGAATGTCGAATGGCGGATGCGGTTTAGTTACCTTTACCGTCACTGCATTGATAATATTATAAGTGTCCAGTACGGAGGATGCAATATATTCCGCCAAAGCTTCGATCAACTTAAAAGACTTTATTTCGACAATATTTTTGACCAGTTCATGCACTTCGGCATAATTCACGGTTTGGTTCAGGTCATCATTCTTGCCCGCTTCCTGCAGATCAAGCTCTAGCTCCAAATCAATGTAAAAACGTTGACCTAGCTTACGCTCTTCTTCAAACACACCATGATATCCGTAATATTCCATTCGGTGCAGCGTCATTTTATCCATTTTTAAACCCGCCCTTTTTGTAAAATATCTTTATTCACGCACCACTGGAGGAGCAGCATACAACATCGAGTCACACATCTTGACCGTTCGGTTAATTAGAGATACATCATGCACACGTACGATCTGGCAGCCCTGAGCAATACCAAAGGCTACTGTAGCTGCGGTACCTTCCACAACATCATCAGAGGGTAAATCAAGCACCGTCCGGATAAATTTTTTGCGTGAAGTCGCCAGTAACAGTGGATAGCCAAACTCAGTCAACCCGTCCAAAAGCATCATTGCCTGCAAATTTTCATTAAAATCCTTAGCAAAGCCTATCCCTGGATCCAAGATGATATTGGCTGGCTTCACTCCTGCGGCTAAAGCAAGATCAATACTTTCCTTAAGATCTACCGACATATCCGCACTTAGATTGGTATACTCACGGTCCTGTCGGTTATGCATCAAAATAATGGGACAGTCCGCAGCTGCTGCCACTGCCGCCATTTCTGGATCAGCCTTACAACCCCATATATCATTAATGATATGAGCACCGGCAGCAATAGCTTGGCGTGCCACTTCAGCTTTGTAGGTATCTATAGATAACGGAATATGCGGTGCCGCTCGATGAATACTCTCGATGACAGGCAATACACGAGCTAATTCCTCTTCAAGCCCCACCGGTTTATGACCAGGACGGGTAGATTCTCCACCAATATCTATAATATCAGCACCGTCAGCATCCATACGTAACGCATGTTCTACTGCTTTGTCCGGATCATCCCAAAGTCCTCCATCTGAAAAAGAATCAGGGGTTACATTCAGGATGCCCATAATCAGCGTTCGATTTCCCAATTGCAAATCTGTATTTCCACAGCGGTACGTCCGCTTGAATATGACTGGTCTCATTTCGATATTCCCGTCCTTTCTCTATATGATGAGATCAAATCTGAAGTTATTCTGCCGCAAAGGTCATCGCTTATAGTGAATCTTTTATCGTTTTGCAACAGTGTAGTAACAGGGACAATTTCTTGGACCGAATTGGTAAGGAACACTTCATCCGCGGCTTTCAACTGCTCCCACCGGTATGCGCCTTCCTCTACTCTAATCCCAGTGCTGCGAGCTAGCTCCATTACCATTTCCCGGGTAATTCCTGGGAGAATTCCTGTGGAAATATCCGGAGTGTGGAGAATATTATTTTTTATAAAAAAGATATTGCTGACAATGCCCTCTGCTATGATTTCTTGTGCAGTCAACATCAGTCCTTCAGCACCATTCGCCGCAGAGGCATAACCTCTAAGCTCACGCTTGGCCAAAACATTATTCATATAATGCAGCGACTTGAATCGCACTGCTCCCTCTGGAGTATTACGCCGCAAGGACAACAGCTGTAGCTCTTTACCTTCACTGTATAACTTATCGGGTACTTTCGGCAGCGCTTTGATGTACAGCAAATGATTGGGTTCATGATAATCGCCCGCCGGTAATCCGAGAATATCCTCGCCGGCTGTTACGGTATAACGTATATAGGCTTCCTTTAATTCATTTTTGTCCATAACACGCTGAATCCAGTCCTGCAGATGTTCAACTTCCTGCTCAAATGGAATGCCAAGCTCCCTGCACCCCTCTGCCATACGCTTCAAATGACGTTCCAGCAGAAAAGGCACTCCATCATACGTCCGAAAGGTCTCGAACAATCCTATACCGTATAAAAAGCCGTGATCCAGGGCGGAAACCACGGCTTGTCGTGCATCAATGACACCATTGTTAAATCCTATATATTTCATGCCGTTTCTCCGGCTCTCCGTTTCAAGAAATTACGCAACATCGTATGACCATGATCCGTAATAATCGACTCTGGGTGGAATTGCACACCTTCGATAGGGTATTCTTTATGACGCAGTGCCATAATCTCCCCTTCTTCGGTCTCCGCTGTAATCTCCAGACAATCCGGCAGACTCTCACGTTCTACAATCAAAGAATGATATCGAGTTGCTGTAAAAGGAGACTCCAGACCTTCAAAAACCGACGTACCTTTGTGATGAATCGGGGATGTCTTTCCATGCATCAAACGCTCTGCACGAATAACATTGCCACCAAATGCTTGTCCAATCGCCTGATGTCCAAGACATACGCCGAAGATCGGAATAATGCCTTTGAAATGATGCAACAATTCCAAACTTATCCCCGCTTCATTAGGTGTACATGGACCTGGAGAAATTAGAATATGGTCAGGAGCCATCTTTTCAATCTCTTCAATGGTAATTTCATCGTTGCGGTGTACCTTAACCTCTTCCCCAAGTTCACCCAAATACTGTACGAGGTTATACGTAAAGGAATCATAATTATCGATGACCAAGATCACAGTGTTTCTCCCCCTTCGGCGCCGCTGATAGTTTGGGATTCCTGCTGTAATTCACTACAGAGTACTGCCTTCACTACCGCTTTGGCTTTATTGTGGCATTCACGGTATTCACGGTATGGATCAGAGTCGATCACGATGCCCGCACCTGTCTGAATATATCCGACTCCATCCTTTACAGCCAGTGTTCTTATAATAATATTTAATTCCATATTTCCGTTATAGTCAATAAAGCCCATGGATCCTGTATATGGTCCACGCCGAACCGGCTCCAGTTCTTCGATGATTTCCATTGTTCTTACTTTGGGCGCACCTGTAATCGTCCCACCTGGGAACAAGGCTGCGATAACAGCGTAAGCATCCTTATCCGGTGCGACTCGGCCCTCTACCTGCGAAACGAGATGCATCACATGAGAGTAGCGCTCCACCGTCATCAGCTCAGGCACGCTGACGGACCCATATGCAGCGACACGCCCGATGTCGTTGCGCTCCAGATCGACAAGCATGATATGCTCGGCGATCTCCTTCTCGCTCCCGCGAAGCTCCGCCTCCATGGCGGCATCCTCCGCGGGAGTCAGGCCTCGACGCCGGGTGCCGGCGATTGGCCGAGCGCTCACTTTGTCCCCATGCAGCTTGACGAGCAGCTCCGGTGAAGCGCTGGACAGCGCGAAGCCGGGCGACCGCAAGAGCCCCATGTACGGGGACGGATTGAGCTTGCGCAGCCAATCGTAAACCGCCTCCGGCGAGGACTTCAGCTGCGCCTCCTGGCGCAGCGAGAGATTCACTTGGAATACATCGCCTTGGCGGATGTATTCCTGAACGTCCAGCACGGCCTGCTGAAATTTTTCAGGCGAGAAAGCTGAGGTCATGCCCGGCCACTCTCCTGATGAGTCTGTGAGGGCTTCAATGCTGCCTGTGGCCTCTTCGTTCAATCCCGAAGCTGTGGATATCAACTGCCACTGCTCTACCATTCGCCCAGCCTGTTCTATAGCACCAAGATAAAGGTTCTGTAAATCCTCCATCACACATTCTGCTGGAACCGGAACGTGAACAGCACAATAAAGCACATGCTCTTCGTGATCATAAATCCATACCTCTTCCATCCTCATAAAAAGATAATCAGGAAAACAAGGATCATCTTGTGCAAGAGACGGCAAACGCTCCAATGAGCGAACCACATCGTACCCTAGAAATCCAATACATCCACCGGTATATGGAGGAATGCCCTGAACGTTTAGACTTGGCGAGGTGAAGCCTGACATCCATTGCTGCAGCAGTTCCAGCGGCTGTCCGAGCAGTGTTGTTACCTCATGTGTACCCTCATCAGCTGTCTGACCTAATGATTGGGGAGAAAGGCTAAATACCTCAGCGCTGTCCTCCTTGCCCTGCAAAATAGATACAGGGTTTAAACCTAAGTACGTATAGCGGCCACCCTTGCCACTCTCCAACACTACGGAGTACTTAGAAGCTAATTCCCAGGCCTTCTTCCAATACGCGGGCAATCCTCCCGCGCACATGGGTGATGTTATAATCAAGGGGAACATGCTCCAGTCTTCAGCTGCCCATTGTTCCCACTCATGCCATGTCGTTATGATTTCCAAAGCCATCCTCCTAAAAGTTTTGTCTGGAATTATCTTACAGTACATTCATCGGGACAAAACTTACTTCGTAAGCGTATGCCTAGTTTTATGAAGCAAATACTTCTCTGAACTTACATCGCAATAAAACTCGCTTCGTAAGCGTATGCTTGGTTTTATGAAGCATTCCCTTATTTTTAATCATCAGTAGTATATTGCCTGTCAGTATACTGTACTTAAGGCATTATTGAAAAGCCCCCAGCTATAGGAAATTATTATGACGTTTCAGTTCTCAGTAAAAACCATAGCATTTTTCAAAAATAATAAATTATCACGTTTAGGTCTCCGTATATGCACAGAACCTTTTGCCCTCTTGATCAACGAAAAGAGTCTCCATCACCACCAGAAAAGTGGTATGAAGACTCTTGTAAAATTACGTTATTAAAAACAATTACGCTTCGAAATTGTAAAGTGGTGTGCTAAGGTAACGTTCACCATTACTTGGGATAATGACAACTACCTTTTTGCCAGGGCCCAAATCTTTTGCAACTTTAAGTGCTGCAAATACTGCTGCGCCTGAAGAAATACCAGACAAGACACCTTCTTCTTTAGCTACACGACGTGCAGTTTCGAATGCCTCATCGTTCTCAACATGGATGATCTCATCATAAATGTCTTGATTCAGGATCTCAGGAATGAAGTTAGCTCCGATACCCTGAATTTTGTGAGGACCTGGCTTGCCTCCTGCCAAGATTGGAGAAGCAGCAGGTTCCACAGCATAGATCTTCACGTCAGGATATTTGCTCTTCAGCACTTCGCCTGCACCAGTGATCGTTCCACCTGTTCCGATACCTGCAATAAAAGCATCCAGTGGGCCACCGATGGATTCAATAGCTTCAACGATTTCAGGTCCTGTAGTCTCACGGTGGATCTTCACGTTCGCTTTATTCTTGAATTGCTCAGATGGGAAATAGCCTGGGTTCTCTTTCAGAATTTCCTCTGCTTTCTTAACCGCTCCATTCATGCCTTCCGATCCTGGGGTCAGAACCAATTCCGCTCCGTATGCACGAAGTAGATTGCGGCGTTCCAAGCTCATGGTTTCCGGCATTACGATTACTGCCTTATAACCCTTAGCTGCAGCTACAAGTGCCAATCCAATACCAGTGTTGCCACTAGTAGCTTCTACAATCGTGCCACCCGGTTTCAGAAGACCTTCACGTTCAGCTTCTTCCACAATGCTGATTGCAATACGGTCTTTCACGCTCGATCCCGGATTCTGATATTCCAATTTCAAATAAATATCTGCGGAGCCTTCCTGTGCCAGACGATTCAAACGAACGAGCGGAGTACCTCCGATCAATTCTGTTACGTTGTTAACGACTTTAGCCATGAGCAAAAACCTCCTTAGAATGATAAATGCGATATAAGAACGTAAATTGTGACTTTACTTGTATGTGAGTCCCTATTACGCAGTTATTACTGCTATAAAGGGATGAAGATGATTGACCACCGTCAGTTATTTCCGACTAAAACGGTAGGTTTTACGTTAATATCATATTATCAATCTTGCAGGCTGTTGTCAATATTTATTGATACATCATATTTGGTGCGCAAATCACTTTCCACTTGTTGTAGAGGAGGTGCTTGCTCCAAAGCCAGCTCTTGACGTATCAGCGCCCTAATTTCCTTCTGGTCCGGCTTTGCTGGAGAGCGAATGCTCTCTAGTCGAATGATAGTGAAGTCTTTCCCCGCCTGAATCGGACCCGCTATATCACCCGCATCCAAACTAGCAGCGGTCTTAAGCATCCCCTCGGGCCAAAAAGGATCGTCTTCCTCTACTTTACCTAAGCTGCCTCCATGCTGCCGACTCTCTTCATCAATGGACACTTCCCTAGCCAAGTCAGCAAAATCCTCGCCCTGCTCCAAGCGATCCATTACTTGCTCGCCTTCAGCATAAGATGAAACCTTGATCATGGAGAGTTCCAATTCTTTTTTCGGAGTGAAACGCTCAGCATTTTGATCTAAGTAAGCATCGATATCAGCATCGCTAATCGTAATCCCAACTGTGGCTATCGCTTGTAAGGTCAGACGATAAGCCGTCTCTGCGAACACTTCCTGACGAGATAACCCCAACTGAGACTGCATTTGCGCAAAGTACTGTTCTTCCGATCCGTATCCTACCATAGTTCGTGCAAGTTCCTGCTCAACCTCATCGTCTATCACAGTAATTCCTAGAGCCTTTGCTTCCATATCCACAACAATATGATTGAGCATCCCGACTAGCACTTCTTGGCCATGCTTTTTTTTGAGCTCATCCATCCATTGCTTATCTGTTATCGGTTGTCCGCCTGCAGCAGCTATCTCCGGTGTTTCATTCTCTGTTGTATCTCCTTTAAGAAGGGCCATGGCGCGTAAACTCCAGAATAATAGACCCCCGAGCATTAAAGTTGCAACAGCCAGAATAACAACCGTATTGCGAAGTGCGCGTTCCTGTCTCGTCATCATCCCATGCCCTACGAGTTCGCTTGTTCTAAAATGACCTGTAATTCGTCCTTATTAAAAACATAAGCCTCATTGCAAAAATGGCATACAACTTCAGCCTGTTCATCTTCTGCAATTAATCTCTCTAGTTCATCCTGCCCTAGGCTAACCAATGTCTGCTCTACCCGCTCACGCGAACATTGACAAGCAAAGTTAATATCCAGTTCATCCATAACCACCGCATCCGGCAAAAGAAAACGCAGCATTTCTTCTGGCTCCAGCCCCTGATCGAGAAGTGCTGTTACGGAAGGCATAGCCCCTACAGCTTTTTCAATCTCAGTAATCTCCGCATCCGTAAGTCCTGGAAGAAGCTGTACGATAAACCCTCCGGCTACAATCACCGACTCATCGGTATCAACTAATACACCTAGGCCAACTGCTGCTGGAGTTTGCTCAGAAACAGCGAAATAATAAGTAAAGTCTTCGCCAAGTTCTCCTGAGATGATAGGAATACTACCCCGATAAGGTTCTTTCATACCCAAATCCTTTATAATATCAATGAACCCTTCAGTTCCTACTGCTCCAGCTACATCCAGTTTGCCCATACTATTGCTAGGTAAGTGAATATGAGGATGGTGCACATAACCGCACACTTCTCCTAACGCATTGGACTCCGCGACGATTTGTCCAATCGGTCCATCCCCTTTGACCATGATGCATAGCTTCTCTCTACCTTTGAGCATAGCGCCCATCATGGCTGCAGCGGTAACTGTACGTCCTAGCGCGGCTGTAGCCGTCGGATACGTATCATGTCTGCGCCGCAATTCCTCGACCAATTCAGTTGTGCGAACAGCAAACGCTCTCACTTTACCATTCATAGCCGTTCCACGGATAAGTCGATCCTTCTTTTTTTCCATTGGGTGCATAGCCCTCCTATCTCTTCGCCCTTTAGGCTTCTTTATCTTTATTGGTTACGGTCATAAATAATTCGTAATCCTTCTAGTGTGAACATAGGATTTACTTCGTCGATACAGTCCGTCTCACCCGCAATTAGCGAAGCAAGGCCTCCCGTAGAAATAACCTTCAGTTCTGGAGCATTCATTTCCATTTTGATGCGCTTAACGATCCCCTCAACCTGGCCTGCATACCCAAAAATAATGCCAGCCTGCATAGCGTGCACCGTATTACGTCCGATGACCTTTTTAGGCTTCTCTAATTCAATCCGTGGCAGCTTCGATGCTCGCTGGTATAATGCCTCTGTAGAA
>DJUJ01000066.1:9167-9579 GCA_002438345.1 Paenibacillus sp. UBA6285
GCCTATATATTTTATACACATATCTACAATAGTCTTAACCAGAGGTGGAACTACTGAAGATGTTATTACACCCTCTACATCTTTTACAGAGATACCTGACATCTGAAAAAGATTGTGTATCAGTACTCCATATTCATCCACGGTCGATTGGCGCGCAGTACTTAGCCGAAAATGATGCAACAATTCGCGCTTTCTGTATACACCGAGAACAATATTGGTATTACCGATATCGACAGCAAGCATCATGATGAGGACCCTTCCTTCTTGGCATTAAGGTCCAGACTAATATCCAGACTGGAGAAGGAGTACGTAAGACGTCCTACCGAAATCACATCGACACCCGTTTCTGCAATCCCGCGAACCGTTTCCAACGATACATTGCCAGAAGCCTCTGTCTTGACATGGGGAGCTT
>DJUJ01000066.1:9670-20394 GCA_002438345.1 Paenibacillus sp. UBA6285
CTCTTCTACTTGCTCTAAATTTTCAGTCTCCACTTCAATGCTCATCGTATGTGGAATGTTCTTTCGAGCACGCCCTACAGCCTGCCGAATACCACCCGCACCTTTAATATGATTATCCTTGATCATAACTGCATCATATAGACCAAAACGGTGATTAAATCCCCCACCTATTCGGACTGCATATTTCTCCAGCATACGATGGCCAGGGGTTGTCTTACGAGTATCCACTAGGCGAGTCGGTAATCCATCCAGCGCCTGCACGAAAGAAGCCGTACGTGATGCAACACCCGAAAGGCGCTGCATCAAGTTAAGTGCAAGCCGTTCACCTGTTAGAATTGCGTGTGTGCTGCCCTCCACCTCAATAATTACAGTCCCTTTTGTCACTGCTTGACCTTCTTCTACAAGGGCTGTAAAGCTAAGCGTGGGATCAACAATTTCAAAAACCAGCTCTGCAATTGGGATACCACAAATTATACCGTCCTCCTTGCCATGAATAATCCCTTTAGACTCATGGCCGACTGGAATTGTCATCTGTGTTGTTACATCCCCGGAACCAACATCTTCACGCAGCCAAGACTTGATGGATTGTACTAGCTCTTCATTGTAACCATTAAACATCATCGCTTAATTCCTCCACTATTCCCAGTTCCCGAATTTGAAGCAGGTGCTTACGCCACTGATCATCATTTCGCTGCGGATAATCCTCACGGTAATGCGCCCCGCGACTCTCTTCCCGTGCTATAGCAGACTCTGTCACGAGCAAACAGCAGGTCAGCATATTAGCGAACTCGTATTCCTCACGTTTAGTCAATACTGATCCAAAGATGGGTAGCTGTCGTTTTAATTCCTCTATTCCCTTAGATAAGGTCTCTTCATTACGACGTAGTCCGGCGTACCGAACCATTATCTTTTGTAGCTTCAAACGGCGTTCCACAATAGCTTGAGTTGACGAATCAACACGGCCCTCGTTGCAGCTAACTGACAAAACATCACGTCCAAGTGGGGATAATTTGCGAATCCGCTCAATAATGCGACTTCCAAAGACAAGCGCCTCCGATAAAGAATTGCTTGCTAATCGATTAGCCCCATGTAAGCCTGTGGAAGAGACCTCCCCGCAAGCAAATAAGCGAGGGATCGTACTCTCCCCATTCAGATCGGTCTTAATGCCCCCCATCATATAATGCGCAGCAGGAGCCACTGGAATCCAATCACTTGTAATATCCAGTCCATAGCCCATACATGTCTCATATATTGTAGGGAAACGATTCTTCACCATTTCTGGAGATTCATGCGTAATATCCAAATAGACGAATGTTGACTTAGTGATCTCCATTTCACTTACAATGGCCCTAGCTACAATATCTCGTGGGGCTAGCTCAAGTAGTTCATGATAGCGTTCCATGAACCGCTCTCCATTAATATTGCGCAATACTGCCCCTTCACCACGCACAGCTTCGGAGATTAGGAATCTAGGAGCTCCAGGGTAACATAGTGCTGTAGGATGAAATTGAATGAATTCCATATCTCGTATATGAGCCCCGGCTCGATAGGCAATCGCCACACCATCTCCTGTGGCTACTTCAGGGTTGGTAGTGTACCGAAATAATTGTCCTGCTCCACCGGAGCACAAAATAGTCGCATCCCCTTGCAGGAATAACCGTCCACCGCCGGGCCGCTGCAGTAATGCGCCTACACATTCTCCACCTTCAGTGATGAGATCAATGACATAATGATCATCCCACACCTCAATATTCTCATGTTCAGCTACCTGTTCAGATAGTGCACGAACAATCTCATAACCTGTAGCATCTCCATTAGCATGCAAAATACGACGGTGGCTATGCGCTCCTTCCTGAGTCAAAGCCAGTACCCCATCTTTCTTATCAAAAAGAGTGCCTAACCGAATTAGCTCATGAACTCCATCTGGCCCTTCATTAACAAGTGCATCGACCGCTGTTGATGAGCAAAGACCTGCTCCAGCCATTAAGGTATCCTGCCGGTGGTAAGCAGGGGAATCATCCTCAGCTATAACAGCTGCGATCCCCCCCTGTGCGTAGCGAGTATTACTCTCCATTACTGATTTCTTTGTGATCATTATGACACGCCGATCTTCACTAGCTTTAATAGCCGTGAATAATCCAGCAATCCCTGAACCGATAACAATACAATCTGTCTTTACTGTAGGAATATCCCGAAGATCAAAATCAACCAAATATTGTGGAATCATGACCGCTTTTCACCTGTTTCAACGAAAGAGTAGCGCATACTACCGGACTTGTAGCATGCGCTCTAGGGAAGTTCTGGCTTTGTCGGCGACAGCAGGCGGTACATAGATTTGTGGCTTCATCGTCTCCAGGCATTTCACCAGTTTTTTTAGATTGTTAACTTTCATATTAGGACAAACCAGAAATTTTGTAGCAAAATGGAACTCTTTATCCGGACTATCCTTACGGAGCTGATATCCTGTACCGTCCTCGGTCCCAACGATAAATTGCTTGCGGTCCGATTTCCGGCAATATTCGAGAATGGATGTGGTACTACCTACATAATCACCCATGGCTACTACTTCGGGACGGCACTCTGGATGTACTACAAATTCCGCTTCTGGGTATTTCGCTCTCATTTCTACTACATCTTTAACAGTTAACATGTCGTGAGTGTTGCAATAGCCTTCCCAAATGATCAGTTTTTTGCCGGTCTGATCTTGTACGTATTGGCCAAGATTCTTATCGGGTACCCAGATTATTTCCTCAGCATCAAGGGACTCGATTACTTTCACGGCATTGGCAGAGGTGCAACAGATATCGGTTTCTGCTTTAATCTCCGCAGACGAGTTGATATAAGTAACCACTTTAGCATTTGGATGTTGAGCTTTAAGCTTACGCAAACCGTCTACATTGACCATATCGGCCACAGGGCAGCCTGCACGTTCATCAGGAATAAGGACGGTTTTGTTCGGGGCCAGAATTTTAGCACTCTCCCCCATGAAATGAACACCGCAAAATACGATAACTTCTGCATCTGTCTCTGCAGCTTTCTGTGCGAGTAAAAAAGAGTCGCCACGGAAATCGGCAACCTCCTGAATTTCATCACGTTGATAATAATGTGCCAAAATGATTGCATTCCGTTCCTTTTTGAGCTGTTCAAGACGTATACGAAGTTCTCGATTCTGTTCCTGCTTGCGCTCAAGCGCCAGAGCTTCCACCGATTGTTCTCCCCCTTAAATCTTCGCGGCTTTACGCCGGCACAATGTTGATCAAATGGCATGAGCCATCATCTGAAAAAATGAATTAGCTGATGATTAAAGTAAGTAATATTAATCACTAATGTACACAACGTTCCAGCCTCTGTCAATGTAACTGGACAGGCCTCAAGGCATGAAATTCACTAAAAATTGAAATAAAAAATCCGGAGAACAGTTACGTTCTCCGGATAAATTTACGTCATATGAATAGTTGGTCTGCTTAGGTAAGGCTAGTGCCGCCGCCTTTATTCTCATCATCGGATTCGTCATTACCCTCAGATTCAGGTTTATTCGGAACTTCCTTAGATAAGTTTGGAAGCGTGGAATCAGTGTCTTCAGACTTGCCTTGAATGCGAACACGCACATCACCGATATTATCAATGACAGGTTCACCAACTTCAAGTGCAACGCCTTCGCCACCCTCAGCTTTACCATCTTCGGAAAGGAATCCTTGTTCAATCAGCTCTCTAATCTGATCAAGCTCAAGTGTTTCCTTCTCAAGTAACGTATTGGCAATCAGGNNCAGCTCTTTACAACGTTCGTAGCTCGAAGTAATAAAGTTCTGCATTTCTTGATCAATCTCATAAGCAATGGAATCACTATAATTCTGCTCGTGCCCAATATCACGACCCAAGAATACTTGACCTTGAGAAGATCCGAACTGCATAGGTCCAAGCTTATCGCTCATACCGTACTCCATAATCATAGCACGCACAATGCGCGTAGCCTGTTGGAAGTCACTGTATGCGCCCGTACCGATCTCACCAATAAATAATTCTTCGGCAACACGTCCACCAAGTAATCCAGTCACTTTATCCAATAGCTCCTGCTTGGTAACGATCATCCGATCTTCCTTCGGAAGCATAATAACATATCCGCCTGCACGTCCGCGTGGGATAATAGTAACTTTATGCACCATATCGGCATGTTCAAGGAAATAACCAGCTATAGTATGGCCTGCTTCATGGTAAGCTACAATACGTTTCTCGCGGTCACTGATAACACGACTGCGTTTCTCAGTACCTACGATAACACGGTCAATAGCTTCATCCACTTCAATCATGGAAATATCCTTGCGGTTACGACGTGCAGCTAGCAATGCTGCTTCATTTAGCAGATTCTCTAGATCAGCACCCGTGAATCCGGTTGTGCGTTTAGCGACAACATCCAGTCTTACATCTTTCGTAAGCGGCTTGTTACGAGCGTGAACCTTAAGTACAGCTTCACGACCTTTTACGTCAGGGCGGTCAACCGTAATTTGACGGTCAAAACGTCCTGGACGAAGTAATGCAGGATCAAGTATATCCGCGCGGTTAGTTGCCGCAACAATAATAATGCCTTCGTTACCACCGAATCCATCCATCTCAACCAGCAATTGGTTAAGTGTCTGTTCGCGTTCGTCATGTCCGCCACCGAGTCCGGCACCGCGTTGACGACCCACAGCATCAATTTCNNTCGTACCCGAGAAGCACCGACACCCACGAACATTTCCACAAAATCAGAACCGGAAATACTGAAGAAAGGAACGCCGGCTTCACCTGCTACAGCACGGGCAAGCAATGTTTTACCTGTTCCCGGAGGACCTACAAGCAGTACGCCTTTAGGGATACGTGCACCGACAGCTGCAAATTTGCGCGGATCTTTCAGGAACTCAACGACTTCGACAAGCTCTTGCTTCTCTTCGTCCGCCCCTGCAACATCCTCAAAGCTGATTTTCTTCTTCTCTTCATTATATAACCGAGCCTTGCTCTTGCCGAAGTTCATGACTTTACCGCCGCCACCTTGCGCCTGGTTAAACAGGAAGAAGAACAAGATGAACATAATTACCAATGGGATAATGGAAGAAAGGAATGTTATCCAAATGCTGGTGCCTTCCATCTTCTTCTGAGTTAATTCAATCCCATTAACATCACTGGCTTCAATTAATTCATTAAGAGCTTGATCTGTAGGAGGAATATATGTGGAGAAGCTTTTCGATTTAGTATCGGCAGGCAACTCTCTATATTCGCCTGTAACTAAAAAGGCATTACCCTCAAACTGAACCGTCAAATCCTTCACATTGTTGTCCTTGATCTCCTGCCGTAACTCGTCGTATCTAGGGAAATCGGCGGCTTCATTTCCATTGCTCACAAACTGGACAATACCCACCACGACTAAAAATAAAATCAAATAAAAACCAGAATTCCGGATGAACCGATTCATCCCCTACCTCCTCTCGCAACACTCAAGTTATTGTACCATAGCCTCTTGGGACACCTCAAATAAAGGAAGCCAAGGGTGCCCGATCCGTATGATCAAGGCAATCAATAGTTCAATTGGAATAAATCTCAGGCTTCAGTACTCCCACATATGGGAGGTTCCGATACCGCTCGGCATAATCCAATCCGTAGCCCACTACAAATTCGTCTGGCAACACGAAGCCTGTGTATCTGGCTTCAAGATTAACCGTACGACCTGATGGCTTATCAAACAAGGTAACCACATTGATAGAAGCAGCATTGCGGTTGCGGAGCAGCTCAATCAAATAGCTAAGCGTAAGGCCACTGTCAATAATATCTTCAACGATCAAGATATCGCGGCCTTCTACCGATACATCCAAATCCTTAATAATTTTGACAACACCAGAGGACTTGGTGGATGCTCCATAGCTGGATACTGCCATGAAATCCATCTCAACAGGTACTGTAATGGCTTTAACCAGATCTGCCATAAATATAAACGCGCCTTTTAGTACACAAATGACTAAAGGGGTACGACCTGCGTATTCTTCGCTCAGTGTTCGACCGAGCTCCTTAATTTTCTGCTGAAGTTCCTCTTCGGTGATCAAGACTTCTTGAATATCATTTTGCAACTTGCGAAACCTCCTAAGTTATACTATGAAAGACTTACTTCGACCATTAAGTTCCTTCGCGGTCATCCAGCTCTGCTAGAGACAATAGAAGTACCGAGGTCGTGTGCCGCCCTACTGCGGCATGCATCGAGCGTCTTACGCCCGGAATCCAGACGATATTGCCCAAACCATCACAAACGAGGGGGATCATTGAGCGTTCAGCAGCAGGTATTTTATCATCAATATAAATATCTTTTACCTTTTTGCTTCCGTTTAATCCCATGACTCTTATGGTATCTCCAGGCAATCGGGAACGAATCGTCAGTGGAAAGACCAGTTCATCACGGTCAAACCAAGCCGACATCTTCCCATAATCCTCCCCCTGTACAAAAAAGTTTTCTCTCTCCAGCACCGCCATCGACATCACCTTACCTATTTCCTCCAATTTTAGCTTGGATTCCGGTAAAAACAGACGATATGTATAGCTTGCCTGTTGCTGCGTGGGCTTGGACGAGAACAAGATGATATCATATTGCCGCACACAAGTCAGGCCTCCACCTAAATCCAAACTCCAGGTGGTGGGATAGCTCTGCAGCGTTCCCCGACGTACAGATTCAATCTTGGAGAAATCAAGAGCGGATAGATCCGCCGACAGATAATTTAATATTAGTTTAATCAAACGCCGTTGTAAAGCGGAGGGTATGGCCGCAAATGAAGCTCTGTTAAAGGTATATTTCCCTTCCCCTTCCGAAACCAGCTCCTCAAAGCATTTTACCGCAGATGCCTCCATAAATTCATCCTCAGCTCCCGCAATTTCCGCAAGCTGAACAAGTGACTGCCTCACTCTGCCATTATACCTTTCAAGAAAAGGAAGAACTTCCAATCGAACAGCATTCCGCTTGTATTTCGTCAGCAGATTAGTGGCATCCTCGGCATAGGTGAAACCTTCATTCTGACATAACCCAAGAAGAGCCGTTTTGTTAATACGTAGGAATGGACGAATGAGTTCCACCTTTTTTTCTGTTCTTTTCCACTTGATACCGGACAGTCCCGATAAACCGCTTCCTCGCAATAGACGCATAATCACCGTTTCTGCCTGATCATCCGCATGATGAGCCAGAGCAACGGAGCGCGCCCCATACCGGTGTGCGGTATCAATCAGAAATTCGTATCGCTTCTCGCGTGCTGTCCCTTCAGGACCGAGTCCACTTTCTTTGACCAAAGAGGGAATATCGAATTCGGCTAACTCAAAGGGCAGTCCCAATTGTTCAGTCATACCACGTACTAGCTCTGCCTCTTCCTTCGACTCCGGTCTAAATCCATGATTCACATGAGCGCATATTAAGGTAAGTGGCATAACGTTTAAAGATATTTCATGCAAAACATGCAAAAGAGCCACAGAATCCGGGCCGCCGGAAACTGCGACTACAATGGTGTCATGGGGCGCCCACAGCTCATGCTCAGCTGCTGACTCCAATACTGACTCCACCAGTCCATTCATTTGCTCCATATGCGCCCCCCCTTCTCTCTAACTATATGTATGAGTTCAAAAACGAAATACCCAATAAATCGTAAAGGCAAGCACGAACAAGGATAATGCAAAAGCATTTTTGAGCCAGCGAGGTGTGTCCATACTGTCAGGTCGCTTTCGACGCGAACTGTAAATATGGTTTCGCCAGACCTCTGTAGCATCCGCTGAACCGGAGAATCCTCCTTTTAACGCCAAACAAATCCAAGAAGATAGTTTCTTATCGGGTAGATTTCTAGCCAGCTTAAACAGTTCATCTACACTTCTTGTCTGCGGCAGCTGTAGCGCAGCTTTCTTGAGCCCCTCTTCATTGAGAAGACGGAGGCACAGTACAGCAAAAGCGAATAGATCATAACCCTCATCACTCGTACGACTACCTGCATTCCAAAAGCCACGGTCATGCCATTCGGTAAACTGCTTCACACTNNATTTGGATACCATCACATTCTCCGGCTTTAAATCTCCAAACACAAATCCGCATTCATGCAATGTTCGCAGCTTCTCGAGTAGGCCAAGCCCTACCAATCCTAGCCAATCCGGTCCGTTCTTCGATAGGAAATGATGCAAAGGCTTGCCTTCAACATACCGCATGACATAAAAGGGTACATTATTTCCATTCGCAAAATCATCCGCTTCCAAAAAATAAGAAGATAATGGAGTCTCACGGCGAGCACGGTGTTCGTTGCGCTTCCGACGCGATTGCAGCGACGTCAGTACATTGATCTCCGATTGGAGATCAAGTGTATCGTATCCGATTTTTAGCGCGTACTTTTCCCGTCTGCCTTCTCTTTGCACAAGATATACGGTTCCGTTCGCGCCCCTTCCCAGCATCCGCTCCACGACATAACGGTTTCCACGCCATTTGCCGGTAATTAAGGTGCCAGTAGGATAGGACGGATTAGACGACATACCCACCAATCATCCCTTCTCTTTCGTCGTGGTCATCCATTCGGCGTCCACGATGTTCATCCAGTGTATCATAACGATAATGTTCAAGCACCTTGAAAATAGCTGGACCCGTCGGTGTTGCGCCTCTCATGTGTAATTTGGAGAATAGCGTACGAATACCTGACATATCCTTGGTCCAATCTAAATCAAGCCTAGCATCTTCGCTACTGTTATTTCCAGGAAAATGAAACACGGCAATCTCACTCTTTCCTTCTCTTGCTTCCAGACTGAGCGCCAAATCGCGAATCGCATCTTCCACAGCACCCAGTTTAGGCTTCATACTAGCACTGGCATCGATAAGGAGCGCAATGCGTAGCGGCGATGTTTCTGTTAGTTCATCTACAACTGTAACGACCTGCGAGCGCTGAACAGGTGGTAGCTGTTCAAGCGACCCTTCACCCAGTATCTTTTTTACTTCTTTATTAACCGCTTGCTGGATTGTCTGAACCACGGTCTTTCGTGTCATCATCTGGATCGTCTGTGCCAGTTGCGGTGTTCCAACTATACGGCTAAGACCCCCACCGGCCTTAGCGATGTCAGCTATTTCCCGACTCCCAAGCTCCCCAATCGTTCCATAATCAACCACACCGACTACATTTACGGTGATTCCCTCCTGCAGGGCATGCGCCGCTGCCATCACCGGACTTTCCCCTACATTTGAACAACCGTCAGTAATGAGCAAAATCTGCTTCATAACTCTCCACTCCCCCTTGTTTGGAACCTCTGTTTCTAGCATATCCAGAAATAAGAGATTTCAAACGGAGGGTTTGAATGGGGAAATTTAGATCAAACAGGGGTTTTAGTGAATAGGGGAACTGCGAGAAATGTTTGGGCTTTCGATCGCTGTTGTCCTCAGATTCCCTGATTAGAACCGCCTTTCGCGGTTGGAATCCGAGGACAAAGGCGAACGCTCCGCTTCTACAGCTCCAAAATTTCTCTCCGTTCCATACTTTCACTAGTAAACAGTTTGGATCTAAAAATTACGCCCCAAAGTCAGCCTCCATTGAAACGAGAATAGTAGGGGCCGGCGAGTTACTCATCACAGACTCGCCTCGAGTTCCACCAACAGCACGACGCTTCGCGCGTGCCTCAAACATACAAGCAGCACGAATCGCTTCATGCGTGCTAAAACATACAAGCAATACGGCGCTTCGCGCGTACCAAACATAAAACCTGAGCCTAAACTGAGAAAATTCCTAACTCACCGTACGCGGACGCTCCATTCGGCCGACACCAGGCATATGCAGGCTGGACCATTCCGGATGGAAGTGATCTACACGACTGACGACAATCGTCATGTCATCATGGATCTCATTGCCCTGATAACGGATTACCTTATCTAACAGGCTATCCGCCAAATCTTGAGGGTCATCCCCTTCAAGCTCTTGGATCAACCGTTTCATCCATATCTCCTTATTAACGGCATATCCAGGCGCATCATAAATACCATCGGTCATCATAATCAAAATATCGCCCGCCCGAAGCTGCATGCTGATCAAATCAACATCGATATCCTTAATGATGCCTATAGGCAGATTGCTAGAGGTTATTGGAATGACCTCACTGCCCCTCCGGATAAAGCTCGGGGCGGAAGCAATCTTCATAAAGGTTGTCTGCGCAGAATATTGATCAATTAAAGCCATGTCGACAGTAGCATAGAACTCGTCAGGGGAGCGTAATAAAAGAATTGAGTTGACCGACTTTACAGCCAGCTTCTCATCCATTCCGGATTGCAGCAGCTTTTCTAACATGCCGAGTGCGGCACTGCTCTCCATCCTCGCCCGTTCACCATTTCCCATTCCATCGCTAATGGATACTGCAAAGGTGCCATTTCCAAGCTCAACAGTACTGAAACTGTCGCCAGATAGCATATCTCCACCTTTAGAAACTACAGCCACCCCCGTGTTTACCTCAAAAGCTTTGGCTGAACCGAAGGTAACCATCGACAAGCCTTCCCGAGGATGGACTGCCGTCTCGCTCATGACAGCAATATTCTCATCTAGAATGTCAGAGAGGAGAGGGGCGATCATTTTGCGGCATTCATCAAAACCACGAGTATAGGCATGCACCACCTCTATTTCTACACGCCCAGGATCCAGACTTAAGATTTCGATACCATGGATAGACAAGCCCAATTTCTCCAACGTCTCACGGATTTGAGCTTCCTGACGATA
>DJUJ01000066.1:20460-22946 GCA_002438345.1 Paenibacillus sp. UBA6285
CATATTGTCCTTTCATAACTTCAAGCACTTCGCCAGTTTTACCGCAGATCCGGCTCCATTCCGGAGGCAGCTGAGCTGCCGTAATATCAGGGCATTCCTCAACAGTAGTCATCATATCGGTCATATACCTATACGTCTGATAGAATTTTGCATCCCAGCAGTGGGAACGCCGAATGCATCCTGCGCAGGCGCCCTCTGTTACCGTATTCATGAAATCTTCCATTTCACGGTCCGACTTACCCACTTCTCCAGCACGTGGAATCTGCCCGAAGCTGCTCGAGAGCTGCTGGAACACCTGTGAGAATTGTGTCACCCTTTCCGCCGTTAGATCCCTTACCCTTCTCGCATATTCATGTTGAGATCGGCTATGATCCGACGTGCCCGGCACATATTTAGCTATAGCTGATATCATCGGCTTTTGCGTTAAAAGAAAAAGTACTACCGCTACGCAGGTCTCCCATGTTGAGGCCATCATATCACCCGGGCCCGTAAAATATACGGAAAGGATCGTGGATCCTAGCAACATACCGATAGACACCGCACCCTTTCGACCACCCTGCATCATTCCCGCTAGCATTCCCGAAAAAGCAAGTAGGCTCATCTGATAGATGGCACTGATGTCCGCCAGACTGAGAATCAATCCGGTCACAACCCCAACAGCAGCACCAAGAGGAGCACCTCCTGCCATGGCGAAGAGTAGAATCAAATACCGTGACAATATATGTTCCAAAGACAAACCATTAAGGGTCCAACCCACAAGGCCTGTCATTACTGAGGCAAGCAAGATAATAAGGCACAGAATCTCCTCGTTCCTGAGCGCTCTACTCTTTTGCTTATAGGTTAGTAGAGGCAACGCTTGAATGAACACCAGTGTAAGTACAAAGCCTAGTAAAGCATCTAGTGTTGTCATCGTAAGCGGATACCAAGAAAGAGAAGGTCCAATAACGATCTGGAACAGGCCAACCATAAACGAAGACACGAACACCATAAGTGGTGCATAGGATAAATCTATTCGTTCATAACTTTCCAGCCCTTTATAAACTAGAAAGAAAATAATCAGCTCAGCAGTAATAACCAAAGCTCCAGGGAATGGAGTGAAGAGACTTCCAGCTATAATAGCTGCAGCTACAGGTAGAATAGAGTCGCGACGCATAAACACAATGACGGCAAAATATGCGGCAGCAAAAGGGGATAGTTCGTCCAAAATCATGGCTCTACCTAGCAGAAAGCCCATGAAACTGAGCAAAATCATCCATTTCTTCGCTGCTATAAGCTGAACATACCGCTGCTTCTGACCCCAAGCTGTAATACGCGTGCGTAAGGCTTGCCTCTGCTTCTTATCTTCACTTCCCACTCTTGTCCACTCTGGCAAATTTACCACGTTGCTTTTATTCATTCCTCTACACCACCCGTTTAAGAATTTATGGTACTCATTATATAGCCGGGTAATTGAGAAAGTTTGTCAGAAATGGAGGGACACACACAAGAAATTTCCGACAAAAAAGCCTTCATCCATGATCTCTAAAAAAGCGGTTCTATCCCTTGCGGGACGGTAGGTTGATCGGTTTCAAGATTGTTTACAACGCAGTTTCACGCGCTGATGCGGCGGTCATTCGTCAGCGATTGCCCTAGAGTTATGTGAGAATGACATGGATGCTGTCGGCAATTTTATATGACATGACAAAAAAACCGCAAGGGCGAAATGCCCTTGCGGTTATTTATGATGTACAGGTATTGGATTATACGCGTTTGGCTCCACGGCCTCCGCGCTTTCCTTCTGTGTTCTTCTTAATCGAAGATATCCGTTCTTCGCTGTCTTTCAGGAATCGCGACATTTTATCCTCGAATGAAGGTTTACCGGCTGCAGGCTTAAATGGACGCCCCCCCCGTTCACGATTGAATCCACCGCCGCCTCCACCACTGCCGCCGCCACCGCCGAAACGGTCTCCGCCGCCGCCGCCGCTAGGACGTTCTGGTCTTGGAGCTCTAGGCGGACGTACTTCCGATGCCGGCTTGTCAACAGCCTGCTTAATGGAAAGTCCGATCTTGCCGTCCTTATCGACGTTGATCACCTTGACTGTTACTACATCACTAATCTTCAGATGATCGTTAACATCCTTGACATAATTATCGGCGATTTCCGAGATGTGAACGAGACCTGTGACACCTCCTGACAGATCCACAAATGCTCCGAAATGCGTGATGCCTGTCACTTTGCCTTCTAACTTGGTGCCCACTTCAATTGCCATAGAATAAAATGATCCTCCCTTAAAAATATACAGACGAATATTAAGGTCATCCTGTCTGCGGTGATTTGATTATACAGTAAAGAGCAAAGCAAGGCAACAGAGTAAAAGCCTCTTTTAGCCTCTATTATTGCTCCGATTGCTCTGTTCGAATAGGAGTTTCCCCTTGAGGATAGATATTGTACCATTTACGTGCTAATTGGCCAATATACTCGTCATCATTAAGTCTGGATAATTCAG
>DJUJ01000066.1:23027-26579 GCA_002438345.1 Paenibacillus sp. UBA6285
TGTCCGCAATAACCGCGCTTTGATCGAAGTAAGTATAACCCGCCCAGCCGAAAAATACTGCCACAAAGACAATCCACATAAATCTTCTTCTCTTCGCGCCTGCGGCCGAATTTTTGCTATGATTACTTTTCTCTTCCGCAGTGAATCTGTTCATGCAACGTACCCCCTAATTCAAGGTCAGCGTTTCCGCCATTTGGTAATCCATTCAGTAATCTTCACAATCCAGGCGCTATGTGTAAGCCGCGTTAGCCGTGGAGAGATCCACCTTACAGGTAATACCCAAATTGGTTTCGTCAGACGCAACAGAAGCTTAAGGATGAACCGTAGAATACGACCAAGCAGTATTAGCAGTCCTAAAAAAAGACGCCAAAGCCAGCGAAGAGGTGTACCTATCAGAATCTCCACAAGTCTCCATAGCAACCTGCACATATACTGAACCGATTGAATTAACATTAACACAAAACGCCGCACCGTAACACTGAAGATTAAAAAATAAATCCATACTCCTAAAAATAAACCTAGAAAGACATAAAATCGTAGTTGACCTTGATTTCCGGCATACAGCATTCGAAATACAAGCAAAGCAGCCCAAAGCCAATATAGTAGATCTAGCATGGCATTCAGCCATTTGGGAAAATTGAACTTCAGCGACAGCACCCGGTAGCTGTCATAGGCCAGTCCCATTGCCACTCCGGCCATGATCATGTAGAACAACGTCACCCACTGAACTGCAGGATTCATTTAAATAGCTTACCGAGTAGACCCTTGTTTTTGCCCTGCGATCCGGGATCTAGATAAATCAGGGAATGTACATTGCCCTCTAAGGACAACATTCCGTTCTCCAGACTTAAATTTTTGATATGTAAATGATTCCCGCGAATGGTGAGATGGCCGAGTTCTGTACGAAGCAAAAATTCCTCGCTGTCGAAGCTCTCCACATTTTGCACGCCCGTCAACTCTAACTGCTTCCGACTGCGCATATGCAGATCATGCTGTTTATTTACCTTTCCTGGCTCGATCATAGCATGTACCCCTCCTTCTTACCTCTAATCTATGGCAGAAGTAGAAGTTATAGAACATCCCGTCCCACTAAAATAAGAGAGAAAAAAAGAAAAAGAAGGCACAACTCTACAAAATGTAAAGTCATGCCTTCTTATTCACTATAATACTCTTACCAGTCCAGTCCGCTGCTTTTGGCAACAGGCTCTTCCCGAACTAGAGTATACATACCAGCGGCCTCGTCCTTGCGAGTCGTTTCGACCAGCTTTTCTACTTTGACCGTTACAAGCTTTTGTCCAAATTGTACAGTAATCTCGTCACCGATCTTAACTGCACTACTAGGTTTAGATTCCCGCCCGTTAATTAGCACCCGACCTTGTTCGGACACATCCTTGGCCACTGTACGGCGCTTAATTAAACGGGACACTTTCAGGAATTTGTCAAGACGCATTAGTTAACGGCTTCTTTAAGCTTGTTACCAGCTTTGAAAGCCGGTACAGTCGATTCAGGAATTTCAATCGTTGTGCCCGTTTGAGGGTTGCGACCAGTGCGTCCTGCACGTTTACGAGTTTCAAAAGTTCCGAAACCGATCAGTTGGACTTTATCACCTTTTGCCAAAGCTTCTGTAATCTCACCCAAGAACCCGTTCAATACTGCTTCTACATCTTTTTTTGCCAATCCGTTTTTCTCGGAAATGTTGTTTACCAAATCTGTCTTGTTCATAATTTAAAGTTCCTCCTAGGATACGAAAAAATAAATGAAACGAGAATCACCACCATAATATGGGGCGAATCGCCATTTCGTCTTTATGATATTCTTGATGCCACCTTAAAATCCTGCCACGATTCGTCGTTTTTTAAAAAAGAAACAGTTATTTCTCAGAAATCGTCGCAAAATCTATTCTATAGCACTATTAAACTACTGGCATTTTCTAAATCAGAAATAAATGCTACATTCACAGCATTGCCCCATTTTGAAGTCGATATACCGTATCGGAGGCTGTGAATTGCTAGACTTTTCGCTCCTCAGCCTTAGCTTCTTGCCACAGTTCTTCCATCTCTTCCAAACTACTATCCTCTACGCTCTTTCCTTTACGCTGCAGGCTTTGCTCAATATATTGAAACCGGCGCACAAATTTGCGATTGGTCCGGGTTAATGCCTCTTCCGGATCTGCACCGATAAAACGGGCGACATTCGTAACTGCGAACAATAAATCTCCGAGCTCCAAAATTTGATCGTCTGACGCTGCATCCGTATCAATTGCCTCCTGTAGCTCATCAATCTCCTCACGAATCTTGGCTATACAATCCTTGGCGTTATCCCAGTCAAAGCCCACCTTGGATGCTTTTTTCTGAAGCTTGTACGCCTTCATAAGGGCAGGCAAGTCACGTGGAACACCACTAAGAACGGATAATTCCTCTGGCTTCACACCTTTACGCCGCTTCTCTTCTACCTTCATGCCCTCCCAGTTCTTCAGAGCCTCTTCAGCGTCATTCGCATTGGTATCCCCAAATACGTGGGGGTGACGGAAGATAAGCTTATCATTCAGCCCTTCAATGACGTCAAATACGTTAAATGTGCCGAGCTCCTCCTCCATTTGAGAGTGAAGCATGATCTGAAGCAAAAGGTCACCCAGTTCCTCTTTCATATGGTCAGGGTCATCCTCATCAATCGTTTCAAGGACTTCGTAGGTTTCTTCGATTAAATTTTTGCGCAAGGATTCATGTGTCTGCTCCCGATCCCATGGACAACCTTCTGGGCTACGAAGAATATCGACAATTTCATGCAGACGAGCGAAGGTACGATTTCTTAGATTATCATCGCAATTAGCAGGTACATAGACCAGCGACAGATTTCCATAACCGTTAAGACGATCCAGTTCGTATAGGGGGACTCTTACAATGCTTTCTTCGTTCTCCACACCGAGTGCGTGACCCACAACAACTTCATATTCAGGTGGGTACAGCTCCATCAGACATAATTTCGTCTCCGAGGCTGTAAAGCTATCGTACACCTGACCAATCAGGGTGTGTAGTTCAGGCTGAAGCTGAGCACTACGAATTCCTGAAGCATCTAGTAACTGGAACCCTTCGATGGGATCAAACCCCAGTCGAACAAACGCCTCATCGAGAAAGCTCTCGCCGCCCAATATTTGCAATTCAATTCCTTCTTCAGGGCAACGTTGACGCAACTGCGAAACCGCTGATTCCGCAACCATTGGATGACCCGGAACCGCGTAGACAATATCTGTACCGTCTGCTGCTGATCGAGCCTCTTCAATCAGTTTTGAAGTTATCGCTGCATACACCTCAGGAAACGAGGATAAAGACTCATACAATCCGTCAAAGGACTCTGAAGCTATTTCAAGCTCGGAGAGTGCAGCCATGACNNATTTCTTTATAATCCCTAGCGTCAATCGATCAGGGTTGCCTGAACCCAGACCGACGACCGTTAATGTTGCACTCATGTCTGTTCCTCCTCTTAAGCGGCTGTCTACTTCTAGGCAGACCGTATTTTTATATTGTGATGTAAACGTTGATTAAGGGAATAAGC
>DJUJ01000092.1 GCA_002438345.1 Paenibacillus sp. UBA6285
ATTTCGCAGCTCAACCACAGCTACCTGTCCAGGCGCAGAGGGCTTATGCGCCGCTCCAAAGGTAAGCGCTGAACCGAATATTTCACCGGCTAGACGGCTAATTACCCCAGCTCCCGCCATGGACATTGTAATAATCGGGCGATCTGCATATTGTTCTTTCATCATATGGGTAGCTTCTAGTAAAGTCAGTACATCCCCCGCATCCTGAGGCATCACCGCAATTTTAGGCAAGTCCCCGCCAAGCTCCTGTGCCTTGCGTAGTCGCGAGATGATCTCCTCTTGAGAAGGTGTTCCATGAAAATCATGATTCGAGATAATGACAGACACGTTATTAGTATGAGCAGTCTCGNNAGTAGCTTTACATCCTGTTCCTCATTGAATAATTCAACATCAATTATATCTACTAGACCACTTTCGGCAGCAGCTTTATTCAGTGCTATGTAATATTCCGTGCTGACCTGCTTCTCGCCGCCCTCTTTAGCACTCCGAAAAGTAAAAATCAGTGGTAACTCCGGAATTACAGAATGGATTTCGCTTAGCGCTGACTTGACCGCCTCTACGTCTTCAACCTCAACAAAAAAATCCGTCCGCCACTCCACCAAATCGGGGCTCAGCTCCTTCAGCGCTTTGGCTTCCTGTTTCAGTTCAGACAAAGTAGCTCCAATCATCGGAACACATATTTTAGGGATTCCTTCACCGATGATCACATTTTTAACGGTTACTGTCCTGCTCATAAATTCAGCCCCTTATCCAGTCGTCTAATATAGATTCTGTACTGTTTATTTTACTGCCGATACACCTTTAGAAACTGCTCAACCTCTGACAACAGCGGCAACGATGGGATCGCGCCTTCTTTCCCTACAGCCAGAGCTCCAACAGCATTAGCGAAGCTCACCGCTTCCTCCAATGTCTTGCCTAGGACCAGCTGCTGGGCTAATGCGCCATTAAATGAGTCTCCGGCAGCAACCGTATCTATCGCCTTTACCGGGAAACCCGGAACTGACTTAGCGCCCTCAGCATTAACGATCAATGCGCCTTTAGAGCCCAAGGTTACGATAACGTTCTGAACACCTTTTTGCAGCAAAATACGAGCTGCCTGCTCAGCATTCTCTAAACTATCTACAGTCATTCCAGTCAAAATTCCCGCTTCAGTCTCATTAGGAGTCAAATACGATACTTGACCCAACATCTCGTCCTTAAGCACTCTAGCAGGTGCTGGATTCAGAATGACCGGAATTCCATGTCGATGTGCGATGGCAATAGCGTGCTCAGTCATCGCGAGATCCATTTCAAGCTGCATCACAATCATCTCAGCCTGGCTAATCACTGACTCTAACGCTTGTATATTCTCCACAGAGAGATCAATATTCGCTCCGGGTACAACGATAATCCGATTCTCTCCATCTTCTTCAATAACGATTGAAGCTACACCCGTTGCCTGAGACTCACTCACTGAGATATGTTCTATATGAATACCTTCCTGCCTAATAATCTCCAGCATTTCGCTTCCAAAGGGATCTTTTCCGACTCTTCCGATCATACTAACCTCTGCACCCAGACGTGCAGCGGCAACCGCTTGATTCGCTCCCTTTCCACCAGGAGATAGAGCAAATACTTGTCCTATAAGCGTTTCTCCTGCATTCGGTGCCCGGTTCGTACGTACTACCATATCCATATTTAAGCTTCCAATCACAACTATACCCAACTTAGACACCACCATTAATTATTTCTTCAATCTCTTTATCTTAGGGTCTTCCCATCACTTTATCAATCACTTCCGTTGATTTTGCCCCGAATTGGCTATTTTCACCAAATCGACGTTATGCTTTTATAGATAAAGTGTGCTAGAATGGTGTTGTGCAATCGCTTCCACAACGATTGTCGATCGTTTTTTGAGCAAACGTTTGCATCGTAGATAATGCCAGCAGCTTTACTGCAATTCAATCTAATCCGCGATTAGGAGGCTTATCAAGTGAACGAACAAAAATTACCATCAGTAGCTTATTTTAGTATGGAGTATGGGCTTCATTCCGATTTCAAAATGTATGCCGGAGGTTTGGGTATTCTCGCCGGAGACTACATTAAGGGAGCCAAGGATATCAATGCCCCTATCATCCCTATTGGGCTGAAGTGGAAACAAGGTTATACGGACCAAAAGATTGATGCGAACGGTAATCCTTACGACTCCTATCACAATTATGTTTATGATTTCCTTGAAGATACAGGGGTGAAGGTAACCGTTAAAGTCAGAAAGACCGATGTGGTGTGCAAAGTATGGGNNAACAGCACGTTGTATTTACTGGATACGGATATCCCCGAGAATAATGATGCTTGGATTACTGGACAACTTTACGGCTGGTTCGGCGAGGAACGGATCGCACAAGAGATCGTACTTGGTATCGGTGGAGTTAAAGCTATGCGTGCTCTGGGAATTCCTATTGATGTCTATCATTTCAACGAAGGCCACGCGGCCCTAGCAGCCATCGAGCTAATCCGTGAGAAAATGTCCGGAGGCAACACCTTTGAGGAAGCTTGGAAAGCTACTCGGGAAGAGGTTGTGTTCACTACACATACGCCGATAAAAGAAGGCAACGAAACCCATCCGCTCGACCGTCTAGAGTATATGAGTGCATTCAATGGTTTAACCCGCGACCAGATGGAGCGAATCGGTGGTGAGCCGTTCAACATGACGATTGCCGGTCTGCGACTCTCCCGTATTTCCAATGCAGTGGCTCAGCTTCATGCGGATACGGCCAATAAGATGTGGAAAGAGGTTGCTGGAAGATCGGACATCATTGGCATTACTAATGCTATTCATACCCCTACCTGGGTAGATGAAAGAATGACACAAGCCTATGAAGAAAATGGCGATCTATGGGCAGTGCATAAGGAAATTAAGGGAGAACTGATTGATTTCATCAAAGAACGGTCCGGCATTAGTCTAAATGCTGACAATCTACTCATCGGCTTCTCACGCAGAGCTGCTCCTTATAAACGTAGTGACCTGATCTTCTCACAACCAGAAATTATTGAGCCTTATCTGGAGTCTGGTAAAATACAAATCGTCTTCTCTGGTAAAGCCCATCCACTCGATGATAACGGCAAAAAAATCGTCAGCAACCTAGTAGCGATGATGAAAAAATATCCGAAGAGTGTTGTCTTCTTGGAGAATTACGATATGACTATCGGAGCACAGTTGACACGCGGTTCTGATATTTGGCTCAACAATCCGCGCAGACCGCTGGAAGCAAGTGGAACCTCCGGGATGAAGGCAGCCATGAACGGCGTATTGAACTGTTCTATTCTAGATGGCTGGTGGCCGGAAGCCTGCATTGATGGCGAGAATGGCTGGCAGATTGGAGACGGCTTCGAGACAACTGACTTCGAGGTTCTGGATAAGCATGATAGTGATGCGTTATACGACACCCTATTGAATCGTGTACTCCCAACCTATTACGAGAATCGTGAACAGTGGGTACAAATGATGAAAAAGAGTATCGAAACGACACGCACCGAATTTGCCACCAAAAGAATGCTGGATGAATATTACAACAGAATGTACATTAAAGCCTAAGTACAAGAAACCGATATCTTCTAAAGTACAGCGTACCCCTCCAGTGATGGTAGAGGTGCGCTGTTTCTTTTTTAATTCTGGTAAGCAATTAATCACTAGGTCTATCATATACTTCTGAATGTGACGGCGATTACCACATACTGTAATGTGTCAATTATTTAAAAAGTATTGCATTTTCTCCAAAAAACATTAATATAGAACTTATACTAAATCTAAAATCAAATCTTACGAGGTGATTCTATTAATGAGCTCCAATAATAATAATCTTACGACCAGCTGGGGTGCTCCAGTAGGCGACAATCAAAATTCAATGACAGCCGGTGATCGCGGTCCTACTTTGTTGCAAGATGTCCATCTGCTTGAAAAATTAGCCCACTTTAACAGAGAACGTGTTCCTGAACGTGTCGTTCATGCTAAGGGTGCTGGCGCTCATGGGTATTTCGAAGTCACTCAGGATTTGACTCAATATACAAAAGCTAATTTCTTGTCTGACGTTGGCAAGCGTACACCACTGTTTATCCGTTTCTCAACGGTAGCTGGTGAGCTAGGCTCTGCTGATACTGTACGAGACCCACGTGGTTTTGCTGTGAAGTTCTATACCGAAGAAGGAAACTATGATCTCGTAGGTAACAATACACCTGTATTCTTCGTTCGTGATGCAATCAAGTTTCCTGATTTTATTCATACACAGAAGCGTGATCCACAGACACACTTAAAGAACCCTAATGCGATTTGGGACTTCTGGTCTTTATCGCCGGAATCTCTACATCAGGTTACGATTTTGATGTCAGACCGCGGAATTCCAGCTACGCTGAGACATATGCATGGCTTCGGAAGCCACACCTTCAAGTGGGTAAATGCCGAAGGTAATGCCGTCTGGGTGAAATATCATTTCAAAACAGAACAAGGCATTAAGAATCTTGATCCAGACCTTGCTACCAAACTCGCTGGGGAGAACCCAGATTATCATACAGAAGATTTGTTCAATGCTATTGATAAAGGAGATTTCCCTGCGTGGAAGCTCTACGTGCAAATTATGCCGGTCGAAGATGCGAAGACTTACCGCTTTGATCCATTCGATGTCACAAAAGTATGGTCACAAAAAGATTATCCATTAATTGAGGTTGGCCGCATGGTACTGGATTGCAATCCAGAGAACTACTTCGCGGAAGTAGAGCAAGTTACGTTCTCACCTGGCTCTTTCGTCCCTGGTATTGAAGCTTCTCCTGATAAATTGCTACAGGGTCGACTGTTTGCTTACGGCGATGCTCACCGTCACCGTGTAGGTCCTAACCATAACAGCCTACCTATCAANNTAGAAGTGAAGAACTATCAACGTGACGGCGGTATGGCACTCGGCAACAATGGCGGATCCGGTGCCTATTACGAGCCTAACAGCTTAGGTGGACCAAAAGAAGCACCGCAGCACAAAACATCACCGTTCGAAGTATCCGGAAATGCGGACAGTGTCTCCTATAATAGTGACGACCATTATACACAACCTGGTGACTTGTACCGCCTGATGAGTGAAGAAGAACGTACCCGTCTTGTCCAAAATATCGTAGGCGCTATGACGCCAGTTGAAAGTAACGATATTAAACTTCGTCAAATTGTACATTTCTATAAAGCTGATCCCGAATTGGGACAGCGTATCGCATCCGGTTTAGGATTATCTGTCCCAGACGGAGTGTAAGACTGTAAATGCACTTATACAATCAAAGAGGACCTTTACCCGTAAATGGGAAAGGTCCTCTTTTTTCATAATAAAAGTTGTCGATTAAGTATTCCAATTAGGGGCTATTTAGCTGAACACATAATAAATAAGGACAATCACAATGCACAGTGATGAGACAATAGATAAGCACGAAAAAAACGTATTCCAGTTATTGCCCTTCATTTGTCTTATACACGACCAGTATACTGCTTCTTTGATGCTCTGCCCCATCACGTGAAGATTTAACTACCGAACCGTAACAGATATTCACAATCTGTTCCTCACGCAGCCCAGCCAAGAACTCATTAGCCTTATTCTCAGCATACGAATTATCAGCATCTACAAACTCTTTTACTTGAATCATCCTGATCTCTCCTTTGATAAATTTATTAGTTACTTTTTATGTCTAGATTCTATAGGTAAACTCAACGAAATGTACATGGCGTATCACTCCCCTGGTAACATTTAATGTAAAAATATCTTCAAAATATAGTATAGGCATTCCGCAGTTTTCTACGAAATGCCTATAACATCAGCCTATCATAGCACCCAACTATACAATAGTCAAACGTTTTAAATACAATATTTAGTAAGAATTAATTGCCTTTACAAAATGGATTGGATTTACATATAGAAGCTGGTATACTGATCAGAAGGTCTCCACTGGGGGACCTCTATTTGTATAGGAGGGATTTTAATATGATAACTCGTCATAACAAATTCACAAAGAATGTGCTAATTAGAGGGGGTGAAATCTACTATGAACCATAGTCTAATCTATGAAGGCTCAAGGACACAATTGGTCCAGCAGCTTATCTATTTTGATGAGGAAAAAATCGCATTTCTAAATCAGTATTTCCCAGAACGAAGCAAACAAAGAAGCAACGCTGAAACGCTGTTGTCCCGTTATTGCTCTGAGCTGGAACAATTACTATCCCGTTTTAATGGTGAAGAATTGAACTCGCTCGTATTGATTGGAAGTCAGCTTCAGCTTCGATACTTAGACGACAATACTACAGATACCTACACCATCGTATTTCCAAACCAAGCTGAACCCAATGATAACAAGATTTCAATGTTCTCGCCTATAAGCATGCAGTTGCTGTTGGCTCAGCTCGGCAGTACATGTCAGCTAGCTATACCTTCAGGTGAGTTATCGGTAAAGATCGAAAGTATTAAGTTTGTGAATTGTGGTGAGGTAGCCGTTCTTATTTAAGCCAACTCGCACATATAACCAACATAAACAGCGTCCCTTTCCAATCATATGGAAGAGGACGCTGTTCATCTATTCTGTTCAGCTTTTCATACTCTTATTTAAGCTTCAATCCTTCAGCCAGTTTACTGACTGATTTTTCGATACGAGATGCTCTGGTTTCAGGTCTTTTCGCTGCTTCTATCCAAGACACATATTCCTTCTGATAAGAATAAGCCAGACTGTTAAAATAAGCTTCTGCCTGCTCATGGCTACTCAGCGCATCAAGAAAATCCTCTGGCGCTTCTACCTCCCGTAATTGATGATCTTGCTCCATCGTCACACGTACAATATCACCAGGTTGAGCTTTGGCTAGGTCCCGTAGTTCTTTCTTTACCACCATAAAATGCTTCCCGTTTCCATGGGGCATAAGCGTTCCTCTATAGGGGATACCATTTACACTTCCTTTTACCTGTACCCTGGACTTGGTTTCAAATATTTCCTCCGTTTCAAAAGGGACGTTAAGATAAGTCCAGCTCCCATTCGCATCAGGTCTCACTAATTTAGCTTCAAATTCGAACATAGCTACCTCCTCAAATTCCTCTAATAAAATCCGTAGGTTCTATTGTATCCATACGAGCGTAGCTATACAAAAAAACACCTACCTATAGTAGGCAGGTGTTTCTTAATTATAAGCGGGTGATGGGAATCGAACCCACGCTATCAGCTTGGAAGGCTGAAGTTCTACCATTGAACTACACCCGCA
>DJUJ01000097.1 GCA_002438345.1 Paenibacillus sp. UBA6285
TAAGAAGTATAAGTTTCACGCTGCACATAATCCTTAAGCTTATATGTTGCTCTTTACAAGGTTATGTTTCATGCTTCGCGATCAGTTTCTTTTTCCTCAGTCGCTATACGATTCATCTGATCTGCCACTTTATCCAGTCGTTCTAATTGATATCCGTAATCATAAATAGCGGCGGCTACAACATATAAACGTAGTTGACCTAATTTCTCCGCATTATACCCCAGGATCGTTGAATTCAAAAATCCATCGTTCTCGTCTCCCAAAGGTTCGGATTCATTGGTATTCGGTTTTAGTTTATCTTCAAATTTCAGTAAGATAAGTTGATGGTATTTGATTAACTGCTCCAAATGACTATCAAACAGTGCATCTGTCTCTTCGCTTCGATCCGCTTGAAAATAATGCTGATCCACAGCTTCAAGAACCTCGAAGCCTTTCTGCAAAGAAGATAACAAGTTCTTATAGACAACCATTTGTCTAGTCTGGCTGTACTTCGCCCTCTTTAACTGTTTCTGCTCCTCCTCAAACAAAGCATACTTATCAGCTAAAGATTTNNAATGGATGACTCCAGTGCAAGTTTTTCATCACGAAACACACTTTCCTTCATCTCATGAGATACAGCCGTTCTTAGCAGCAAGGAGAGGCTGGCAAAGACGTTCTCAATTTGCTTGATGTATTGCTTACGTGGTTTCGGAGGAACTACTATAATATTGATTAGAAATGCAGAAACAATCCCTGTCAATGTTAATAAGAAACGGTTCAGTGCGAACTGCCATTCACCAGAAGCCTCCATCACTGTTATAACAGTTACTAGTGTCAGACTAATTGTATCCGCTCGGTTAATTTTCATACTGATCATAATAACAAGAATGCAGACCAAACCAACCCCAATTGGGCTATTGGATAACAGCATTCCACCCAGTAGAGCAAGTACCGCACCCATTGTACTAGTCGTGAGCTGGTCAAGAAAATAACGCCAAGAGCGATAAATCGATGGCTGCATAGCGAAAATTGCTGCAATCGCAGCGCCCACAGAAGATGGAAAATGTAGCAGTTCGGCTAAATACAAGGCAAGCGTGACTGCCATTCCTGTTTTAAATATGCGAGCTCCAAAAGCCAAAAATATCCCCCCTAAAAATTGGCCCACTCTGCAATATGGACATCTGCGAATCCCTCATTCTTCTAAATAAGATCATTTAAGCTCTAACTCATGATTCTTTCATCTTTCAGGGAATACTAATTCAAGTAAGTGCCTATCACATATAACATACGAGGTGAGTGAATGAATAACAACATCAAAAAATTAGCGACCATCACGGCTGTTCTTTATCTCAGCCTATCTCCAGCTCTTGCTCCTACTGGGAGAGCGGCAGCTGAGGATGTAACCTCCACTGCACCTGATTCTCATCCTTTGGAAAAAAGTCATAGACCCCATTCAGGAAAAGAGGGAAAATTCAGAGCCGGTGGACATTTCATTATTTTCGAATCGGCCAAGCTTCTTGAAATGGATCGTACGGAGCTAATCAACAACCTAAAAGCAGGTAAAACGCTCCCCGAGCTTGCCTTCGAGAAGAAAGGCTGGACGGAAGATCAATATATTCAGAAGCTCAGCGAATCAGCAAGCCAAAGGCTGGATCAAGCCATCACCGAAGGACGTCTAACGAAAGACGAAGCCCAAAAGCTTAAAGCAGGACTTCCTTCTATGCTGAAGCAAAGAATAAGCAAGATGGGTCATTTCCAAGATCGTAAACCTTCGGAACATCATGTGATAAACCCTTAAAATATCCCCACAAAGTGGTGCTTTGCTTCGATGCGTACTCAGGTACTTTGCGGGGGGCCCCAAATATATACTTTCTGAACACTTCACTAATAGACGGGTATCTTCATTCCTTATGAGGATATCCGTTTTTTATAGGCTTCAAATAGACCGATAGATAACATCAGCCACGCACCACTTGCAGCAAAACCACCAATTACGTCACTTGGATAATGGACACCCAGGTAAATACGACTCCAGCCAATGCCCACAGTCATGAATACTGTAAACATAATTAATATGATTCTTTCGCTTCTTCGCGGCAGATGACGCCACAGTAAATAGGCGATTACCCCATACAAAGAGAATGCTGCCATAGAATGTCCACTAGGAAAACTATAACCGATCTCTTGGACAATGCGATGGAAATTCGGACGCTCCCTTTGATACCATAACTTCATAAGTGTATTCAATAGCTGTGAGCCTAATCCAACCCATAGGAACAGAATCAGCTCAAGCCGATGTTTCAGTAGAAAATAGAGCAGCGCCATCGTACCGATAGATATTCCAATCGCTACCTTGGAGGAACCAATCAGAGATAATCCTTTTGCGAACGTGGTCAGCCCAGGTGATTCAGCGGATTGAACAAATTGAATAATATAGTTATCAAATGATGATGCCTTATTCATATGAACTAGTACCGCTATAGCGACGAAACAAGCAGCAAACCCTATAAAATAACGAAAACCTCTAGACCAGTTCTGATAATAAAGCATAAATACCTCCGTGTCTATTTTTGTGACTGTCGATCTCATTTCCTGAGAAGGTCTTACCCGTGCTATAATTATAGAGAAATAAATACACAAAAAGATGGAGTGCTGCCAAAGTGGAGAGTCTAAAATTGCAGGAGCGTTTGTTGAACCAGTTCATTTCCACAAAGGTGCCCGTGACGATTTTTACAACGAATGGTGTAAAAATGCAAGGAGTCGTAACCTCGTATGATGCATTCACGATCACTTTACAAGGTCAAGGTGATGGCAGACAGAATGTTCTCTTCAAATCTGCAGTATCCACTATTGTACCTCTTAAGCCCGTCTCACTCAAATAGTTCTCTAGCTCATTACACTTCTTCATCCTAATTTCAAATAAAGGGAACACCGGACTTCATATCCGGTGTTCCCTTTATTATTTTCTTAAGTTGTCTTATTCACTCTTGTAAACGCGAGTTTCTTTTTAAACAGGAAAAATCACAGGCTTCACACATACCGGCTTGGATACCTCGGCCGTATTTCCAGTAAATACGAGACGACCAGTAGCCGCTTCGATAGAGAACACAACCAGGTTATTGGCATCACGATTCGCAACAATAAGATAAGCCCCATCCGGAGTTAAAGTGAAGTGTCGTGGATGCCCTCCGCGAGTAGATACATATTCAATTAGTGTAAGCTTAGCAGTAGCGTTATCCACCGCAAACACTGCGATGTTATCAGCTCCACGGTTAGAAGCGTATAGATATCTTCCATCTAATGAAGTAGCAATTTCGGCACAAGTATTCTCTTCATTGAAATCTTCAGGCAAAGTTGAAACTGTATCTACAGTGTGTAGAGTCCCTGTAGCACTGTCATATGTAAACGATGTAATAGTGGAATCCACCTCGTTAATTACATAAGCAGACTTTCCATCCGGATGAAAAGTGAAATGACGAGGTCCAGCTCCTGGATGAAGTGCAGTATCACCGTGAACTTCAAGTTTGCCCATGTCACTATTGATTCTGTATGACCGAATTAAATCAAGCCCAAGATCAGAGACGAATAGATACTGCCCGTCAGGACTGAAAATAGCCGAATGGGGATGCGGGCGATCTTGACGTTCAGGATGTTGACCGTGGCCGGAATGAACCACGACATCCGTTAGTTGATCAGCGACTTTATCTTCATTTAATGTGATCAAGCCTACACTTCCACCATGATAACTACATACAACAACGTATTTATCGTTCAGGTCTCTAGAAATATGGCATGTGGTCGTTTGACGATTCCCTGAAGCAGGCATTGAGGCTATTCGGTTCAATTCACTCAATTTTCCACTCTTTGAATCGATAGCAAAGGTAACTACTTCTCCTTCTTTACCACCCTCACCATTTGGCTTTTCTCCTATGGCATATAAACGAAGGGCTGCAGCATCCACATTTACAAAGGTGGGGTTGGTTAATCCCTGAACCGAGTCGATTAACTTTAACGTACCTCCTGCTTCGCCATCGAATTCAAATACCTGCACTCCGCTTTCCGCGGCACTTGCATAGGAACCCGTAAACAGCAATAACTTATTCTGCTCTTTCATCTCTATATTCCTCCTCCAAAGTATTGCTATTATATAATTTACAATTTTTATACGTTAATGACAAACGATAACGTAAAAAGTGTGACAAATAGTTCAAAAATAAGGCTTTCCAACGATTAGCTATTGTGCTATAATGAAAGCGCTAACATTAGTCTTTTATTAAGTACAAAGGGGGAACATGAATGAGTAGCATCCTGCTGGAAGCCAGAAATGTATACGAGGACTTCGAGGTGGAAACAGACATTCTGTTCTTTAAGGTCGGAGACCATGATTTGGTCATTTTTCACGGCAGAAACTATAACATAAAAAAGAGAATGACTGCCGAGCAATTGAAACGATTGTTATCTAATTCAACTTACTATCATGTGTACGGTGGCTGTTATGTCAATCTGAACAAAATCAGTTCTATCGAAGACGACTGCATTTATTTCGGAGAAAAGGGCCTATTTGCTAAAACCGTACGTGTCCCAAGACGAAAACAAGAAAGTATTCGTCATCTATTGAAAGGACTGAAGTAAACATCTTATTCCCATAAGCCGGAAGGGCATGTTACCGATGCCATTTCCGGCTTTTTGCTTTTTATTAATAGAAACTTAAAAAGATCCTATCTTTTTTTATACTTTCTTAAGGTTTAGGATCAGGATTTCTGTTAAAGTTGTAAATAGACAAGCAACACCTATATTGAAGGGAGTCATTACTAATAATGGACAAAAAAGATCTGAATGGAAATGAGAACTTAGAAAACAACGGTACTACGGAAGAAGAGTTGAACACTTCCGAGAATATCAATGAAGGAACTGAAGTGGAGGTCTTAGCTGCTGAAGAACCTGTGAATACAACAAAAGAGGACAGTATTCCAGTAATGAACAAAGTCGGCAGTTCCAACAATACGACCCCACCCGCTCCACCAGTTTCTCCCAAAGGTAACAAGGGCTGGATGATTGCCTCCGTTGTTCTGGCTGCGGCACTCATTATTGTACTAATTAAGCCTCCTTTCCAAAAGGACGACAGTAAAACAGCTGTTGCTACTGTTAACGGAACGAACAATACTAAAGCACAACTTTACGATAAATTGATCGAAGCAGGCGGAGAAAGCACGCTGCAAGCTATGATTACTACAGAGCTCGTTGACCAAGAGGCTAAGAAAGCTAAGGTTACAGTTACTGACGAAGACATCAATGATGAATTAAAAGATCTTCAAGCACAATTCGGTGGAGAAGCTGAACTTACCGCTGCATTATCGCAAAGCTCAATGACCGTTGATGACTTGAAGAAGCAAATGCCACTGCAAGTAAAACTGCGTAAGATTCTTGAGCCGCAAGTGACTGTAACTGACCAAGAAATCAAAGATTACTATGAAGCAAATAAAGCTACTTTCAATGAAGAAGAACAAGTTCGTGCTTCCCACATTCTCGTTAAGACTAAAGAAGAAGCAGATGCAATTCTGAAGCAATTGAAAGATGGAGCAGATTTCGCTGAACTTGCTAAAGAAAAGTCATCGGATACTGGCTCCAAGGCTAATGGCGGAGATCTAGGCTTCTTCAAACGTGGAGATATGGTACCTGCATTCTCCGATGTAGCCTTTAAACTTAAAGTTGGGGAAACAAGTGATGCTGTGAAATCCGATTACGGTTATCACATCATTAAAGTATCCGACCACAAAGACGCTAAAAACTACACCCTGGAAGAAAAGAAAGATGACATCAAAAAGACACTCGTGTCTCAAAAGGTTTCCACTCTTTCCTCCACTTGGTTGTCAGAAACAACTGCAAAAGCAAAAATCACAAATTCACTTACGGATGCAAAAAAAGATGCAACAACTTCTCCTGAGCCATCTGCAAGTGCAGAAGCAGGAACTAAGTCTTCTAAATAATTCGACTGTAAAAAGCAGGACAAGCGTTAATAAGCGCTGTCCTGCTTTTTTTGTACCTATTCCGAACTGCTAATTAGTGTCCTTTTTACAGCTTATTTAAAGACTTTAACTCGATCTTCAACTGGTTGGAATTGTTTCTCACCTGCTGGAGTTACTGTCTTTCCAAATGGCATTTGTGCGATTAGTTTCCATTCTTGCGGGATGCCCCAAGCTTCTTTCACTTCGTCGTCAATCAGTGGGTTATAGTGCTGAAGGGATGCGCCTAAACCTACTTCAGAAAGTGCGGTCCATACTACGAATTGCAGAATGCCTGAAGATTGGTTAGACCAAACTGGGAAGTTCTCAGCATATAATGCGAAGTTCTCTTGAAGGTTCTTCACTACGGCTTGATCTTCAAAGAACAATACGGAACCGAAACCTCCTTTGAAAGATGCTAATTTTTGCGCTGTTCCTTCAAATTGTTCAGCTGGAACGATTTTGCGCAAAGTTTCTGTAGTGATATCCCATAATTTATCATGCTGTTCACCTAAAAGAACAACGGCTCTGGAGCTTTGGGAGTTGAATGAAGTTGGGCTATGCAAAACCGCTTGCTCCACAATTTCAATAATTTGAGCATCGGTTACAGTGGATTCTTTACTGATGGCATATATGGAACGTCTTCCTTTAACAGCCTCAAAAAAATTGTTAGACATAAAATAACTACCTCCATTTATTTAAGTAACTTACTTTTGTGCATCTTAGCACTTTTTTTCTGAAAATACAACATCAATTTACAACTAATTTTGTCGGATATATAAGTTCCTCCGGTTAGTAACATCTCCCCTTCACTTTTCCGATATACATTACGGTTAAAAATAAGCTATNNCAGCTACAATAATGCAGCAAAAGTATAGAAGGAAGGTTATATAAATGAAACTCACAACGGATAAAGTTCTCCCCCTACATAAAAAAACTGTCATTTTCTCTTTTGTGGTGCTCCTTTCCCTTAGCTTGGTTCTAACCAGCTGCAAAGACACAAATTCGTCTAATTTAAACTCTGCGGAACTTGATCAAGCTGAACTTCAACCTGTATCTTTCTGGGTGGCTACAGATACTCACTTTTTGGATAAGGATCTTCAGGATGGGGGCCAGGCTTTTCAGACCTATGTCACTGGAGGCGATGGAAAAATGCTGCCCTATAGTGATGAAATGGCAGAAACTTTAGTCTATGACGTTGAACAGAAAAAACCTGAGTTTATCATCCTCAGTGGCGATTTAACCAATAATGGAGAACGCAGCAGCCATCAAAAATTAACCGAGAAGTTAAAGCGAATTGAACAAAAAGGAACCTCTGTATATGTCATTCCAGGCAATCACGACTTATTTNNCTTGGGCTAGATCCTTCAGCGGTGATAAGCAGCTCCTTACGGATTCTATTACAGACAAGGACTTCGTCAAAATGTATTCGGATTTCGGCTACAAAGAGGCTGTGTCACGTGATAAAGAATCACTAAGCTATATCGTCAAGGCAGCACCTAATTTATGGCTTCTCATGTTAGATAGCAGCCAATACCTTAATAATCAGAAATACGGATTCCCTCAAACGGATGGACGTATTGCTTCCTCTACTCTTTCTTGGATGGATGAATCTGTTAAGCTTGCAGCCAAAGAACACGCTTCTGTGATCACGGTGATGCACCATAACTTATTAAGCCATACCTCTATGTCTGTTTCAGGATTCAAGCTTAATAACAGTCAGGAAGCTATAAAGTCATTAAGGAAGAATGGGCTTAATCTAGTCCTCTCAGGACATATTCATATGCAGGACATTCAAGTAGATCCAGCAGACGTGAATCATGACTCAGCATCATCTGAGCAAAAGCCAATTTATGATATCGCTACAAGTGCTATGGCCGTCAATCCGCATCAATATGGAGCTATGACCTTCGATCCCCTATCCCGAACCGTAACTTATGAAACGGCGTCCTTGAATGTAGAAGGATGGACTAAAGCTAACGGGATTACAGATCACAATCTTTTAAACTTCAAAGCTTATGCCGAAGACACCTTTGCTACTAACTCCTACGACAAGGCTATGGATAGTCTCAAGGAGAGTACCTATACGGAGTCTGAAAAAGAATCCATGGCGAAGGTGATGTCCATGCTGAATGTACGATACTTCGCAGGAACTGCAGGTACCTTCTCTAAAGATATTAAAGAGCTACCGGGCTACAAGCTTTGGGAGGGACAACAGGATGGTTTCTTGGGAGGGTACGTCCAAAGTATGGCGGAAGACAAAGAGTTAAGTAACGTAGCTTTAGAGGTGATTTTAACGAAGCAATAAATGAATGGCATCTTTCATATAAAAAAACCAGCCTCCACTCACATTTCTGCGCAGATGGAAGCTGGTTTTGGTTGTATTAATTGGCCGATAAAGATCGAACTAACTATTTCCGTGTAACAGTAATCCAACCCTCTTCATCTACATATACAGTAGCATGAAGTGCTTCAGCAAGCAGACGTAGCGATACATAGGCATCGCCATACTCGTCAACAAATACTGGCTCTGCGAGCTTCACTTTTTCACCGTTAATCGATGCTTCGGAAGAACCGATTTTGAAAACCAACTTATCTCCGTACACACCATCAGTAACGTTAATGGCACGATTGACAGTATCCCATTCCACAGTAGCATCTAAATCTTCTGCAAAATACCGTAGAGGAACGTAGGTCGTATTATTGTCTACGATCGGATAATAATACTCGTCGTCAGGCTCGATGACAATGGTTCTCTTCGTGATACCAAGATCGTCTTTCAATATACGATAAACATTAGAATTCGGATCAAAATTGTTCAAAGTCTCTGCAGGAGTCAGATAACCGGAAGAAACATCAAGTGCTCCTTCAGTGCTGATTGGATCTGCCGTTACAGCACCACCAATGTTCCAAATCTGACTAGAAGCCTTAAGCGAGAAACTCTTTAATGGCATATCTTCAGTACCTGGAAGCGCCACTTTCAGATCAACATTCTGTTTACGAACATGTAGTCCACTGTCTACAAAAATGTCGACAGCAAGCTTCGTATCCTTACTCAAAACCGTCTTAAGCTCAGGGGTAGATTTGTAAAGACTGTCTAGCTGATTGTCATATACTAGTAGCAACGAATCAACAGCCAATTTAGCTGCATCATGCAATACGGTTACGACAGCTTCTTTATCATCTAGTGGGATTTCGCCAAAACCAAGATCTAGCAAATCACCGGAGCCTTCTTCGTCCATAGCTTTGATCACTGGGTACAGATAGTCGTATAGACCACCAACCAATTCTGTAAAACCTTCTGTATCTTTAGAGATCGATTTTAGGAATCCTTTTAACAATGCAGGAAGCTCATCACCAGTCACTTCGGTATGTAACTTCGTCATATTTACCTGCTGACCATACACAGCCTCACTAACTGGTGTAATGCTAATTGCGCTTGGATTAGGCAGATTCTTTACCACGAATTTCGTTAGCAGCTTACTAAGGTCCTCAGCTTTAGTCAGATCCAATCCGACTTCAGCAAAGATCTCATCATCTCCTTGAATCGGGAAGTAAAACGGTTGTTTTGCTCCTTCAACAGTAAAGACTAAAGTTTGTTTGTCCATAAACAATGCGAATGGAATATTTAATTGTTTATAGCCGATTGTTCCTTTAGCAGATAAATTACCATTATCTTGTAACTTAGCATTGCTAATACTCAGGGAAAATGAATTTATAAGATCTACCATTTCCTTATCTTCTGCGCTAATTTCTTCTGAAGGCTCAGCGTTCATAGAAAACGTCATGCTTGATTCTGATGATTTAACATCGACATCCCCTATCAATGCCTTGTTAACATCGAAACCTCCAACCGATTGACAGCCTGCCAGAACTAGCAGCAGTGCGACAAAAGGAAGAAACCATTTTATTCTAGCTTTCATTCTCCTCATTGCAAGTCTCCTTTTTTAAGAATTTTTTTGAAATCAATCCATTATCTCAGCAAAGGTAACATTTGTAAATCAAAGTTTAAGTTTTTATTAAAATACTATAAATTCAACAAATTTCGCCATTCGATAGAAACCCATTCATTGTAAATCAGACCCCTAAATATCGCCAAAATCAGTAAATGCGCAGGATAAAAAGACCACCACACCCAGCGTGGAACCCGGTGACGCTCTACATATCCCCAAAGTGCAGGAGTCAAAGTAATCAACAGCGTCGGTAAAATACTGAGCATTTGCACACTCCAAAAATTATAGTACATGTAGAATAAATTCAGTGCCAAATGTGCTCCAANNGAATATCAATACTAACAGCAGGCCGTACGCATTATAATCTATAGGGAAATAATCCATTAACATGATAGCTACAATGACGACAGGTGCACCAAGCCATGGTGAAGACAGTTTATCCAAAATAACCAATACGATTGCTGATAACAAAAGCGTAAACACTACGTTCCATCCACCAGGATTAATTGCTAAATTGTATGGAATCTGAGCAATAATAGCGATTAAGAGCAGTCGGAACAGATATTTCGGTCTGGATGATGTATGTATATGGCCCTGCACAAGCCCGTAACAGTAGATTGGAAAGGCTATTCTCCCCACATATCTCCAAGCAATATCCTCTGGAAAATAGATATAGCCAATATGGTCGATTAGCATCGTCAGCATGGCGAGAATCTGCATATCAAACCTCCTTAAATAAGTTGATATCATACATTCGCCAACGAGTACATCATCTCCTTTGCCAATACACAAATGAAGACTGCAAAAAAAAGATCCGTATTTCTGGTTTCTTGCCTCTTGACTTTATGGGGTGCAATTGAGTACTATGAACGAGCAACATCATATGGCAATGATCAAAGACATGATTTCCTATACGAACTGTCCAGAGAGAGAGGTCTAGGCTGAAAGCTTCTCCAGTAGACGATTGTGAAGTAACCCCTTTGTAGCTGTGGCGCTGAATCCGTTGATCTAAATTTCGCGGTAGTATGTGGCACCGATTTATCCCCGATAAAGGATACCAATGAGGTCCTATCCTTATGATAGGTCGAATTAGGGTGGAACCACGAGCTGAACGCACTCGTCCCTTTCTGGGAGAGATGCGTTTTTTTGCGTTCACCACAAACAATTTTTGAGAAATGGAGGCTAACAATCATGGAGATCAAGGTAGCATTGCAAAACGGAACAATTAGAGAGGTACTTCAAGGTACGACGATTAAAGAAGCAGCAGGTGCCATAAGTACCAGTCTGAAAAAAAGTGCTGTAGCTGGAAAGATCAATGGCAGATCCGTTGATCTAAACCAAACGATCGAACATGATTGCCAGCTCGGNNAGCTCGAAATTGTGACGTTGGATAGCAAAGACGGCCTGGAAATTTATAGACACAGTACAGCACATATCATGGCGCAGGCCATAAAACGTATATATGGAGATAAGGGTGTCCAGCTCGGCATAGGTCCAGTAATCGAAGATGGCTTCTATTATGACATTGATATTGAGACACCTTTATCCACGGATGATCTTGTTGCAATTGAACAAGAAATGGCGAGAATCATTCAAGAGAATCACCCGATTGACCGCCGTGTGGTTCCGCGCGCTGAAGCAATTAAGCTTTTTGAAGCGCTGAATGAGCCCTTAAAGCTGGAGCTTATTCGTGATCTTCCGGAAGACACAGTATTATCTATTTATGATCAAGGAGAATTCTCGGATCTCTGCCGAGGGCCACATCTTCTCTCTACTGGCTTGGTCAAAGCCTTTAAGCTGTTGAATGTAGCTGGTGCCTACTGGCGTGGAGATTCCAATAATAAAATGTTGCAACGCATTTACGGAACTGCTTTTCCTAAGAAAGCTCAACTTGAAGAGCACTTACTCTTTCTTGAAGAAGCTAAAAAACGTGATCACCGTAAGCTCGGCAAGGAACTTGAGTTGTTCATGTTCTCTGAAGAAGCTCCGGGCATGCCCTTCTATCTTCCCAAGGGAATGACCATCCGTACAGAGCTTGAGAATTTCGCACGTGAATTACAAAGACAGAGAGATTACGATGAAGTTCGTACACCGCTGATGATGAACAATCGGCTTTGGGAGCAATCCGGGCACTGGGATCACTACAAAGACAATATGTATTTCACAAATGTCGACGAAACTAAATTTGCGCTCAAGCCGATGAACTGCCCAGGTCATATGCTAATCTACAAAAACAATCTGCATTCCTACCGTGAGCTGCCTATCCGTATTGCGGAATTTGGTCAAGTACATCGCCATGAGTTCTCTGGGGCACTTAACGGGATGATGCGTGTTCGTACTTTCTGTCAGGATGATGCCCATCTCTTCGTATTACCCGAGCAGATTGAGGATGAAATAAGCCGTGTAATATCACTAATTGACCATATTTATCAAGTGTTTGGTTTTGAGTATAAGATTGAATTATCTACTCGCCCGGCAGATTATATGGGATCTGAAGAATTATGGGATCAGGCTGAACAATCTTTGCAAAATGTATTAGATAATCTCGGGATTGAGTATCGTGTGAATGAAGGTGATGGTGCGTTCTACGGACCTAAGATTGATTTCCATATATTAGATGCGCTAAAACGAAGCTGGCAATGTGGAACAATCCAACTAGATTGGCAAATGCCAGAGAAATTCGACCTTACTTACATCGGCGAAGATAATCTTAAACATCGCCCGGTCGTAATCCATCGCGCTGTTTATGGGTCGATCGATCGTTTTATGGGGATTATTACAGAACATTTTGCCGGCGCATTTCCTCTATGGCTAGCACCTGTTCAAGCGAAGTTATTGCCCGTCTCTGAGAACTACGTTGATTATGCATTTCAGGTGAAGCAATCCTTAGAACAAGCTGGCATTCGTGTAGAAGTTGATATCCGAAATGAGAAGCTAGGATACAAAATTCGTGAAGCTCAGCTGGAAAAAGCACCCTACATGCTCGTTCTCGGTGAGAACGAAAAGAATTCCGACAGCGTATCTGTAAGAAAACGTGGTGAGGATGATCTTGGTTCAAAGAGTATCCAAGAGATTATTGAGCAGATTAATGAAGAAATAATTAGCAAAAGATAACGTCCTGCTTCCTTAATTAAGTTCGCAGATATCCAACAGTTAAAGGGCTGTCTATCGTAGAAATCTACGAACAAGACAGCCCTTTCTTTGATTACATATTAATAATCGCATTAATGCTATTTCACGTACAGACGGCTGCTCTCTTCCCAATATTCGCCTGGTTTCAGGCTGAACAAGCCGATCTCATCCGCTGGTAGATCCACCAATGGTGCATTAACCAAGTTAATTTGTGGCTCAGGGCAGAAGAACTGTTCTGAAGCACCATTATTCCAGATCATCCACTGTTTGTACGAAGTCCCTACATCATAAACTAAGGTTACTCCAGCTTTGCTGTCGGTAAGCTCCATCCGGTTACGTCCGTTCTGAGCTACAGCCGTGTAATGGTTGTCCATCGAAGTGAATTAGGGATTTACACCTTCTTCACGAAGCTGTACTTCTCCCGGCTCCAGCTCTTGGAATTTACCTGTCGGCAGCATACGGTCATTCAGTTCCCAGCGATCACCGATCGTAGCTTTTACAAGGTAATCTTGCGGTGTGCTTCCCGGTGCGAACGGAGCATTAATCGCGGTATGGAATGCCAGCAAGCAAGGCATCACATCATCTCCATCATTGTGCACTTGCACCTGTTGAGATAATCCACCTTCACCAAGGGTATAACGTAATTTCATGGTGTATTTATGCGGCAAGTATTGATAAGAAGGATGATTCTCATCCACCTTAATGAATACGGTTACGAAGCTTTCTGTCTTACCGCTACCGAACTCTTCCACTTCCCAAGCTGTCGTATGTAAAAATCCGTGTAAATGGTTGCCCGTTGCAACTTCATTTACTGGGAATTGATAAGTTTGACCATTCCATGGAAATTTGCCATCCTCATAACGATTCGGAGGAAATAATACAGGAATACCGTGGATGCCTGGGCTTGCCTTGAAGGCTTCCATTTCCTCAGCTCCCGGTTCATGCAAGAAACGGTAACCGTTTTCGGTATCACGAAAACAGATTAAGTTGCCACCAATACCTGGTAGAATAGCTGCCTCATAACGACCAGCTTTCAACCAGATGGCTTCTTCTCCTTCATATTGTCCTTCGTATGCAGTGATAGACATAATAATGTGTTCTCCCTTCAAGTGTCTGATAATTGTCTCTACTTGTTAGATTACCACATCTGGTCATGACGTGGCATGCCCTTTTTTACAGCTGTTCCACTTCTACGCTCATTACATGATCAATTTTCTTCACATCATAATAGATTTCTGTAGCGTAATCTTTATCTGGTGCTGAGATCACCATATCGATCATTTGTCTTCCATCTTCCAAATCCTTGATTTTCATTCTGCGGATCGCCCGGGATGGACTTCTAGTACTTCGTTGGGTACTAACCTGAGGTCTCTCGATTTTTTGAATCACTTCAGTAAGCACAAAATTAGCTTCCATGATGATTTTCACCGAAACTTCATGCTTGTTAAGCACTTCAGGGCCAATCGAACGAATTAAATGAGGAACCAAATTCACCGCAAACATCAGAAGAATAACCGCATATGCTGCTTCAATATAGAATCCTGCGCCCACAGCTATACCAATTCCCGAAGCTGTCCAGATGAGTGCTGCCGAGGTGAGACCTGATATCGCATCACCGCCTCTACGCAGTATAACACCAGCACCCAAAAATCCTATCCCACTAACGATCTGAGCTGCAAGCCGCATCGGATCCATGTTCGGATGCTCTGGACCTGCAAACTTATCAAAGGCATGAATAGACACTACTGTTACAAGACAAGATGCAATGCTTATGACCATACTGGTCCGAATCCCCAACGGTTTCTGCTTGATCTGTCGGTCAATCCCGATGAACAGCCCGAACAGCATGGCCACTAGCAGCTTAATTAATGATTCAATATGAAAATCCATTGTTCATTCTCCTTTCTCCAGAGATACTCCATTATAACGGAAAACGGAGATAATGATTAGCTTTATTTTACAGCAAAAAACGGCATTCCTATCCTCAATGTATATGCGCAGACAGCTAATAAAATCCGCATAACGAAGAGGATAGAATCCGTTTTGATGAAAAGATTATTTAACCATGCAGCAACGATTCTGCGCCGTCACAATAAATCTCAGTTCCAGTAATATGATCCGAATCCTCGGATGCCAGAAAAAGTGCCAACTTCGCAACTTGATCAGGACGTCCCGGACCTTGCTCTAGCGGTTGATCTCCCTCCGGAAACTCAACAGGAATCTTAACCTCATTCAAATCATCGGAGGGGAATGTATTGTCATCTATATTCGTCTTAATAGCTCCCGGGCAGATGGCGTTAACACGAATTTGGAATTGTGCGAGCTCTAGTGCTGCCATTTTCATAAAAGCAACCTGCCCCGCCTTTGTTGTACTGTAGGCTGAGAAACCAACGTTAGAAAACACTCGATTTCCGTTAATGGAGCNNAGAATGCTGCCCCCGCTCTCTTTAAGATGCGGTATCGCATATTTAACGGTCGCAAAGGTGCCGCGAAGGTTGATATGAATGGTCTGGTCCCAAGACTCAATATCCATCGTTTCAATGGGAGCCATTGCTCCATTAATCCCTGCGTTAGCAAAAACAACATCAAGACGCCCCCATTTCGCGGCCGCCTTGTTTACTGCTGCTTCCACTTGCGTTGGTTCCGCAACGTCGCATTCAATTACGAGGGCTTCTCCGCCTTCTTTTTCCACTTGTTTTCTAACCTTTTCAGCGTTCTCAACGGTTCTATCTAATAATACAACCTTGGCCCCGTTTCGAGCGAACTCAAGCACGGTTGCTCGCCCAATTCCAGAACCACCACCAGTTACAATAGCTACCTTGCCTTCCAACTTCTTATCTGCCATGTTTAAATATCCTCCTTCTTGTCATGCAAGCCTTCCAGTTAAGTTCTTTCCTTAACCTTAACCTCGCATACTGAAGTTGAACCGGCAGATCTTTACTAATCCCAAAGGACAAAACATAAGCATCCTCCAATTCACACTCCAAACCCTTATTATGGGAAGTAATATTTATTATCACTCTATCCTATCATAAATGATATTGAAACATTTGGTAAAACTTACAATAAAAAGGACTTAAAATGAAATCCAGAATCAGACTTCACTTCAAGCCCATATAACGAGCTCCTGTCACTGCTACCGAAGACTAACCAAGCATCATTCGATCATCTGCCAGCTTATGACCACTGATGGTCTCAAATTCTCCCAGTAGGCGTTCTACCGTAAGATCCTTTTTCCTTGTTTCATCAATATCAAGGATAATACGTCCCTTATCCATCATTATAAGACGATTGCCAAGACGGATGGCCTGCTCCATGTTATGGGTAACCATAAGCGTAGTCAGCTTCATCTCACGGACGATAGATTCTGTCAGTTTAGTGATCAGCTCCGCTCGTGAAGGATCAAGTGCCGCTGTATGTTCGTCTAACAGCAAGATTTGCGGTTGGGTAAAGGTTGCCATTAGCAAACTCAGCGCCTGTCTCTCCCCACCAGATAATAACCCTACCTTAGCTCGTAGACGATTCTCCAACCCAATCCCGAGACGACTTAACTCCTCACGAAACATCGATCGTCTCGCTGCGTTTACACCAAAGGACAATCCTCTGCTCTTCCCTCTTTTATAAGCCATCGCTAAATTCTCTTCAATCGTCATACGTGGAGCCGTACCTGCCATAGGATCCTGAAAAACCCTTCCGATCCAGCGACTGCGCTGATATTCTGCTAAATGGCTGATAGAATTCCCTTCAATACTTGCTGAACCGAGATCCGGCTTCATTACACCAGAAATAATATTCATGAGTGTCGATTTACCAGCGCCATTACTTCCGATAATGGTGACAAAATCGCCGGGGAGAAGTTCCAAATCAATGCCGAGCAGCGCGATCTTCTCATCCGGTGTCCCAGGATTAAACAGCTTTGATACGTTATCAAGCTTAAGCATCGATGGTGCCTCCTCTCTTGTTGCTAAGCGCTTGTTCAGCTAATTCAACTGAACGCCTACGCGCCATATTCTTCTGCTTCAAGAAACGCTGAATCGATGGGAATACAAGTGCGAAAATAACGATAATCGCCGTAATCAGCTTAAGATCCGAAGGTCTCAACCGTGGTACATACAAGGCTAGCGCAACTACGATTCGGTAAACAATAGATCCCAGAACAACTGCCAATGTCGCACGGAATACATTTCCAGCACCAAATATGGCTTCACCAATGATTACTGAAGCTAAGCCGATAACAATCATCCCAATACCCATTGAGGAATCCGCAAAAGTAGAATACTGAGTGATCAGCGCACCTGAGAGTGCCACCATTCCGTTGGATAAACTGACGCCGAGAATTGTCGTATTATCCGTGTTTACACCCAGACTACGGATCATTCTTGCATTATCTCCGGTAGCCCGTAAAGCAAGTCCAAGATCGGTACGCAAGAATAAATCCATTAGTATCTTCACAAATAAAACAACAAAAGGAAGAACAAGTAGAGGATTGATAGACGTGAACAAAGTGGTATCACCCATTAGTGACCAGTTAGGCTTACCGCCAAATATTCGCAGATTAATGGAATAAAGTGCGATCATCATTAGAATCCCGGATAACAATCCATTAATCTTGCCCTTCGTATGTAGTAGACCCGTACACATTCCTGCCAGCATCCCACCTGCAATAGCAGCTAGTGTGGCCAACCATGGTGCATAGCCATTGGTAATCATAACAGCGGCAATGGCACCGCCAGTGGTAAAGCTTCCATCCACAGTCAAATCAGGAAAATCCAAAATGCGAAAAGTAATATACACCCCTAAAGCCATAAATGCGTAGAGCAGACCCATTTCCACGGCCCCGAGCATTGATTCATACATCGAAGTTTTCCTCCTTCAAGCGGCAAGGGGCGTCCTCACGGAATCGCCCCTATATAATGTCTTATTGAATAATATTGTTAGCTTGATCGGCAACTTCTGCTTTCATCGCATCCGTCACTTCTATGCCTTGTGCGGCAGCAGCTTTGAGGTTAAGGATAAGATCAAGCTTTTCTTGCATAGTTATTTCATATCAGCCGGCTTTTTACCATTTTTCAAAATGTCCACTGCCATTTGTCCAACTTGATAACCATGATCGAAATATTTGAAACCAACGGTTGCAAAAGCGCCTTTCTCAACGGTATCGCGGTCACTGGAGAAGAACGGAATTTTCTTGTCATTAGCGGTTTGAATCATGGTATCGACTGCACTTACCACTGTGTTATCCAAAGTAATGTAGAACGCATCTACACGACCAGCAAGTGATTCAGCAGCTTGCTTAACTTCAGAAGTATTCGTAATAGCTGCCTTCACAAGCTCAATACCATGTTTATCCAGCTCTTTCTTAGCAATATCCGCCATAATTACAGCATTCGGTTCACCTTCGTTGATCACAATGCCGAGCTTCTTCACATTAGGAAATTGAGTTGCAATAAATTGCATTAATCTATTGATAGCTTCGGGATTCGTGTCAGATACACCTGAAACATTTCCACCAGGGTGCTCCAGATCTGTGACGATCTTTGCATCGAGTGGATCCGTCACTGCTGCGAACAGAATCGGAGTATCCTTACTAGACTTGCTAAGCGCTTGAACAACCGATTGAGCGGAAGGTGTTGCAATAGCCAATACCAAATCATTAGTGTCTGCAGCAATCTTCTGAGCAATGGATAAGTTATTAGCTTGGTCAGCTTGAGCATTCTCAAGGTCTACCTTCAGGTTCTCTCCTTCAACAAGCCCTGCATCCTTCAAAGCGGCGAGAATACCTTCGCGTGTAGCATCAAGTGATGGATGTTCTACATATTGCGAAATTGCGATTTTGTAAGTTTTGGAATCTGCGGCTCCAGCATTTGTTGACGTATTAATGGTGTTTGTTGCATTGCCTGAGTTTACAGCGGCATTATTGTTGCCACAGCCTGCAGCTACAAGCATGAAGCATAAGCTTAAACCCGCCAAAATGTTTCTCTTTTTCATTGAAGTACCCCATTTCATTAGATTATTAACGCGTGCATCAAAGTGAGCGACTCAGCATTATCGCTTTTATCGATTAAAGCATCAAGGCATCAACTTACACGCACCTCACAATAATGATAGAAATCTATTAAACCTATATTATATGGAGGTTGTTTATCCGTCAATCACTTATCCTACTTCCATAGATTACAATTTCCATAGCGCATTACTCACCAATATAGGAAGTACTTGGTTATGTCTTACAGTGATTGCCTTAGTCCACATTACATAAAAAAAAGCCCCTTGCACAAACTTAACCTACAGTTTGAACATGGAGCGTGTCATATGCCTAATAAACACAAAAAATTACTATCCACTGCTACTGTATTGCTCGCTGTCGTTTTATCAAGTACCGCTTGCGGTTACTCTTCACAATCGCAAAAACCTAAGGTAAACGCTGTAACTCCCGATGGAATGCAAGCCTCTAGTTATTATGAAAAGTCCGCCATAACCGACGCTCAAGGGAAGTACTGGATTCCACTCAAACCTGCTATTGCTTCACTCGGATATCGGATGAAAGATGATGCCACTCATGGGGGATACACCAAAATTGGCTACAGTGATGTTATGTATATGCTGCGCCCTGGCTCTACTCAGGTCTTCTCCCTCGGCCAAAAAATCACACTGCCGCAGGCACCTAGACGACAAGAAGGTCAAATCTATATCACACCTTTAGCTTTATCCAAATTTCTTCAAACGGAAGTAGGTTGGAATCCACAGTCAGGTGAAATCAACATTACCACACCGACCGAACATGAAAATATTATACAATCTCCATCTGCTAAATCATTGAATGGATCTAAGCCTTTTCGCATTCAAAGTATTTCTGAAGCAGACAAGAAGGAATTAGTTTCTTATGCCAAAAAATTCTTAGGTGTGCCTTATGAATTCGGTACCGGACCTTATGAAGAGACCAAGAAATTTGATTGCTCTTCCTTTACAAGGCATGTATTTAAACAATTCGGAGTAAACCTACCGCGCCTAGCCAAGGATCAAGATAATATAGGTACTCGCGTACAACGCAGTGCACTAGATGTGGGCGATCTTATATTCTTCACCGTCCCAGGTCGCTTTGAAAGTGACGCTATACCTGGGCNNGCATGTCGGTATTTACATTGGGGGTGGTAAATTCATTCACACCTGGGGTGATCCTGGGGTTCAGATCAGTGAGGTTGACTCAGGGTATTGGAGCAACGTAATCCTGCACATGCAGCGCATTCTGTAATCCACTTTTACGGCCTATAAGCATATATAAAGAAAGCCTGAATCCTTCGCTATTGAAGAGTCCAGGCTTTCTTTGCTGCAACATAAAGCGAACTCTTAATCCCAGTTCTTACCCTTACCGCTTAAACGAACAAACAGTTTTACAAGCTCTACGATCACAATAATCGCCAGCGCCGCAGCAACTACGATTCCCCACTGTAACCCGCTCAAATGTGAGACACCAAACCAGTCATTAAGTCCTGGGATGATGATCACAAGCACCAACATTAATGTAGAGATCAGTGATGCCCACAGCATATACCGATTGCTGAACCAGCCAATCTGGAACAACGATTTCGTATTGGATCTGACGTTAAACGCATGAGAAATCTGCAGTAATCCTAATGTGGCGAATGCCATCGTAACCGCAATGCCCTCATTGTAATGCGTATGTGCCCACTGGTACACAAGCAGCGTAAGCGCCGCCTCAAGTATACCCTGATAGACGATTCCGATTCCCACGCCACCAGCAAAGATACTGCTACTTGCTTTGCGTGGTTTCTTCGACATTAGATCTTCCCCCGCTTTTTCAAGCCCAAGGGCAAGTGCCGGTAGGGTATCGGTAACAAGATTAATCCACAGGATATGAATCGGCTCGAGAATACGCCAGCCGATCATTGTCGCAATGAATAGCGTAAGCACTTCCCCAAGATTGGCTGAGAGTAGGAACTGGATTGCCTTACGGATATTGCTGTAAACCTTCCGTCCTTCTTCAACAGCAACAACTATGGTCGTGAAGTTATCATCTGCAAGCACCATGTCTGAGACGCCCTTGGCCACATCCGTTCCTGTGATTCCCATTCCCACGCCGATATCTGATGATTTAAGCGCAGGAGCATCATTCACACCGTCACCAGTCATGGCTACTACTTTCCCTTTTTTCCTCCAAGCCTTAACGATACGTACTTTATGTTCAGGAGATACACGTGCATAAACCGAATAATCAGTGACTTTCTCAGCCAATTCCTCTTCACTGAATTTATCCAACTCACTACCGGTTAATACACCTGTTCCATCTTCGATAATACCTAATCTTTTGGCTATAGCCGCTGCTGTATCCCGATGATCTCCTGTAATCATTACAGGTCTTATCCCCGCTTTACGACAGATGGCTACCGCATCCCGCACTTCCTCACGTGGAGGATCAATCATACCTACTAAACCGATAAATACAAGCTCTTTCTCCGTTGTTTCCGGTGAGAGATTAGTCGGTAGCTGCTGCTCGTCTCTGAAAGCAAATGCCAACACTCGCAGTGCATCATTCGCAAGCAATGTATTACTTTCCATGATATGTCGCGAATGTTCATCTTTAAAGGGTACGATCTGTCCATCCACGTAGATATGGCTGCATTTGGACAATAGTACATCTGGTGCACCCTTTGTTAACACACGATAACGTCCAATCTCAACTTCATGAATCGTCGTCATCAGCTTGCGATCGGAGTCAAATGGAAGCTCATTTTTACGTGGGAATTTCTTTTCTAAATCCCTTTTGTCAGTGCCTATACTTAGCGCGTAATCCACTAACGCAGTTTCCGTAGGATCGCCAATAATCGTTTTACCGCTCTTGGTTTGTGGGTCCTTAGCCCCTTCATTTCCTCCATTTTCTTTAGGGGACTTTCCTTCGTCAATGCTGGAATCATTACAAAGCGTCATGGCCTGAAGCAATAGTTCACCACCCAGTGTCCCTTCAAGTCCTTCGGCAGCTTCTTTCGTAGTTCCATTGACATGCACTTTTTCGACAGTCATCTTGTTTAGTGTCAAAGTACCTGTCTTGTCAGAGCATATAATTTCGGTGCTTCCGAGCGTCTCTACAGCAGGGAGTTTGCGAATGATCGCTTTTCGTTTAGCCATCCGTTGCACTCCGAGTGCCAAGATAATCGTAACTATCGCTGGTAGCCCTTCAGGAATTGCTGCTACCGCAAGTGAGATCGAGGTAAGTAGCATATCCAGCAGCTCTCTACCCTCAAAAATACCGACGGCAAAGATGACCACACAGACACCAAGAATAATAAAGGTGAAATATTTGCCTAGTTCATCCAGTTTCTTTTGTAGCGGTGTAACATCATTCACTTCCTCCGAGATATACCCGGCAATCCTGCCGACTTCTGTCTGCATTCCTGTAGCTGTTACTACACCAACCGCTCTACCATAAGTCACATTGCTGCTCATGTAAGCCATATTGGTTCGATCCCCGATAACAATATCGCTTCCCTCAAGCACACCAGCCTTCTTTTCTGAGGGCAATGATTCTCCGGTAAGTGCGGCCTCCTCTGTTTTCAAAGAAGCGGCTTCCAAAAGCCTAATATCCGCCGGAACTACATTTCCAGCTTCCAGCAATACGATATCACCTGGTATGAGGTCTTCACTTTTGATCTCAGTGACCTCACCTCCACGTCGTACCCTGGCATGCGGAGAGGACATGCTTTTCAGGGCATCTAGCGCCTGCTCTGCCTTATTCTCCTGAATAACTCCAAGTACCGCATTCAGGATTACTACCAGCAAAATAATGACTGTATCTGTCCATTCCCCCAAAATCCCAGACAATACTGCTGCCACGAGCAAAATAAAGATCATTACATTTTTAAATTGTTCAATAAATTTTCCTNNTCCTAGCAGAGATTTGGTCTTAGCCTCTTGAAGTACGTTCTTCCCATACTGCTCCAGAAGTTTAGCAGCTTCACCGGAAGACAAGCCTTCTTTCCGAGTCTCCAGCCTTTTGAGCACTTCTTCTTCGCTTAGTGTATGAAAGGGGACCTGCCCCTGCGATTTTGATTCATTTGAATTCAAGCCAATAGCCTCCTTCCGGGATTGAGATTCTGGTAAAACCTCTCATATGAGTCTTACCCAAAAAAGGCATGGTGATTCTAGAACGTTTTGTACAATTTTAGAAATTCAGCTATTCAGTCTTCAAGATCCGATCAAACCCTTTAAACCTACTCCCCTGATAAGAAAGTTCTCCTCTATCTCCCTCTGTAATCAAGCCATATTCCTGGTCCATTACATGTAGCTCCAACCGATTGCCTCCATCAATCTCGAACGTAACAAAACAACTGGGCTTTGTGCTCGAATCGACTGATCCAACGCTGACTTCAGACCGTATCCAATTTCTTACCGATCTTATGATCATTAAGGCAGCGAAAGTAACAATAATAAAAGTGAATATTTTGAACAATAAGGGCATTTCGTGAATGAAGTTATCATAAGGACTTCGCTGAACAAAACCGTTAAAATCGCGCCATTCGCTCAAATTTATCCCTCCTGACCTAAACTTGATAACAAAAGATATATTTGCTACGAAATACATCAATTATCCCCGTCGGTTTCATGTTTTCTTCACCTTTGAAAGAACTTTTTTCACAAAAAAATTTGGAATCATGCAAAAAGGTATGTTATGCTTTTTATACTACATGCAGTAAGGAGGTGTTATTTCGGTGCAATATATAGCGCGTATGTCATTGCTTTGGCTTCTTCGTATACTCATCGTTCTGGGGTTGATATTCTCTTTTTCACACACTTGTTCTGGAGGTTTATACACTACGGAGCTAGATCAAATGACCACCGAAATTGAACGCTATGAAAGCAGATTTATACCTCCAGTCCGGACAGCCTCCAAGATCACTTCACAAACAGGAGCTATCAGAATGCCTGACCATTGGGGACCTAAATCCATTGCGTTAGCCGCAATACTCCCTTTACTTTCAATACTATTCCGTCCTGTGATTTATAAATTTATGCTTCGACTGCGGTTGTACCTGCTAAAATTCACTTCTCATTTCGTGGCTTTAGCACATTNNAGAGATAATTATAAGACACCTAACTGGAGGCTAGACTTTCATGAATTATAGAGAATCGGATTTGCCGGGAATCGGTAAAAAATTTGTTATGCAAACTCGCAGCGGCGATAAACTTGTTATCATCGTGCATGATGACGGTAGACGTGAGCTGTATCACTTTGAATATGATGACCCAGATCAGAGCATTTCCATGGTCACACTAGATGATGATGAGGCAAGACATATCTCTGCGATCGTTGGCGGGGTTACCTATAAACCTAAAGCGCTTGAATCCATTGAGGTTGCGCTTGATGATCTAATTATTGAGTGGTATAAACTCGAGCCTGGCTTTAAGTGTGTTGGTCGCAGCATCGGCGAACTAAACATACGTGCCCAAGCAGGAGTAACCATCATTGCCGTAATAGAAAAAAATCACAATAAGCAAATCAATCCTGGACCAGATGTAATTTTTAGCGCGGAGTGTACGATTATTGCTGCCGGGGAAAGACATCAACATAAGCAATTTAAGCACATTTTGCGGAATGGATGTGGTTAATTTATGAGTCATTACATTGTTTTTGAAGTGGGTCTAGCTATTGCCCTTATCGCGATGGTAGGCCTCATCGCCACGAAACTCCGCTTTTCGGTTATACCCTTTTATATTCTAGTCGGTATGGCGGTTGGACCCCATGCTTTCAAAATATGGCACCTCGATTTTCGCTTTATCGAAAGTGCAACCCTGATTGAGTTTCTAGGTCGCATTGGCGTTTTATTCCTCTTGTTTTATCTTGGGTTGGAATTCTCCGTAGGTCGATTAGTCAAATCCGGCCGCTCAATCGTCACAGGCGGTACCATCTATCTTCTTATCAATTTCACTTTAGGACTTATTCTAGGATGGTCGCTTCAATTTCCTATCGAAGAAATATTGGTCATCGCTGGAATTACAACTATATCCTCTAGTGCTATAGTCGCTAAAGTGCTAGTCGATCTAAAACGAACCGCAAATCCAGAAACTGAAATGATTCTAGGTATTATTATGTTCGAGGACGTCTTCTTGGCGGTCTATATTTCTATCCTCTCAGGACTAGTGCTTAGCGACTCTTCCTCTCTAGGAGGAGTATTACTTTCTGCACTAACCGCTCTTGGTTACATGCTTGCACTGCTCATAGTCGGCAGAAAGCATGTACCTTGGCTGAACCGCGTTCTAAACATCCGATCCGGTGAATTGTTCTCATTAGTAACTCAACTTTCGCACCTAGA
>DJUJ01000117.1:0-1387 GCA_002438345.1 Paenibacillus sp. UBA6285
AATAGCGAATTATGCAGTAGAATTATATCCCGATTATAGTTTTATTAAATATCTCATTTTCATCGATTTGTATGCATCGGCGATACCTTTTTATATTGCACTGTATCAAGCTTTTAAACTGTTAGGCTATATTGACACGAACAATGCTTTCTCGGAAATATCTGTACGGGTATTAAAAAACATAAAAAATTGTGCAATTTCAATCTGTGGTGTGTATGTGGCAGGGATGCCGCTCTATTATCTCATTGGTGAGAAAGATGATGCCCCGGGTATCATAGTTATCGCTATGGTCGTGATTTTTGCTTCCATGGTGATTGCAGTTTTTGCTGCAGTTCTCCAAAAGCTTTTGAAGGAAGCTATTGATATAAAATCAGAAAATGACTTAACGGTCTGAGGAGAAAACAATGGCGATTATTATTAATATTGACGTGATGCTGGCTAAAAGAAAAATGAGCGTAACCGAACTTTCGGAGCGGGTTGGAATAACAATGGCTAACCTGTCTATATTGAAAAATGGAAAGGCAAAAGCGGTACGATTATCAACGTTAGAGGCGATCTGCAAGGCTTTAGAATGTCAGCCTGGCGATATTTTAGAATACAAAAGTGAAGAGGACACTTAAAGAATAAATGAATAGTAGGGGCAGGGCTCCTTCCTCGGTCTTTATGAGGAGGGGGCCTTTTTTTTGTTATTAAAGATAAAAAATATTTGTAATACAATCAAAATATATTGTAAAACGATAAATGATGTGCTAAATTGAATTCACATTATTAACTTTGTGAGGTGCAGTTTATGAAACGAGAAACACTCTTTTTAAAGATAGTTGTTATTCTTATTGGAATTCCGGTTCTTGCTTTGTGTATTTTTTGGTTGCCTACGATACCTAATAAGGCTGCTGGAGATTATCCGGTGTATTTGGTTTATCCCGTTCTTATAGGGGTGTATGCAACGGTGATGGCATATTTCGTAGCTTTATATCAGGCGTTAAGACTTCTAAGCTACATAGACAAGAACAAAGCGTTCTCAGAACTATCCATTAAGGCTTTAAAAAATATAATATACTGTGCAATCATCATCAGTATCTTATATGCGGCGGGCATGCCACTTATTTACGAAATGGCACAGGAAGCCGATGCACCAGGACTAATCGTACTCGGACTTGTTATGAGTTGTGCTCCAATTGTGATAGCGGTCTTTGCTGCTGTTCTTCAAAAGCTCTTAAAAAATGCCATAGAAATAAAATCAGAAAATGACTTAACGGTCTGAGGTGAAAATAATGGCGATTATAGTGAATATTGACGTGATGTTAGCTAAAAGAAAAATGAGCGTTACAGAGCTTACAGAAAGGGTTGGAATTACAATGGCGAATCTTTCTATATTGAAAAATGG
>DJUJ01000117.1:1394-16663 GCA_002438345.1 Paenibacillus sp. UBA6285
CCTGGAAAGGAGAGAGCATCATTGAAATCAATTACACAGCTCCTGCATTTTGGCTATCATCAGGCGATGAGTTGCATATTTCCTATTGCGATCTTTGGGACTTTAGCTCTCTCTAACGTAATAGATCTGCCTTATATTTACCGATATGATGCCATTCTTATTATATTGCTTACCGTTCAATATCTTATGTACCGTACTGGATTAGAGACACTAGATGAAATTAAAGTCATCTGTGTATTTCATATTATTGGTTTGCTGCTGGAAATTTATAAAATAAGAATGGGGTCATGGTCATACCCTGAGCCCGGACTTACCAAGGTATTTGGAGTACCGCTCTATAGCGGGTTTATGTATGCGAGCGTTGCAAGCTTTATGTGTCAGATATGGCGTAGACTAAAAATGGATATGACAGGCTGGCCGGGACTTGCTGCTGCGGGATCGCTCGGAGCAGCTATTTATCTTAACTTTTTCACGCATCACTTTATTCCTGATTTTCGCTGGTGGCTAAAGGGGCTTGTGCTCATTGTTTTTTGGAAAACATGGATCATTTATCGGGTACGAAACACTACTTATCGGATGCCCTTGACACTGGCTTTTTTCTTAGTAGGTTTTTTTATCTGGTTAGCTGAGAATATCGCTACATTCTTTAATGCTTGGAAATATCCTGATCAGAATTATGTATGGCATGTGGTTAGTGTCAATAAGATCAGTTCGTGGTTCCTTCTGGTCATTATTAGTGTCATTATAGTTGCTCAGCTCNNGTTAAAGCTAACCGTAAAGCGAAAGAGTAGAGTATCAGCTTCAAAGGAAATAGTAGTACATGGAATGAGAATAAATTAGTGATGAGGAGGAGATGAGATGGAATATACAGATTTAAAAGAATTACAGGATGTGTTTTTCTTTGGTCTAATAGAGCCAGAGGTAAATCAACTAAGGTTATCTTTTTGTAAAAGTAAAGTTAGTGATATACCTGAACCACTTATGGTTGGAGAGAAAAGCTCTTCATTAATACAAGTTGATTTTTACTCATACATTGCATATTCAATTAGAAATGAATTCTTTACTTCTTGGGATGATTATGAGGAATTTGACGGAAAAATATTTAGAATTTATAAGAAATCAAGGTATCTTGATTTTATTTCTAATGGAATATTCGCATCAAAGGATTTTCCAGGACCCTATAAGCACTATGGGATCTGTTGTATTGACCATGTCGTTGATATTATTTCAACATCGGAACCTATTGTAAGGGAAATTAAATGACGTATAACAATGTTCCGGTCATACCAGGACAACCAGTCATGGTCGATGATGATTTATTGCTTTATTTAACTAAAGACTTACAAAGCAAATTGAAAGTTATATAAATGCAGCTCGAAAAACCGATGGCGCACATTGCCTATGCTTGTCTTTTTTAACGATTAGAGTTATTATGGATTTTCAAAGTCGTTAATGGAGGTGCTGAATGAAATATTCCCAAGCGACAGACTATGCGCTTCATGCAATGCTTTATCTGGTGACTGCGGCGTCCGATAAGCCAGTAGGCGTTCAATTGCTTGCTGAGAAGCTGGGTGTTTCACAAACCTATCTGTCTAAAATGATGACCAAGCTAGTGAAGGCTGGACTGATTCAATCTGCACCCGGTGCAAACGGGGGGTATCGTCTCAGACGGAAGTCCGAAGATATCTCTTTTCTGGATATTATCCATGCGATCGAAGGGACTGCTTCTTTGTTCGAATGTAGTCTGGATCACGGAAGCGAGTGCCTGATTCAACAGGTTGTGATTGACGCTGAGAGACAGATGGAGCAGTACTTGGAGAACAAGAAAATTGCAGATTTGGCGAAAACAATGAAGACGGAGTAAAGATCCGTTCTTTTTTGGGAACTATTAAAGATAATACAAGTCCGTAATGACTTTAATATAAAGGAGAATGAAGTATGACGGAATTCTGGGAATCAAGCTTTATAGAAAAACAAACGATGTGGGGATTTGAACCTACAGACTCCGCAATCGTGACTAAGGACTTTTTTCTTGAAAAGAATGTTAAGGATATACTGGTACCAGGTATTGGATATGGTAGAAATGCAAAGGTTTTTATTGAGAGTGGAATAAATGTAACAGGTATTGAGATTTCCCAAACAGCGATTGGTTTGGCGAGGCAAAATGGAATTGATATTAGCATATTTCATGGTTCAGTAACTGTCATGCCTTTTGACAACAAACGATATGAGGGTATATTTTGCCATGCCCTTATTCATTTATTGAATCATCGTGAGAGAGAGAAGTTTATTAAGGATTGTTATGATCAGCTAAAACCAAGTGGATATATGATTTTTACAACGGTTTCAAAAAAAGCCCCAATGTTCGGAAAAGGTAAGCAATTGGATAAAGATTATTATGAGATCATGGATGGCGTTAAAATGTTTTTTTATGATTCTGACTCCATAACACAAGAATTTGAAAAGTATGGACTGGTAGAGTTTTCAGAAATGGATGAGCCTAATAAAAATATGCAGAATAAACCTTCAATAAATTTTATAATGGTAAAATGTAAGAAAGAACTATAAGCGAGAAGTTTGACATATCGAAGATAGTATATTTCAAAAGAAGGCAGGTGTTATGTAGATGAGCAATATTATTGATTATTACTCTAGCTTTGACGAGTGGGGCAGGCTGGATAGAGAACCCTTAGAGTTCATTATTAATCTGCATTATATCAAGAAATATATGCCATCAACTGGGAAGGTACTGGATAATGGCGCAGGGCCCGGTAAATACGCGATGGAACTAGCTAAGCTCGGATATAAAGTTACCCTTTCAGACATAACACCTAAATTGGTTGAAGTAGCAACGGAAAAGGCATCTGAATTAGAATTAACGCAGCAATTTGATGGATTTCATAACTTGAATGCGATTAATTTAGAAGGTATACCTGATGAGAACTATGATGTTTCTCTGATGCTCGGTCCTTTAGAGAGACCTTTAATAACAGCATGAGCAGATGGAAAAAGCTATATTTATGCTAACTACAACCCTAAATATGCACAACAAATAATAACTATATTTAGAACATTTTATAACTTTTGTTGGACAACAAAGGTTGGGATAAAGAGCTGGCCCCTGTACAAAGACTTGGTANNCGATAATTTTTTTATGAAAATAGCACAGGTTATTAGCCTGTGCTACACAAGAAAATAATATTGTATATATATTATACTTATTATTTTGCTGTATTTATAATCGTATTACTTATGCCATTCTGATTTTAATATAGCATATTCATATGTGTCAAACCATATAGGTTGTCCATTGCTATCGGTTTTAAAATAAACATTTTGTAAAAGCAGACCTTCACGTCTCATTTGTAAACGCTCAAGAAGCTTCCAAGAACCAGTATTCTTTGGACTACACATAGCAATAATACGTCTTGCCCCTAAATCTGAAAATGCGTAGTCAAGCAATCTTTTTGCACTTTCTGTGGCATAACCCTTGCTGTGATACTTTCTATTAAAAACATAACCCAATTCACAAGTATCAAAGTCTCCTTTACTTAAATATAGGTTTCCAATTAACTTTCCACTTTCTTTTAAGCAAACTGCATAAAAGGATTCATTATTTGCTCTATTAATTGCTTCTTCTTTAGCTTGATTTTCAGAATAAATATCATAAGGCTCAAATTTAACAACTTCTTCATCACATAAATATTCATATAAATCATGCCAATCATTTTCCTTAAACTTTCTAATAATTAATCTATCTGAAACTATACTTTCCATCTTTATTTCCCTTTCTATTCTATAGGAGATGTATACCTCCTATAATTTTAACTGGTCTAAAAATTTCTACTTTCATGAAAATTTCTCCTTTCTTTAAAATTAAATCTATATATATTAATAGATTGCTAAATAAAAATAATATTCACTTCACAAATTATAACAAATTTGTAAAAACGAATACCAATATTATACAACATTTATATCTAATTTTCTACTAAATTCAATTTCAAGTTAATGATTATGCTTAATATAAAATCTAAAAGCACAGGTGAAAACGCCTTTGCTTTTGACTAAATTTTTAGGTTTTATTAGTAAATATACTTTGTGATTTTATCTGTGAATACTTATAAAATTTTATATAAAGCACTTCAAAACGTAACCCGTTACAGTTACTAGACTGGCGCTCTTATTTTTGAAGTGTTGACTGTTACCTAAGGGATCAGTTTAGAATGATACTGAGGTGATAGCATTGTTAATAAGTGAAGTTTCGAAAATATGTAATATAACAAAAAAAGCCATTAGTTATTATGAGCAACAAGGACTTCTAGATTTAAAATGCTCTGAGAATGGGTATCGAAATTACAATGAAGATGACATAGCTATATTGAAAGAGATTGCTATATACAGAAAACTTGGGTTGAGTGTTCCTGATATTAAACTAATTCTAACGAGTAAAGATAAATCTAAAGCGCTACATGATTTCAAATTTATTAAAGAATTTCGCTTGCAGCAAGAAAAAGTCCAATTTGATTGCTTCAATTATTTGCTCGAAAGTGAGTCGTCGATTGAGGAAGCCTTTAATGAAGTTGGGTACAAACTAGACGCTAATTTGACTATCAAAGACAAATTACTTCTAACTTTTCCAGGTAATTATGGACTGTATTTGTATTTTCACTTCGGAAAATTCTTTGACGAGAAGATTGATACGAATGACAAAATTATTGCCTATAATCGAATAGTTGAATTCCTTGATAATATGGGTAATTTGGAGTTCCCGGAGGATTTGCAAGTATTCCTTGCAGAATCATTCGATGCTTTGTCACGGACACATCTAAAGAAAATGGCTGCAGACTTTGATTCAATTATGAATGACTTGGATAACTACTTGGAGGTTAATCATGAATCTGTAGTTGGCTATTTAGAATATCGTAATTCTGACGATTTTAAAGCTAGTCCTGCTTATAGGATGCAACAAATTTTAGTTGGGTTTCAAAAGAGTTCAGGTTATTACGATATTTTTATTTCAAATTTGAAAATAATCAGTAGTTCGTATAGAACGTATCTCGAAAAATTACATGTGGCCAATGAAAAGTTCATTTCTCGGTTCCCGCAACGATAACAAAATAAAAGCACAAAGCACCAGTACGATTGACGTGTGCTTTGTGCTTTATATAGGACGGACTACATTTACAGATGAAGTGTGTAGCGGTTCGCTTTACTCAACTCTCGAATCATTTCGAGTTCCTCCGAAGACAGCGGGGCTATCTTAGCAGCCGTTACATTATTTTTCAATTGCTCCAGGCTACTCGCTCCTGGGATGATAACCGCCACAGATGGATTAGCTAGAGGATAATGCAGCGCCGTTTGTGCTAGGGGGCGAGTGTGACTCGTTTCTTGTAAAAGCTGATCATGCAACTTCAGAAGTTCCTCACTACTGTAATCTAAGTACTTCTTCTCTGCCTTACTGCGGCCATTTTCCGAAAGGATGCCACCCGCTAAAGGTCCACGTGCAATTAGACTGATCCCATGCTCGGCCAGCAGAGGGAGAATTTCTTCCTCAGGACGTCGATCTAAAATGCTGTATTGGCTCATTACACTGACTATGTTTGATCTTTTTACATATTCTCTAATGACATTAGGTCTAATAGAAGAGATCCCATAATATCGGATCAGCCCCTCTTGCTTAAGTTCTTCAAAGGCTTCAATGGTCTCATCCATCGGATCATCAATTGTTCCGCCATGCAGCTGATACAGATCGATATAATCCGTTTGGAGGCGTCTGAGACTGTCTTTGACTGCGGATTTGATATAGGATTTCGATGGATCCCAGCTCCAGCCTTCTTGACCTGGAAATCTGCGGTTGCCCACTTTTGTACTCAATATCACATCTCCGCGGCGGCAACGAATCGCCTTACCGATGATCTCTTCATTGCACCCCTCATCATACAGATCGGCTGTATCTAAAAAGTTAATGCCTTGATCGAGTGCTTCATGGATGATGGAAATGGCCTTTGCCTCATCCGTACCTAAGGACATGCACCCGAGTCCTACTTCACTTACATACAAATCGGACTGACCCAAGCGATTTTTATTCATAGGTTGTTCCTTTCTCATTCCGTTGATTGTTATATTATAACGTCTTAAAGCATTGAATTCGAATATAAATGGTTGATTTCCTTTGACTTTATAACCTATAAACATTATCGTCATAGCATATGTTATTTACTAGATGATGATGGATAGGGGGACTTGAACATATGGAACAAGCAATGTTTGCAGGTGGTTGCTTTTGGTGTATGGTTACACCGTTTGAGGAGTTACCAGGCATCCAAGGGATTTTTTCGGGATATGCTGGAGGATTAACTGAGCACCCAACTTACGAAGAAGTCAAAACGGGAACAACAGGACATTACGAAGTGGTACAAATTACGTTTGATCCGGCGCTTTTTTCATACGAGAAGCTGCTTGATTTATATTGGCCTCAGATTGATCCCACGGATGATGGTGGACAATTTCAGGATAGAGGAATACAATATCGGACAGCCATCTTTTATTATAATGAAGAACAACGTGTAGCAGCCCTTGCCTCGAAGGAGATGGTTGCTGTCAGTGGCAGATTCTCAGGACCAGTCGTGACGGAAATCCTTCCAGCGCCAACCTTTTATCGAGCAGAAGAGTATCATCAGGACTATCATCACAAGAATCCTAAGCATTATAAAGAGGATCGTGAACAATCCGGACGGGACACCTTTATCGCTAAACACTGGTAAGCGCTGAAACAGAATTTCTAAAATATTAAGAGCATCCTAAGTCGTTTGTGGCTTAAGGACGCTCTTTTTTGCATTATATACAAATTTTATATATTTTAAATTCTACATACTTTCTACACATTTATAGACTAAACTACTCTAAATCAAGCGAAAAAATCAAAATGGAGGGTTTAGAATGAAAAAAATCATACCCAAAGTTGCTGTTACATTGCTTCTAAGTGCAGTGTTAGCTGGCTGTCAATCGAGCGATAAAGCCCCATCTGAATCAGATAAGCAAGGTGCTACATCATCACTGGATCAACCCTGGATAGCAACAAAAAACACAACACGTATTAACACTTCTGACCCTATTGAGGCAGCAGTTATAGTCTCACAAACGTTATGGACCGCAAAGACCAAAAACAATAGACCCTCAAGTGTAGTGTTAACGGATGTGAGCAATTGGCAGATTGCAGCGGTCAGTGCGGATTTGATTCATCATCCGAATAATGGCCCCATTCTGTTTACAACTAAAGACGGTGTTCCCGAGGTAACATTAGCAGAACTTAAGCGATTGAATCCTTTAGGTGCGGAAGGAAATAATGGTGTACAGGTAGTGCTCGTCGGGCCCATGGCTTCAAATGTGGAAGAACAATTAAAGACAGTGGATCTGAAAGTAGACCAAATCGAAGGGGACGAGCCAGCAGCTGTAGCTCAAGCCATTGATACTTATTACGCAAAAGCCTCCGGTGAACTTCCAAAGGCAGTCATTGTAGGTTCCATGGATAGTCCTGAATACACGCTTCCTGCAGTGAACTGGATTGCCCATATGCCAGAGCCGCTACTCTATGTAACAAAAGATGAAATTCCAANNCCAAGCTCCACGGTAGATGCTTTGAAAGAACGCGGAGGTACGGCTACGATTTATATCTTAGGGCCTGAAGACGTTGTATCAACAGCTGTAGAAAAGCAATTGCAAGAATACGGAACAGTAACCCGTATAGCTGGAAAAAACGCTTATGAGAATGCCATTGCTTTTGCTACATTTAAGGACGCTAGCAACGGATTCGGCTGGGGCATAACGACGCCTGGACATAACTTGTCTTTGTTGACTACCGACTCAACGATGCTGGCGATCGCCGCTGCACCTTTTTCACATTTAGGGAAACACGCACCGCTTATCTTTACGGAAAAAGACGGGTTGCCAGATTCCGTGATGGAATATATGATGACACTTCAACCTAAATTTCAAGATTCACCAGCGGAAGGGCCTTATAACCATGCTTGGTTAACTGGGGACATCAGCGCAATAAAAGAGAAGGCCCAAAGTGAAATCGATGATATGCTGGAAATCTCACCGGCTACAGGAGACAATCCACATTCCGGTCACTAAGGGTATGACAGGCTGGCATCATTAGGAATGATGTCGGCTTGTTCTGTGTTTATTTTGTATAATAAGAAGAACTAGGTTACGAAGAGGGTGAACGACTTGAATAAGCATCAGGTACTGATCGTTGATGATGAATGGAACATGCGGAATTTAATACGGGTTTATTTAACGAAAGAAGGAATAACGACTAGAGAAGCGTCAACGGGGCATGAAGCACTAACTCTGTTGAAACAAAATAACTTTGATCTAATCCTACTGGATGTGATGATGCCAGATATGGATGGATGGCAGGTCTGTAAAGCTGTTAGAGAGGTTAGCTCTGTCCCCATTCTAATGCTTACAGCCCGCTCGGAAACCAAGGACAAGATACGTGGCCTTGGCATAGGCGCGGATGATTATCTTACCAAACCGTTCGAGCCGGAGGAATTAGTGGCAAGGATTTATTCTTTGGTACGGCGTTCAATGCTTACATTGACCCAACAACCTCTGAAAAAGGTTCTGACCTACCCTGAGCTAGCGATTTACCCGGAAGCTCGTGAGGTACATATTCTGGATACAGTAGTTGAATTTACACTCAAGGAATTTGATCTGCTAACGGCCTTGGCGCAAAATGCTCACCGTGTCTTTACGAGAGAAGAACTAGTGGAGCGTTTATGGGGCAATGATTATGAGGGTGAGAACCGTGTCATCGACACACATATTAAGAATATACGCGAGAAATTACATAAGGCTGGCCTGTCTTATAATCCTGTTCAGACGGTATGGGGGTTAGGCTATAAATTTGAGATCCCAGGTAATCATATATGAAGAATAATATTATCGGACTGAAGCTCGGGTCGGTCATTATGTCTGTTTTTTTAGTTGTTTTGCTTATTCTTGGGATTACAATAGACCGAATGTTTACCAGCTTTTATTACAACGAGATGCAAAAAGAAACCGAGGAGCTAACCTCACACTTTATCGGAATGGCTGAATCGCCGGATAGTTCAAACGAGCAGATGATGAGTACTTTTGCAGAGTTTTCGGACGTGAGTATATTTAATATTTCAAAAGACGGTAGTGTAATTCTCCATTCGGGTGTTCATGACCGCGCAGATCGTTCATTCATAGATGCTTCAGATATTAGTCGGATATTTGCCGGAAAAAGTGTGGATTTTAAGTATACAGATCCTACAGGACATAGATATTTCATCACTGGAAAACCAATTTCAGATGGTCGTGCCATCCAGTCTGCACTCTATGTAATGTCCTCTACAGAGAACATGAAGCAATCCTTGGCTTCTATCCGTAACTTGTTGCTGCTCGCAGGAATTGGGGCTTTTATATTGGCACTAGGGATCACGGGAATAATTAGCTTGCTGTTATCAAGGCCGCTGATCAAAATGCAGAAGGCGACTCGAAAAATCGCTGCCGGTGAATTGGAAACGAGACTTTCCATACGGAGCAACGATGAGATCGGATTTTTGGCAGGAGCTATTAATGACCTAGCTGTAGATCTGCAAAGATACCGGGATACACGTCAGGAATTTCTAGCCAACATTTCTCATGAGCTGCGAACACCCATCACCTATTTGAAAGGGTATACCAAGGTCGTAAAGGATGGACTTTATGAGACCGAAGGGGAACGAGATCTGTATTTGGATATTATTCACGAGGAAGCGCATCGGCTTGAGCATCTGGTAGAAGATTTATTTGAACTGGCAAAGATGGAAGAAGGTAAAATCACACTTACGCTGGAGTGGATAGATCTTAAGCATATGGCAGAACAAGCGGTACGCAGAGTGGAACTGAAAGCCAAAGAGAAAGGAATTCAGCTGAAGATTACGTATCATGGAGATTCGTATAGGGTTCGTGGAGATGAAAAGCGTATGGAACAGATTATGATGAATCTTCTGGAGAATGCGATCCGTTATACAGATGAAGGGGAGATTACTGTCCATGTGAATGAGGATGTTGACGAGGATTCTGCTGTATTTATTGTAGAAGATACCGGAATAGGTATTCCTGAGGAAGAACTACCCTATGTCTTTGAACGATTCTACAGAGTTGAGAAATCACGATCGAGGCAATACGGGGGTACAGGTCTTGGACTTTCTATTGTGAAAAAGCTTGTGGAATTACATGGAGGCACCATTCGAATTACAAGTCAGCCTGGAATCGGAACCCGTTGCGAGGTCCAACTGCCTAGATTAACTATATCCGAATAATAAGAGTAAAAAGAGACTTCACGTACATTTGCGAGGTCTCTTTTTTGCATGTTATTAGCTATTTTTTGTTGGTGCAAGCTCTTCAAGGGCCCATTCGCAAAACTGTATAGAGCTCTCCATATCCAGCACTCGTTTGCTTATGAGTAAATAGCGTCCAAAAGTCGATGCTTTTAACTCACGAGTCTCACCTCGTTCATCACGCAAGACTTCGTTGGCTTTCAGCAAGACCTTGTAACGCTCCAACTCGCTTTTACAAAACTCCGCACGTTTTTGCAGAAGCTCCTTTGCCTCTTCAGGTTTGGAGAGCCATAAACTGTAGAGCTTAAAATGTAGTTCGTCTCGTAGAACAGGGGGTTCCGCAGGAATTTCCACCCATTGCCGCAGTTGCTCAAGTCCTGCTTCCGTAATAGAGTATTCCTTTTTATCTGGCTTATCCGACTGCTCAATGAGCTGATATGAAATGTAACCTTGCTGCTCCATGCTCATTAGAAGAGGGTAGATTTGACTGTGTCCGGCTCGCCATAGCGGCTTGATATTCTGTGTTAATTCGTAACCTGACAACGAGTTAGCACTAAGTAAAGCTAATAGTCCATAAGACAGTGTATTCATTACTCTGAAGCCCTCCAGTGATTATAAATCCGTTTTCATTGTAATTTTTAAGGATATGTCATCATTGACATATCCTCAATATGATTATAACATTATTCAAGTCATCTTATATATGTAAAAGTAGACATATAAACAAATGTGAAGAGGGATAGTATGGAAGGAAAGCAAGAAAGTAAAATACATTTTTGGCCTATAATGATTGCCATATTCTTTGGAAATTTCGTTTCTGTCTTAAGTACAACGACCATCAACATTGCTGTTCCTCTTTTAATGAATCATTTCCATTCGAACCTGAACACTATGCAATGGATGGTTACAGGTTTTATGCTCGCTACGGGTGTAACTGCACCACTTGCAGGATACCTGGGTGGGAGATANNAGCTATAAGAGACTTTATCTATTCGCCTTGATTGGATTCACCATGTTCTCCTTACTCTGTGCAATAGCTTGGAATCCAACCTCTCTGATTGTATTTCGAATGCTTCAGGGTTCTTGCAGTGGGCTGATTATGGCTTGTACGATGACCATCATATTTCAAGTGATCCCGGCAGAACGCAGACCTTTCGCCGTAAGCCTGTGGTCGCTGTCCGCGATGGTTGCTCCAGCCATAGGTCCGACGTTTAGCGGATGGTTACTTCAGTATGCTAGCTGGCACTGGTTATTTTTAATTAACATCCCCATTGGAATCATTGCTATTATTCTAACCCTAGTGTTAATTCCTTACTATCGAATGAATGTTCCGAAGTCATTTGATATTCCTGGATTCCTTACCGTTGTACTGGGCAGTTTATCTTTATTAACCGCATTTAGCCAAGGCAACAGTTGGGGATGGAGCTCATGGAGAACCTTATCATTAATACTTGTGGGGGTCGTTCTTCTAGTTTTCTTTGTCTTGCACGAGCTGAAGGCGGAAGTACCTCTGCTGAATCTGCGTGTCTTCCGAAATCGCCGCTTTACTGCCATGCTTAGTATCTATAGTTTGGTGACGATAGCGATGTATGCTGGAACCTACTTAACTCCATTGTTCTTACAAACGGTAGAAGGAGCAACAACGCTGAAAACGGGGTTAATCTTATTACCATCTTCGATCCTCCTCGCTTTGTTAAGTCCAATTGTAGGTAAGATGTATCCGAAGTTTGGGCCTGTGAAGTTAATTTCTGCGGGTATTGTATTTATTTTCATCGGCTTATTCATGATGAGTCGGCTGCATACGAACGTTTCATACAGCTTTATTATGTGGGCGATGGTCGTTCGGAATCTAGGAATCGGATTGGCGAACGTCCCTAGCAGTACGGCATCTATGGAGGAAATTCCAGTCGAATGGTCGGGTCATGCCACTTCGATCAACAACTGGGTTCGTAACGTGTTAAGTTCACTCGGGATTGCAGTTTTCACCTCTATTTTGTCTACTAGATCCATGCTGCACTCTAAAGAGTTAATCAGCTCAGGTGCAAGTAACACAGATTCGATACGATTACTATCGTTCACGATGGGTGTGAATGATGTATTCGTAGTCGGCTCAATTATCGTGTTGTTNNTTATTGCGCAAGAAGCGTAGTGTAGTATCTGTCCCAAGTGCGGGATAACCTTCTCATCAAATTAGAAAAGCAGACCAAGGGCTTAGCCTTGATCTGCTTTTTTTAATTTTTTGATGCTTAGTTAATGCATCATGCCGTCCATACCGCCCACAATTTCTGGATTGATCATCCCAAAGATCATCGCGATATGCGCTACAACCAAGAATCCACTGATGAGTATAAAATGAAGCTTCATTTTCTCTGCTTCCGTACGTTTGCGAGCGATCAGACCAAGATCTAACAAAGCTAGTGGTAATAAGAAGAGCACTCCGCTTAAATAGAAACCTACGGCTACCACGTCCACCCACGTATGCCACTCGCCATTCACTGATAAAGGAATGAACGCGGTAGGGAACAAGTAGAGGAATACACCCGTGAAGTACAATCCGGCGAGAATGCTACAGACTTTGTTGAAGGTCCGTAACGAGCCTTTTAGATTCTTGGTGAACAAAATAAAAAACTCTGTAACGGTGATCGTCTCAGCAAAAATCACGGGGATCGCCATGAATAAAATCAAGTTCCAAGGCTGATTATCCGCTAGCAAAGACATATAATGCGTCATATTCATAAAATACTCCTCCGATATATAAAAATAACTTTCGTACTGATCGTATTCGAGAAGTATGTGGAAAGTATGTAGAAACGAAGGTATTATAAATACATCCATTAATAACAGTTGAGGGGAGCAAGACAACCGTGGCAAGAGGACTACAAAGTATTTTATTTGATTTGGATGGGACATTAACGGACCCTAAAGAAGGCATTACAAAAAGCGTAGAATACGCATTGAACAAATTTGATATTCAGATCGAGCATATGGATATGCTTCTTCCTTACATAGGCCCACCTCTTTACGATTCATTTATTGAGCTACATCATTTCTCAGAGGAACAAGCGCGTCAAGCGGTTATCTTCTACCGTGAGCGTTACAGCACCGTTGGGCTGCTTGAGAATATGGTGATTGATGGTATACCGCAATTGCTGGAAGGCCTTAAGAATAAAGGATATTCATTGTATGTAGCCACCTCCAAGCCTACTGTTTTTGCAGAACAAATCCTTGAGCATTACAAACTAGATCATTATTTTGAGCATATCGGAGGTAGTAATCTGGACGGTACCCGTTCCAAGAAGAAGGATGTTATTCAGTTCGTACTTGATCAGAATGCTATTCTTCCAGAGGAAGCGCTAATGATTGGGGACCGTGAGCATGATATCATCGGAGCCAAAGGTTGTCGAGTGGAGTCTATCGGTGTAACGTTTGGTTACGGGCCTAAGGATGAACTTGAGAAAGCTGGGGCAGATCATATCGCCTATCGTGTAGAAGAAATTGCGGATATCATCCAACATATATCATTAAGAGAGCGGTGTGCGAAATGAGCCAACATCTTAATTCAATCTTGGAGGGTTCTACAATCAAGCTGGTTCCAATGGATGAAAGTCATGTAGAAGGGCTAGTGAGAGTGTTAAAAAATCCAAACATCTGGGAATTTACTTGGCGAAAAATAACGTCGGACGAGCAGGTGCAAGATTTAATCACAACAGCGTTCGCTAATCAAAAAAACGGATCGCAAATCCCTTTCGTCATCATTGAAAAAGCGTCTGGACAAATTATCGGAACTACTCGAATCATGCACCCGGATTTGATCCATCGCAGTGCTGAAATCGGATGTACGTGGATCTCGCCTGAGTACTGGAGAACTAGTGTGAATACAGAGGGCAAGTCATTACTGCTTCACTATTGCTTTGAAGAGCTAGAGCTGATTCGTGTAGAATTTACAGTGGTGAAGACTAACTTGAGATCACAAAGAGCAGTAGAACGATTAGGGGCTGTAAAAGAAGGGGTCCTGCGTCAGCATAGAATCAGATCTGACGGTTCGATTCATGATAATGTTGTCTTTAGTATTTTGGATAAAGAATGGCCTTCGGTAAAAGAGAATCTTCACTATTTATTAAATGAGAAGTACACATAATTTTTTGAAACAAGAGTCCCTCTCTTAATGAGAAGGACTCTTGTTCTATAGTTCAGCCACTTGGCTGCTTATGGTTATTGTTTAGGACTTACAAGAATTTTCACTTGATTTTTTCCTTCAAAAGCGCCTCGAACCCGTGTTCAATTACTTCGTTCAATTTGATTCTCTTAGTAACCAGTTTGTCCGCAGGGAAGTAACCTTGTTCCATGAGGCTAATTACTGCTGGGAATACATCACGGTAGCCGATGATACCCGTCAAGTTGCGTTCCATCAACACGATGTTGTTTGGTGTAATCGTAGCATCTTTTTCAAAAATACTAACGATCATGATTTGACCACTCAATTTAGTGGAATTAATTGCTTGTGTTAGAACGGGAGGGACACCTGTGACTTCAAAAGCAACATCCACGCCAACATTGGTGCGTTTTGAAGGATTGCTAGCTGGGATCTCCTCCGGGGCAGCGGTTTACACAGCTACACAAATCGCCAAACGTCCAGAGAATAAAGACAAGACGATCGTGGTGATTCTTCCGGATACCGGGGAACGTTATTTAACAACTTCGCTGAATTAACGAACTGAATCAAAATCATCGGATGGGTGCAGACCCGGATAATTTAATTTCTAGTTCTTTTGGATGAGTGATTGAGGATCGATCAATAAATCACCTTATTTTACCAATGGTTATGATACAATATAGCATAAATCATGGTAGTTCAATTAAAAGGAGTGTGAAGAGGATGAGTGTTTTCAAGAAATTAAGAAATAATTA
>DJUJ01000061.1 GCA_002438345.1 Paenibacillus sp. UBA6285
AACAAAAGTTCTGAGCAATGAGATTTTAAATCCGGTAATCAATCCCCTGAAGGAGAAGATGGCATCGTAGTTTGCCCACGTCCACTTTCTCGGCCAAAGGTATATCCCTCCCTTGACGGTATCCATAGAATCATTTAATGATATGGCCAGTACGTTTAGAAAGGGGTAAAGCGTAATGACAAACGCCAAAGTCATAAAGGAACAGTTAACGATGTCAAATATCTTATCGGACCAAGAAGCGTTAATAGCTCTGCTTTGTCTGTTCATATCCCTGCCCTCCTACATAATGCTTTCTTTCGATGTTCTTTTAAATATCGTGTTCGCTGTAAACAGTAGGATCACTGCAACTACAGAGTTGAATATATTAATGGCCGTACCAAAGGAATAACGCCCAAGCTGTAAACCGTAATTCAAGGCATAAAGGTCCAAGGTTTCTGCCTTATCAGCAACAATCGGGTTGCTCAACAGGAACTGCTTTTCAAAACCGATATTAATCAAGTTTCCGATGGACATAATCAGCAGAATGATGATTGTTGTCCGAATTCCCGGAAGCGTAATATGCCACATTTGTCGAATCCGGGCCGCCCCATCTACTCTGGCCGCTTCATACAGTTCCGGATCAATTCCCGTCATTGCAGCCAAGTAGATGATCGAATTCCAACCTGTCTCCTTCCAGACATCGGAAGCTGTCACAATTCCCCAAAACCAGTCTGCTTTCGCCAAAAACTGAATAGGTTCAGCAATAATATGCAGATTCATAAGTAGTCCGTTGATTCCGCCATCGATGGACATCATCTTGTTGATGATCCCAGCTACGACAACCCAGGATACGAAGTGGGGCAGGTACGAAACGGTTTGCACAATACGTTTAANNGATAGGAATTGTAAATCCTGCGAATAACCCCATAAAGCTCATAGCCAGCGTGTTTTTGAGTGCCATGTAAAACCGTTCATCATGGAACAATTCCCTGAAGTTATCAAGCCCGACCCATTCCTGCTTCATGAAAGACTTACCCGGCCGATAGCGTTGGAATGCCATCGTCCAGCCCCAGATCGGGATATAGTTAAATACGAATACCCAAGCAACAAAAGGTATGGACATCAAATACAAATACTTTTGTTGAAGAAGGGTCCTCCAGAACTTACCCGATTTCCCCCGGGGTTTAAGTGGTTTCGCTGCTGTTAACGCTTCCATTTGCATTGCCTCCTTTTTCTCTGACTTCATGATAATCTCTTGAAATCGCTTATATAACCCAATAAAATAGTGTAATTAATCATGTGAAAACTATATTTATTATTTGAAGAATGCTTTCCTTAAGTTTTATTCTTGAAAAAGGAAGAACCGTAAATGAAACACGGCATACTTTGCAATATTTTTTGAGATATCCATTCTTCTTTAAATAAAAAAAGACCTCGTATAGGGTCTCTTTATTGTTAACTTAAGCCTTAAACTTTTGAAGTTCTTTCAGGACGATAATCATTTGTGACAACAATAAACTAGAAGAAGATATTTCCTCTACTGATGGAAATTGTTCTTGAGTTGCAGCTGAAATATCTTGTGTTCCATATGAAGTATTTCAAATACTTTAGTTATATCTATACTCATGAAAATACTCAAAGTTATTAGTAATTATTACGATTTTCGAGTTGATTATAAGTTTATTTGAAAATAATGTCAATCTCAATTTCAACTAATTAATTCTACTTACGATATATCTAATCCAGAGACAGATAGGGGCTGTTGTACACCGAGACAATGTAAATGTGATTAAGATTCACAATACAACGAGAAAACTCTACTTTTCAGATTTACTTATTATCTTTTATTTTTCGATTAAAGGACTAGTTTTTAAGCAATTGCAAAAAGAATCTGATCAATTTATTATTTGAACTCCCTTGAATTTAATAGTCTTTGCCCGTCCTCAGAAGCAAATTGCGCAACATTTTCGTACTTAAGTCCAATTCTTCTCCAGATTGTGGATGCGCTATATTCTGATGAACATAGTGGTAATGGCTGCTGCCCTGATAAATCAACCTGAGGTTGTTATCAAATTCGGTAATAACGACTTGAGGTCTGATTGTGCGGGATGCATATATGGGTGCGATCGCACCCTTCCGACTCCTAATGATTGGGAAAACTCTGAAAAACCTATCACCTATCTCTTGCAGTGGTCTAGCATATATTTACCTGCTGATTTAGTAACTTCAATACCTTACCTTCCGCATGGCGTTACCGGTTCTTTTCCAGCTCTTGTTGCCTATAATAATTTTGGGTGGGGAGCAGTTGAACGGATCGGTAAGCACATAATTTAAGCCGAAAATCCTTTGAATAAATGNNCATTTCCTCTATGCCAGTTGTTTACACAGTGTAGAACCAAATAAGCGATTCAAGACGAGAGGAGAACTTAACTATGAATAAACTTTCTACAGCCATTATGGCCTGCACACTTGCGCTTACATTACCGATGACGGCTCTTGCCGCTAATGTACCGAAGAACGGGCTGACTGCCACTCATCAGGAGTATCACATTACTGGGAATAAAATAGTGATGAAACTGCATCCGAAAGTGATCAATAATGTCACCATGGTGCCTGCTCGTGCTGTTTTTGAAGCCCTTGGATTTACAGTCAAATGGGATGGAAAAAAGAAGGAATTCCATGCGGAAAACGGAGAGAGAGAAACTGATTTTGTTATTGGAACAGACAGTTTTTTTGCCTATAGCTCTCATTCCCTTGGTATGACTGCACCCACTTCCCTTGGTACGGCTCCCGTTACAATCAGTGGCTCCGTTTATGTGCCTGTGGGACTGTTCCGTATTATACTTGGCAATGAAAATGCCGTCGTTGTAAAGGACGGTAACATCAGTATTAATGGTGATAAAGTAAGCAAAGACGCCGACAAAAAGGGAACAGAGATTCCAAATCCCTATGTGAGCTATAATACTGTGGAGGATGCACGAAAGGCAATGGGCGTAGATTTTGCGGTTCCTTCATTGCTTCCGAAGAATTACAAGCAGGACGTTATTTCTATCATAAATGACACTGAGATTAAAATGGCACAGATTGTTTATCAGAATGGGGATAATAAACTGTATTATCGTGTATCGCAAAACTCCGGTGACATTAGCGGTGATTACAACGAGTATGAGACCACAAAAACTGTCGCCATAGGAGAGTTAAAGATTACACTGAAAGGAAATAAAGGACTTGTCTCCATAGCTTCTTGGGAAGCAAATGGCTTCAACTATTGCTTGATGCCAGATAGTGCACTCTCCGTTGAAGAGTTACAAGCCATCATTAAAAGCATCATATAATTCCAGTTATACACAATTATACCAACCCGTAAATGGTTGATTTTCCGGGTCGCTTGTTTGTGATGATTTTAGAGAAAGTGAGGGTATAATGACGAATAATCCCGTCTTACTACAACCGTCCTTTAAATACCTTTTCAGGATTAAAACAGGTTTAAATTTTATCATTTATTTATGTCGTCTCTTCTTTGGCGAATATATTTACCTTAGTAGTGCAGCCAGCAACCAGCCAAGACTTAATTCTGATACGATGCAATCACAAGTCAGAGGCGCTGATATACTGCGAGTGGAGACTGCATTAAAGGAGCATGGTGATGCTCTCTTGCGGTTATCCCATTCCTATCTTCATAATATTTCTGATGCCGAAGATATCTTGCAGGAGACCTTAATCCAGATGCTACGGAAAGCACCGGTTTTTGAATGCCTGGAGCACGAAAAGGCTTGGTTATTGAGGGTAGCCATCAACTTATGCAAAAATAAAATTAAATATAACCATCGACGGCGCTGGGAGGAATTGTCTGAATCCCTCTCCCGTGAGATACCGGAGGATCTCTCCTTTGTGTGGGATACTGTCGCTTCGTTGCCAGTTAAGTATCGAGAGGTAATCCACCTGTTTTATCAAGAGGATATGACTACCAAAAAGATAGCCAAGCTACTCGATAAGCAAGAGTCTACTGTTCGTTCCCTGCTACACCGGGCTAGGGGCTATTTAAAAGATGAATTAAAAGAGGTGTATGATTTTGAAGAATAAGTATCGACAGTTGCAGGAAATGATCTATGTAACACCGGATATGGAACAAAGGGTTTTGGCTCATTTAGCCCAGGCAGAGCAAAGTATATCCAAGGCGAAGAAGCCCGTTGTGCCCCGTATTCCTCTTAAGTTTGTGATTTCCATTGCAGCCTGTTTAGCCCTTGTGGTTTGTTTTATGACGGTTAAGCCCTTTATAATGAAACCGGACACTCCTATACCACCTTTACTAACCACCTCACCCGTTATAGATTATGAGAGCCTGTCCCAGCTGTCTGAAAATCTTCCCTTTCAGCTTTATGTGCCTTCGAGTTTATCTAAAGATTATACACTGGAATCCAGTTCGATTCTGTTTGAGAGAACCGCCCAGCTGATTTACTCAAGCAATACTGACAGAATTAAGTTCCAGATGACAGAAGGAGAGCTGGATGAGAGCGGAGATTTTATTGAATGTAAGCAAATCAAGATTGTTCCCTCAGACTATGGTGAATTGACTATTAAAGGAAACAAAGACCTATTTTCTGTTGTATCATGGGCGCAGAACGGTTATTCCTTCTCAATTTCGACCAGTAAGCCCATTTCACTAAAGACTATGGTTGGATTGGCTGAAAGTGTTGCTCCATACTCGTCCCAATAATAAAAGAGGTAGGCACATAGTTGTGTCTGCCTCTTTTCAAATTTATCTATCTGAACAGCTAGAAGCCTATCAGTGCCACTATTAATCCAAACAAAATCTCATTAGTTATAAAGCAAGCAAAGTTATTAAATGATAGGCACTTAAGCATTTATTTAAGACTGTGCTAGAAACTGCGTGGTAATCATGCTGCGTTACTTCTAGTAAGGTTGCGGTACTGGGACCGGGAATCGACTGAATTAAATCATATTCTTAAATTTCTTCAGCCAGAGCATCTATGTTCTCTTCCAATCCAGATAGATGCTCTTGGTACTGAAGAATGAGTGAAATTAATACTTTCAGATTAACCAAGTGACTAGAGTACATGGTTTGCTGAAAAGGATTTTGTTTTGCCGCATTTAGCAGCCGCTCTACTCGCACACAGATCCAATTCTCTGAACGCCCTCGTCATGAGGAAAGCAGGTCTTTAATTCTTGACTTAAGTATCTCTTCGTCCGATTGCAATATCAAATATGAAGTTGAAACCTCATTTAAAAATCGAAGTGAGATACTAGAATAAATCTCCCCGAAATCTGACGCCTATACTTTGGAAGGTTTCTGTGTAATGCTGGTTCACAATGATCCGAAAGTCCAAACAAAAAGCTACCGAATTTCAAACCGGTAGCTTTGAGGATCGCCGACGGTCTATGCATCACCAATCTCCGATCTCCGATATACGTGTCTACTTTACTTTATTTAATAAGTTTGTCACCATTCTGCTCAATGTCCCTTGATCTACGAAAGGAGCAAGGCTTGCCAGCAGATCTGGGCTAAGATGTTCAGCTTCGACTCCACCAATCAACTTCTCGAGATTTTCCCTGTCCAGAAAAGGTGCGAGGCTTATGATCCGGTTCGCATCGATGGTGCCATCTGCAACCCGGTCTACCAAGCGGCTTAACGTTTCTCTGCTAATAAAGGGTGCCAGCCCTTGAACGGAATGCCAGCTCAAGCTGCCCTCTTCTGCTTGTTGTACCAACCGATCTACATGTTCTCTTCCAAGAAACGGGGCAATTCCAACAAGATTGTGCACTTCTAAGGAACCGTCAATCGATTTATCTACCAGTCGGCTTAATGTGTCGCTGCTGACGAACGGAGCGAGTCCAGTAATGGCATTCCACACAATTTCGCCCTCTTCTGCCTGACGAACCAGTTCATCCAATGTACCTGTTCCAAGGAACGGAGCCAGCCGCATGATCACGTCTAACTTAAGGACGCTGCTGTCTAATCGTTCTGTAACCTTATGCAGAGCGCTTGCTTTTACAAACGGCGCTACTTTTACAAGCTCTTCCACCTCCACCTCACCGGTATTGACCATCTCTGCAACTTGGTCCGGCCTGTTCTCTGCGATCTCCTCAACGATCGTTCCTAGGTGCTGGTGCTCCCGATTTTCTGCGTTGTCTCCTGCATTTAAAATGTCGTCTACCGTTTTGCCGAATAACCTCGCAAACCGCGGAAGCGTTCCGATATCCGGTAGCGAGTCGCCCCGTTCCCATTTCGATACCGCTTGATGACTTACATTCAGTTGATCGGCAAGTTCCAATTGGGTCAGATCCTGGTCTTTGCGAAGCTTCGAAATATAAGCTCCAATTTTACGCAAGTCGAGCATTGTATACCTCCAATAAAACAAAATGTACAGTGCGCACTGTCGAAAACAGCATAGCATTTCCGCAAACGCAATCCTATCAAGCGATGGTTGAATTGTCACATGCGCTTTATTCAACTGCCGGTAGAATTGTCCAGATTGAAAATCGCCAGAGAGGATAGCCATATGATCCTGCAGCATCTGCGAGATCTGGAATCCACACGCCCTACACTACTTTTGTCACTTTCATTTATAGGTTTTTTTCTACAAATCATTTCCATTATCCTACCCGTTAGCGCAGCAAGGCTGCCAATCGTGCTGGCAGCCTTGTCATGGTTGAACTATAGTTCCTCGTTAGTTCAATAACGAATAGTTCGAAAATTGAAAACAATAACTATTTAGAACGGTTTCCTTATGACTTTGATGATGCGAGTACCACCGCGGATAAGCTTATTTGCTTGTTCACGGTTAATTCTTACTAGTACAGAAACATCAGTCGTGTTTTCAACGTCAAAGACTGAAAAAATTCGACCATTAGCGAACAATACACCTTTCAATTCCACTTTTTTCCCACGACTCGGTGTCGGAGGAGTTTTTTGAAATATCGTACGCTTAACTCCTGCTCGAATGAGACTACCTGCTTGTTTTGCAGTCGTCCGAACGCCGAATACCGGATCAATTTCGACTCCAGGTGACTTTGCCTCCACCTCAACAATTAGAAAAAAACGGTTACTAATCTTTGCTATACTATTCGCTCCAATGGTTACCGGCTGTGCTGTTTTTGCCAAGTTACATCACTCCCTCGAGCTATCATATGGGGGATGTAAAACATTGGATCTAGATAATCGCCTAGTCACCTTATTATTCGATTTCTGGTTTCATGACCTATTCCTGAGTCTTTAAAGTTTATACCACAGAGCCCGCCTGATCAGTCACGCTTAAGCCATCACGTCCGTGAAAATAGGGGGTGGACTTACTTCTACATAAAATCATCTTTGTCTACTTATACAGCTTAAGTACTGCTTCGATAATAATCCAGAACCCAAGCAAACCTAATACAATACCAGCAACCTTTTCGGACCACTCGCCTAAAAAACGTTTGAATTTTGAACCAAATGCAAGCCCTAAAAAGGTAAAAATAAATGCTTGAAGAGCAATAAGAAGAATAGTAAGTGCTACAGGCACATCTATGAGTCCTATAGAAAATCCAACTGCCAATTCATCTAAGGAAATGCTTAGAGCAGTCATGATAAGCGTCCAACCAACAAGATTTCGTTCTAGCTTTTCCCCTTCTTTAGTTAGATGTGACGAAGGAATGAAAGGGCATAGACCCGTTGAGACATGGGAGTGAAAATCGCTAGGGGCGACATGGAGACGTGCAGAAATGGAACAAATTAGGTGATATGCTCTCACCTTTATTCCTGCATGCCCTTACAGTTGTTCCAAACCACCGCCTCTTCTGTTTCCTTCTTATCTCACAATTAGCTAATGGTGAAATCCTGCGAATTCATGAGCCTGAGTGAGAAAACTAAATTAAATTGAGGGAGTTCAATTAGAATGGGTTTTCTCCTTTTACAAATGGAATAGAGATTATGTAAATTGAACCAATAAAAAGAAACCAAAAAAATTTTGATTTCAGACGTTGCTTAAAGTAGATAGTATTCTTCATAATAAATAGTCCAGTAATAACCGTGTATAGTACAAAAAGAAAGTAAGAAACTCCGAACCAATTAACCCAAACATTACCTATAAATTCAATTCCAAAACTCTCATAAATTTTACTTGCTACATTTACAGTAAGTAACAAGCCAATAGCCAAAAAAACAATTGATTCAAGCAATATAACAACATCTTTTTTTAAGCCTTGCATAACCTCATCTCCTTTTAAAAACACAGTATTCCACATCGACAGCCTTCTCCTGATCTCTATTAAGCTATCGTTCCTCGTTAGCGCAACGACTTACTCTGTTGAATTTCGTGTTCCTCAACATAAAGCGGCATCAGAGAAGGCGGATCGTACCTTATCGCGGCCTTTAAACGACAAAATGGTGCCGATAGCCATAGCCCCATAGCCGCAACGAAATAATGAGCCTAATCCGACAGTGCCCGCATGATGTTGGATTTCGCCTCTGCCGCAATCGCTTCATTCCCGTCATCGACCGCTTGCATTAAGATCAGTATGGGGATGTATACCGCGATCAGCCGCGCCAGCAGCTTCGTTTCCTCGTCCGCTCCTCCGTACGTTTCGAAAAACACGCCGCGAGCGTAAGGTGGTAAAAAGCTATAAGCAACGCTCAAATCGCAAGCCGGATGGCCTACGCTCAGATCGCCCCAATCAATGATGCCGGAAACGATCCCGTTCTCATTCACAAGCATATTTTTGAAATGAAGATCGCCATGTAGCAGTGCATTCACCGCCTCGACACGGTCCTTTTGCAGCCTGCTAATATACGCTTCGATCACACCGGACTCCTCCGGCGACAAGTGTTCAACCACCTTCGATAGAAAGCCCTCCAATTTCACTTTGCGCGATGCTATGCGCGTCAAGTTTCGATGATCTTGCTGAACTCCGCACTTCAGCGCCGCCTGCACCGGAAACTCATGCAATCTCCGCAAAAATTTCGCCAGCGTCTCTGCCGATAAAGCCCGGCGTTCTTCCGTCAAACCGATTGGGAAATCTCCTGGCACGTAGGCATAGCCAAGAAATGGTGCCGGGTATTCGTCACTTGCTTCGCCATAAAACAACGGTTTCGGATAGGGGATGGTCATATATGCCTCCAGCTTCGGCAGCAGCTTCCCTTCCATACGAATCGAGCCAACTGCAATCGTTCTTCTTGGAAACCGGAACACGTACTCGTCACCGATGAGAAAAACCGTATTGTCCCAGCCCCAGCCCAATCGCTTCACTTGCTTCGATGACAGCTGAGGGAATTGTCTGCCGATCAGCGTCCGCGCCTGCTCTTCGTTAACCTCCCACTCCGCATCCCATACATTCGTTCCTCCCATGAATTGTCTGCCTCCTCGTTCCTTACGTTATTTAGATGTTTACATTCCCTGGAAGTTACGCATAACTGCCCGTTAGCGTAACGAAAGGCTGCATATCGACAGCCCCTCTCAGTGTTGAACTATAGTGTCCCGTTAGCCATACATGCAGCGCGAGCGCCGCACCACAGATAATGAAAATATTAGTATCTGTTAATACTTCTACTATGGCTGGGAGAGGAAGGTCGATAAGCTATGGTGCCTACGAGCCCATCCGTTAGTCTGACTCCAACGATCACGGTGCATCACAGATTGTCGCTCCCTATTGGGAAGCACTCATGGGAGATTAATCCTACTCTGATTGTTGCACCAGCCTCTTTCTAATTTAGCCGTAGAGAGGATGCTTTAAGGTGGAAATCGTAATTGAACGGGCATGTGGTATGGATATCCATAAGGATAATATTACCGCAT
>DJUJ01000074.1:0-273 GCA_002438345.1 Paenibacillus sp. UBA6285
TCCCTGCGCATACAATGCATTTTGTTCAGCAATCGACCGCAATCCCTGAGTAATAACGATAGGTACTCCTTTGACATAGCTTTGCTGAATCAAAGCATTCGCCCCTGCGGCCAAGACAGGATGAAGCCCGACAAGACGCGCCGCCGATTTATCCCTCACTTGATCCAAAGTCAGCATAGAATCACCCCTTGGTATAATCAATGATCCCGCTTCCCTATTTGCTTGTACTAATACCCCTGCCTGCATCTGCATACAAGCATAAACGCCTTCAGC
>DJUJ01000074.1:321-9934 GCA_002438345.1 Paenibacillus sp. UBA6285
CCGGTATCCTCGAGATCTGGCCTGAAAGTATCTATTCTACGGCTTCTCAACCTTTGGATCATTTCCACAAAAAAAGGGCAAAATATTAACGAAAGGTGGGAGATCATATGGACATTCATAGCGATAGCTATAAAGTTGCTGCACTCAGCGAACAGGATGCAGCACTCGAAATTATTCGAAATGCCGAAGCTTCCATTGCACATCTGACCGGCAACCCAACCGTGACCCTAATTGCTTATGAAAAAAGTGAAGGCAGCGGTTCTCAGCATTAGACGATGTAAACCTCAACGATGTCATCTACATTAATCCACTTCCATTCCTCCGCCCACTGCAGCTTAAACTCACGCGAGTGGGTGTGAATGGAAGTCACAAAACCGCTTATTGTTGTATTCTCAAAGGGATCAAACAGCACAATAGTTACGCGCACATGACTCCGTAATGATAAGGCCAATGTACATTCGATTTCCTCCAGCTTTTGCTCATCCAGAATAGGCTTGATGCGGCGCAGCGTCTCCCGTTCATCCCTAATAATCCTTACCTTGTGCTCCGGCAGCATCATGCGACTACTTTCCCACAGTCCGTTTTTCTCCAGCTTTTTGCCCATGGTAACCCCTCCTTAATTCTATACTTATTCCGTTATACACGAACGTATGTTTGTATTATATCCACACCTTCGCTGAATAATCAATAATTAGGAAAAAGATACCACTTTTAAACCTTCCTCTTTATCTAAAAGTTGTATAATAATGTATGTCTGATCGAGAGGAGCTTTCCACTTTAAAAAAACCTCTACTTAGGTTCAAAATCACATCAAAAAGACGCCGACAGTTGAACTGTACAGCGCCTAAATTGCGATCTATTCTTGAACGTTCTTCGACTCAGCAATGGTCTGACCATTAGCATCAATGAGCCCAGTTGCTTCCCTTGCCTCATTGAGCTTGGAAATACCGTATAGCATCGCTAGATCAGCGTTCTGATTCAATTCCTCAAACTGCTCAGCGGTGACTTCTGTAGAATCAGCACCTTGAGAGGCTTGTTCTTTTAAAGAATAAGCACTTTTAAAAGCGATTTTAGACTCATCAAGCAGCTTACGAATGTCTTCGGGCAAGCTAGAGGAAATCTTCACCTTCTCAGCCTGATTGGATAGGTCTGTTGAGGTCTTCTGGAATTCGTTAATCTTCTTCTCTAGCTGCCTGTCCGAAAGTTCTCCTGCTGAATAAGATGCAATGGCTTCGTTGAACTCCGCTAAGGATGATTTTCCTAATTCCTCAAGTTTGGACATTTCATTGTAGAAGTTTTGCACGGTCTCCTGCACTTCTTCTTCTGAGGCAGGCGCCGATGAAGTTGAATTATTATTGCTGCAGGCGCTAAGGATGACAGACAACATTAGCGTTCCTATTAGTAAGACTTTTTTCATTATTTATCCCTCCACTTAACAGAATAATGTCGGTTTGTGTAAAGCGCAAATGAAATTTATGTAAATTGACTATTATGTTATAATTATTTCAATTGTAATCAGGGAAGGAGAGTATTTATGCCTTATTGCACAACCTGCGGATCAGAATATAAGCAGGGCGGTAAATTTTGTGGAGAATGCGGATCTAGCATTGACGGCACCGCTCCAGTGACCGCCCGTCGTCCATCAGTAAATCCTAACGCTCCTCAGGAAGTCGTACTCTGGAAAGGCAAACCTGCCAGCATCTCAGATCGCCTCAAAGGAATCGTACGCCTAAACACGACTACGTACACTATTACAAGCCAGCGCATTATGGTAAAGACCGGACTTATCGGTAAAAATGTCGAAGAAATCGAATTACTTCGTGTACGCGATTTATCCGTAGCACAATCTATCATGGATCGGATGCTCGGCATCGGTACATTAACTGTATTTTCTGATGATGCCTCAGCGCCTCAGCTTCTTTTTCGAAAAATCCATGATGCCCAAACCGTCAAAGATGTTCTGCGCAAAGCCTTTCGTGACGAGAAGATCGCCAACAACATTAGCTACCGCGAACAAATCTAAGACGGTTTTCACGTGAAAAGATAATTCTTATGATTACGCAAGAAGAAACCACGTTGTCGTCCTTTAAAGACGACAACTGTTTCTCGTAGAAATATAAGGATATTATAGTTGTGCAGCATATAAATTCTTATATTTAAAAAAGCCCCGAAATTCGGGGCTTTTTTACTTGCGCTTCGACTAGGACTCTCCCACTGCAATACAACCCGTTTTCGAAGGTTGCGCTGCTCCATCCACCCTCACATCCTTTTAACCTTTTTAAGTTATAGTATTGAGAAGGTTGGGACACGAACTCAGCGAATGGACAAAAACTTGTAAATTAATTTAGAGCTGTATATTATCTCGTATATCTGAGCGGCAGTAATTCAGTAATATCATATTTAGCTAACCGACCATCCTCGGATACAATAACCTTGCAGTCTTTTCCGTAATCAGCAATTAACTCACGGCACATACCGCAGGGAGAGACTACTTTAATCTCTCTTTCCTCACTATCTGGGTCAGAATGCCTTACCGCAACAATCGTATCAAATTCCTTGTAGCCTTCGGATATCGCTTTTCCAATGACCATCGCTTCTGCACAGACTGTTATCCGCCCCATGCTAGCTTCTACATGTACCGCTGTAAAGATCTCCCCCGTCTTAGTACGGAGCGCCGCCCCTACATGGTGTCTTTCCCATTCATAACGTCTAGTAATAATATCTTCAGCAGAGGCTATAAGCGTCTGATCTTCTATTGTAATCAAATACTCCATATACAATTCCGTCCTCCTCTTATTTTTTCTAAGTATATTAAATCGCACTACATTATGATATAAGATATACTATTTTAAGTTCCAAAAAGGAGGAGCAGATTTGAAAATACAGAAATTTATCACCAGTCTCATCATTGTTGTGTTACTTGCCTTGGGCGGTTACTGGTTTGAACAGAACGGAGACCCGGCAGCCCCCTCGTCTACATCCGATTCAGAAGTTGTTCAGCTGACCTTCCCATCGGATCGTTATCCTGAGACCGCCAAGCATATTCAGGATGCGATTGCCAAAGGGGAATCCGCCACGTGCACCATTAACCGTGAGCAGGCTGAAGAGAACCGCAAAGAATCCCTAAAAGGGATCCCCACCAAAAAAGGGTACGACCGCGATGAATGGCCAATGGCCATGTGTGATGAAGGCGGAAAAGGTGCCGACATTGAATACATAACCCCCAAAGATAACCGCGGTGCAGGAAGCTGGGTTGGCAATCAGCTAGAAGATTATGCGGATGGAACCCGCGTAGAATTTATGTTCAAATAATAACTCGGCTGACAAATGAGAACTATGCTTCAAAAGAAAAGCCCCATCCGGCATACGCCGGATGGGGCTACAATGTGCATTAGCTAGCTTAGAAAAAGCAAGCTTTAGTGATGATAACCAGCAAGATAAAGAGTACCAGAATAGCTCCTGTTGAAGTAAAAGGACTACATACCGGACCTACTGATGCTGGACTTACTACAGGACCTACGTTACAACCACAATGTTCCATTCCCATGTTCAATTCCTCCTAATGATTAATGACTACAGCACAAGATATGTAAAAAGGAGATAAGCCGTTTGGGCGAATTGGCAAACAAATGCTATTCACCTAATGAATTGAATGGACAGGGTCGATAAACAGGATATACACGAAGGAGGTGCGATATGGATATAGCTGCATTATCAATGGCAATGAGTCAAGCATCCTTAGCTCAAAATGTTGGGATACAGGTCATGAATATTGCTAAAAATCAGGCGGAAACCCAGAGCCAAGCGATGGTGGAAATGCTAGGGAAAAGCGTTGCTCCTAATTTAGGAAAAACACTTGATATTAGTGTTTAATTGCTTTATGCTAAGGACATATAAGAACACTAGTTCTTATATGTCCTTTTTCTTTATACTTTTTGCTCTACATAGCCCTTCGGGCTTTTCTTTTGTACATTTATGCGAACATACGATCCTATAACTTAATGTGGATGAGGTGAATGAGATGATAAACATAAAATCATATTATCAAATGACTGCGCTGGAGAAGTGGACGGAAGATTTATACAAGCGCTTGAACCTTAATCAGCCTTCGCAAATTTCGATTGCTTATATTGCAGAGCGTCTTAATATTTGGGTTCATTATTTGGATGTAAGAAGCAAGAGCATTGAAGCGTCTGCAGGGATGTACAGCATGTTTATCGACAACCGGCTTCCAGCTAGTCTGCAGCGGCTGGAATTTCTCCATGAGCTCTGTCACCTGCTCCGCCATGGTAACAATCATACATTGATGCCAGAGCATTTTACGCGGGCACAGGAGGATGAATCCGAGCGTTTTATTCTATACGCAGCTATGCCATACTCCATGATCTCCCGCATGACATTACCTGAACAACGGGAAGAAGCTATCACCTATCTTGCAGCAGAATTTCAAGTTCCTAGCGAGCTCGCTTTGCAACGGATTGATCAAATCCAGAGACGTGTATTTCAGGGGCAATTATTGGCCGTGATGGGAAGAAACGAAGAGCGATTAACACATATTCAATAATGACTGCGGGGATAATAAGCTTAGTCGCAATGAAGGTCCATTAATAATTATGGTGGAATTTTTCGTAAGGGGGAACGATATGGAAGCCATTAAAGTAATTGAATTATTGATGACTCATCCAGATTATAACGTAGATGCAGTTCACCCCGAAATACCGGATTTTGTTGGGATTGAATCGATTGAAGTGGATCATGAAACGGGGACCTTCTCCATTTTATTGCAAGAACCCAAAGACGACTGAAGAAGGATCATTTTATTGGCAAGTCCATAATAAAAAGGCAGCAAGTATAGTATACCCAGGCAATTCTTTACCTACGCTGAGTTTAACTATCGGCAAGAAATTTGCTGCCTTATTTGTAATTATAAGCTCTATTATGCGGATACAAACTGAATCACACCAATAAGAGTTAAAATAAGGAATACACCTATAACCCCCCAAATAATAAACCATAAGATTCTCAGACCTGGCAACTTCGGATTAGCATGATTCTCCAATTGCTTAATTCGCTGCTCCAGCTCCTGTATTTTTTCTTCTTGTTGCGTCATCTTCTTTCCTCCCTTCTAATGTGTAAATTACAAGATACAATAGAAATGACATACCAGTCACAATATATTATCTTGTAATGTATACATTTTATCTAAATGGAGGAAATTAATGAAGAAAAGAACAAAACTATTTTTTGTTACCCTCATTATAGTATATGGAGTTGCTTCCTTAGCTCTTCACTCCTTCCGAAATCATATGAACAATGAAGTTATTCATTATTTGGTAGATACGAAAGATTATAAGAATGAAGATCTTTATAAAGTATACACCCAGATTAGTAAGGCTCCCGTAGTAAGTACAACGGTTATTTTTGCAGATGAACCTAACGCAAGATACTTTTATCGAAAAGAAAAGGATCGGATTTATCAATATAGCATGGCACCTGTAAAAGGTACTGATCCTAACTANNTATTGAGGAGAGTCTCCCGTGAAGGAGGACACTCTATTAATAGACGCGGTTGCCCCAGCAGTCATGATTATGCTGTTGGGGTGACCGCGTTTTTTGTACCTTACATCTTGATCTAAACGCAAACGAGTCTTCTCAGGAACAAAATGTGACCAAATACCGTCCTAAATGGTGTTATAGGTAAAGGGGGCATAGAATCATGCAGCGATCCATGACCCAGCCGGGAAATCATGTGATAAAGAGTTACGAAATCTACGCAGATATGCTGTTCCGGATTGCCTTGGTCCATCTAGGTAGCCGCCAAGATGCCGAAGAAGCCACTCAGGATACCTTCATCAAGTTGATAGAAAAAGCGCCAAAGTTCAAAGACGCTGAACATCAGAAAGCATGGCTGATCCGGGTAATCACCAATCATTGTAAAACACTATTGGGCAGAGGCTGGCGTAAGCGCGAGGTTAAGCTGGAAAGTGTTGAACCCATTGCAGTAGACAGCCCCGAAGATTTAGCTCTACTGCAGTTAGTTATGGCGATGCCCATGAAGTATAAAACCGTAATCCATCTTTATTATTACGAGGACTATCCCATCCAGGAAATCAGCAAGATTCTGCAGATTAGTCAGTCTGCCGTGAAGATGAGACTTCAGCGGGGGCGGCAACTGTTAAAACTGGAGCTGGAAGGAGTGGAATCACAATGAAAGAAGATCAGTTTCGAACATTATACAAGAAAGCGGTGGATTCTATGAAGCCAGGTGAAGAGATGAAAAATGAATTGATCGACAAACTGGAGCAACAGCAGGAGCTGAAACGTCCACGCAAGACGGTTTATATCGCGGCAAGTATCGTGCTTGCCGCCGGAATCGGCTTTGGTGGGCCTAATATATGGCAGCAGTTAAACGGCCAGAGTACCCAAGGGCAGATTGCCCAGGTAACTCCGGGCCCAAGCGAACCGGGCAATTCTGGCACAAATGCGTCCGGAAGCATTGTCATTCCCAAGCTTGAACTGCCGGATACCAAGTCTGGCGTTATGGCAGATATGATCGCCTTGGTCGTGTATAAAGATAATATTTATACACAGTCTGCGATTCGCATCAACGCCGCCGACGCTGCCGCCCTGCGCGGTGAGAAGCTGGGACGGACTACAGGCGGCATCGATGAATGGAGCGGCAAAGACAAGTACATTGAGTTAGCTTCTAACATCGGTGAGACGGATATCTATTCCGTGAAGGGATATGATTCCGATTTGCTGATTATGTCCTATTCTGAAATCAACGGCGAGGTATTCGCCGAACTGTATGAGCATACGAACGGCATCACTATAAACAGCGGCGCCGATCTATTTGGAAAGCTAAATCTTGAAGGTCGAATTACTTCCGCACAATGGGAAAGCTTCGACAGTTGGAACAACGGGCAGCAGCAGTACACACCGCTCGCTGACGGAGAGGCGCTTAGCGGCTTTCTGACGGCACTCCAAACAGCCAAACCGCTGGCAGCAGAGCCTCTTATCAAGCAAGGCATCTACGATAGCGAAGACCGCAAGATCCTCTATCTCCAACTGAAAGACAACGCCCGGGTAGAGCTGACGTTGTTCGGTCAAGGGCTTGTACGCTACGGTCAGGCGCCGGTATTCTTCGAGGTCGAGTCCGGGGCATTCCAGAAGCTGTGGGACAGTATGAACCCGTAGTAATGCTGGTTGGAACCAGTTTACTCCTTCTCTAAATGAGAAAGGAAGCCTGCTTTGAAGTGCCCCCTAACTCCTCTCCAGTTAGGGGAGATAGCCATGATGCTCCGGCCAACGAGCAAATAGGCCGCGGTAGCCTCAACCGTAGCCAGTATAAAAAGCACCCTCGCATAATAGAGAGTGCTTTTTATGATCTATCTTTATCGTCCTTTTCCATTTCAGGAGGTAATGGTGGAAGTTGTTTCATCAGGTGATCAATAAATTCGTCATCGGTTTTACTAAAATCCAGGCTTAGTGGTACGTCATTGTATTGNNACCTCATTTCCTTTGTAAATCTAAGTAGCACCTGATAATCAAAGCATTCGACCTATGCTATTTTTGACATTGTAGCACGATCAGCGACATACTCATATATCATTTTTGTAGGCGATTGGAATAAATCCAAACGTAGCTGCTATACGACTAGGTATGACTCAGGCGATGTTCAATGAACTACTCACACTTACTCCCCATCATGCAGGAAAAAGCCATTGACAAAATAGAAGCGGAACTGAATAAATACGCTGAAAAACAACTCGAACCTGTGGATAAATAATTCCCGTTAGCAAATCCGTTAGCACGCTAGCAATTTGCAATTCTGACTTTTCCCTATCCTCTTCCTCTTCTACGGATGAGCCTATAGACAGCAAAAAACCCTTACAAAGTAAGGGTTTTCTCTAAGTGGGCCCTGAGGGACTCGAACCCCCGACCAATCGGTTATGAGCCGACCGCTCTAACCAACTGAGCTAAGGNNTTGGTTGCGGGGGCAGGATTTGAACCTGCGGCCTTCGGGTTATGAGCCCGACGAGCTACCGGGCTGCTCCACCCCGCGTCAGAAAATATATTCAAACAGCGACAATAAATAATATACATTACAAATTGGGTCTACGTCAAGGATGAATTTATAAAAGTTCTCAAGGCAGAAATCTAACCCCGTATCTTCCTTTGCGGGATCGATAAATTTCTACAAAACGCGGGTCATGATAGCCGTATATCCAGCCATCTTGCTCCAATCTTTTAGCCAAACAACCCGCTTGAAATCTGGTCCTGAACAGTTTCGCGAAGTATATCCAATTCATGATGCCCTCTTCTCCTTTTCGCAAATTTATGATACACCGCTCTGAACTTATCATGCCCAAGTTCCACAAAATAAGCCACCAGAAAACTGGTGGCTAGGGGCATATTCAGAATCAATCACCGATCGAGTCGAAATAGACCGTGGGATCTTTTTCAAGTGTATCCAGCATGGTAGTCCCTTGCTTCTCCCAAGCTTTGAGTGCATTCTCGACGGTTTTCTTGCCTTGATATACATCAATGAATAGTTGACGTCCAACATCGCTAATTCGGCTAATCCCAGGCTTCTGCATCTGTAGACTGCTCAATAAAGGATCCGTTGCAGGTAAAGGCTTAAGCGTATAAAAAGCTTCCAAATTTACTGAAGGGGTCTGAGCGGTAATATAATCCTTACGCGAAGTCAGTTCACTCCGATTATGGGCTTTAATTTTGGCAACCTCATTACTGTTGACGAACTTAATCAAATCCCAAGCATCTTCCTTATTAGTTGCCGTAGAACTAATAGCCATCATATTGCCAAGCCATGTTCCAACGGCGACACCCGGTTTCTCCTGAAAGGTTGGTACAGTAACCATCCCCCATTCGATGGGCTTGTAATCTTTGATCTTAGCAGCATTACGGCCCACTCCTGCTAGCTCATTGAGATAACCATATTCCCCAACTACCATTGCCGCTTTTCCTGTGAGGAACAGATCGCCTTGGATTGGACTGTAGGCATTCCCTTCAGTTCCTGCAAAATCCAACCCATTTAACCCAGGTACAATTTGTTTCTTAACCAACTGGCTGTAAGTAGTCCAAACCTGATTCCACTGTGTATTATTTACAGTCATATGCTGACCCTTGTTATCGTACATCGTAAGCTCTAGCGGAGCGACATAGGTCTGCATATCCCAGAAGGGATCACTTAAGTAACGGTTCATCGAGAAGCCGTATATCCGTTTCTCTTTATTTGATGACTTCTTCGTCACCTTATCTGCCAGCGTAAACAGTTCATTCCAAGTCATCTTGTCCGTTGGGTAGCCTACTCCAGCAGCATCAAAGATTCCCTTGTTATAATAAAGCGCACTAGACGAGAAGGTTGGCGCTAACGCAAAAAGACTTCCTCTACCTAGCTCACGAACTCCATTCAGCATCGTAGGCGCCATATTGCTTAAATCATACTGATCACGCGCTATAAGTGGCTCCAGTGATTGGACAAGATTATGATCCACCAGACTCTTCACTAATGCGCTATCACCGACGATCACATCAACTGGCTTATCCCCACCCATAATCGCTCGGATATTCTCCAAATTGTCAGAGCTTA
>DJUJ01000074.1:9987-10680 GCA_002438345.1 Paenibacillus sp. UBA6285
ACATATCTGTAAACTGCTGACGAAAAAACGAATCGTCCTCCCCAGACCATAGACTCCCAATACGCAATACACGCTGCTCCACTGGAGCCTTAGACGGCTCAGCCCAAGCCGTATTCCACCCATCTGAGATTAGTGGTAGTAACAGCGCAGCGCACACCCCAAAGCTTAACCAGCGGCGCCACAGCCGTTTATTGTTTATATGATTCATAATTGTATCCCCCTATAAAATACTTGATTCTTCTACATCTTATGGATAAATAATCCATAATCCTAGTAACAGTATAAAGCTTTAATCAAGAAGGGAAGTTACAGGACGTTTAAAGTTATACTACGATTTCTTCATATTATTCTCATAAAAATGTTACTAGGAGCTTTCGAAGGGTACCGTTATCGAGTAGAAGAGTATAGAGCAACAGCGTGACAGCGCCGCAGTTCCCAATTTCCGACTCGCCTGCTACCTTTCCTGTGAAGGAACAATCGCACCTTCTACGACTGGATAGTTGCACTTTCTACAACTATTAGAGCCGAGGTTATTTTCTTTCTCCTTTTAATTGCACTCTATGCAGTTAAAAAACGTTACTTGGAGCTTTCGGCGGATACTAGGCTGATATAATTGCACAAAGTGCAACTATAATGCCAAATCCTTAAAGAAAAGTTAGTTTAAGTGCACGAAATGCACTAGACATGCGCAAA
>DJUJ01000022.1:0-3559 GCA_002438345.1 Paenibacillus sp. UBA6285
TGGCTTCCACGGTCAGAATGGTGTAATAACCCCTTCTTGGGTTTCTTGGCTACGTAAGCATCTTGTAGGGCTCCTAGTACTAAGTCGGTTGTCATTCGATCCTGAAGGCGCCAGCCTACAATCTCACGCGTACACAGGTCAAGCACACTTGCGAGATAAAGACGTCCCTCTCTACACGGAATGTAGGTGATGTCGGTGACCCAAACCTGGTTAGGTTTCTTTACTTTAAACTGCTGATTCAAAAGATTGGGTGCGATAGGTAAGTTGTGGTTGGAATCCGTCGTTTGAACTCTGAATTTCTTACAAACACAGGAACGTAGACTGAGCTCCTGCATATACAAGCCAACGGTTCTCTCGGTGACCTTGTAGCCCTCATCGCGCAATTTTTTTGTGATCTTAGGGGCACCATAGCGTCGGTTGTTATCGTGATAGTGATACGTAATTCGCCCCATTAACTCACGCTTGTGCAACTCTTGCTTGCTTGGCATAGAGGTTTTCCACTTATAGTAGCCGCTCCGAGAAACTTCCATAACCTTGCACATCTTCTCCAAGATGAACTCGGAGCGGTGATCCTCAATAAACTGGAATCTTAGTTCCTTGGTTTGCTGAAGATGTGCACTGCTTTTTTTACGATTGTGAGTTCTTCCTCAACATCTGCAATCCTTTTATCTTTCATCTGGATCTCATATTCTTTTTCTCTAAGCAGCTGTTCCAACTCTCGAACCCGTTCCAAAGTAGCGATAGGTTCATTTTTGAGCTCTCGATACTTCGCCTTCCAGCCATGTAAAGTCTTAGCTGGTATGTTCAACTCTAGAGAGATATCCTCCACCGACTTCGTCTGCTCTAGCAAATATTTGACTGTCTCTCTCCTGAATTTTTCATCATACCGTTGCCGCTGTTCACCCATGTGAACACCTCCTTAGATATCTTCATTATCTTAATCTCTTAACGAGGTGTCCACTTTTAATTCTAGCTCCAAAATTCCGTATAACCTGGTCATATAACAGCTGTGACCTAATTTATAGGGAGGTTTTCCCTATAACACGTTCCACCAAAGCAAAATCCTCCACCGCACTGGAGTTCTTACTCGCCAAACCACCGAAAATCCTGCGGAAAGTACAACAATGTGTGCTCCGTAAGTTGCAAAATTAAATTAACAGAAGCCTATTCACCCGACAGGGTGATTTAGTTCTTACATACAAACATTATAACGTTATATTTACTTAACGTGCTAATCGTGGTATTTTAAACATTATAATGTTATATGGAAAAAGGTGAGAACAATGGATGAAAGATACGTGCTCCGTCAGGTGAAACAAGTAAGCGGAGAAGAGATCGACATTGTAATCGAGAATGGTAAGATCGCTGAGATCACCCCGGCATGTGAAGGCCGAGGGGGGCAGGAGTGGGAGGGTTCAGGCGCATACGTATCCAGCGGCTGGATTGATATGCATGTGCATGCTTTTCGTGAATTTGCTCCGTATGGTGACGAGATCGATGAGATCGGTGTCCGGCAGGGGGTGACAACTCTCGTCGATGCCGGAAGCTGCGGGGCGGATCGGATGGGTGATTTGGCCCGGGACGCGTCTCAGGCTAAGACGAATGTGCTGGCGTTCTTGAATATCTCGCGGATCGGACTGCTAAGAATTGACGAATTATCCAACTTAGAATGGATAGATACGGAGAAGATCCTGCAATCCGTCCGAACTTACGGGGAGATGATCGTGGGATTAAAGGCCCGAATCAGTAAGAGCGTTGTCGGCGCCAGCGGGATTGAGCCGCTGCAGATTGCACGAAGCCTTTCAATGAAGTCAGGGCTGCCGTTAATGGTACATATCGGTTCAGCACCGCCAGATATCAGAGAGGTTATGCCTCTTTTGCAGCGAAAGGACATCGTTACCCATTATCTCAACGGAAAAGAGAATAATTTGTTTGCTGCGGACGGTCAGCCGCTTCAGGTACTGACTGAGGCGATTGAACGGGGAGTTCATCTGGATGTGGGGCATGGAACAGCAAGTTTCTCTTTTAAGGTAGCTGAGGCTGCTAAACGTAACGGCATTGGACTGAATACGATTAGCACGGATATCTATCGAGTGAACCGAATGAAGGGACCTGTCTACAGCATGTCTAATGTACTTTCCAAGTTTCTATGTTTGGGCTATGCTCTGGATGAGATTTTGGCAGCGGTTACTTCAAATGCGGCGGAATGGCTGGGCAGGCCGGAGCTGGGCCGAATTCAGGTGGGTGATCCTGCAAACTTGACCCTCTTCACCCTGCAGCATGAGCCTGAAGTGCTTGTTGATTCTGAAGGGGAAGAAAGAGTGACTGATAAAGTAATCCATGCTAAAGGAGTGGTTATGGGTGGTGAATTCATTAAATGCGAAATACGGGCTTAAACGCGTAATTAATGCAAGCGGCAGAATGAGTATCCTGGGGGTGTCGGCTCCGTCTGATACAGTGATGGAGGCGATGAAGCAAGGTGGACAGAATTACGTAGAAATAGCGGATCTGATGGATAAAGCTGGAGATTACACGGCACGAATTCTCGGCGCTGAAGCAGCGCTTATCGTTAACTCAGCCTCCAGCGGCATTGCGTTGTCCGTTGCTGCGCTAGTGACTCAAGGCAACCTNNCGCCGCAGTGAACGTTTGCACCAAGAAGCCATTCCACGCAATGAAATCATCATTCTGAAGGGGCATAATGTACAGTACGGAGCTCCGGTGGAAACGATGGTCTATCTAGGCGGAGGTAAACTAATTGAGGTCGGTTATGCGAATGAAGGCCGGGCCGAGCATATAAAGGACGCTATTTGTGAGCAGACGGCTGCTATTCTGTATGTGAAGTCCCACCATGCGGTGCAGAAAAATATGTTATCCGTTGAAGAGGCGTGGGAGATCGCCAAGCGTAAAGATATTCCGCTAATCGTAGATGCCGCAGCGGAAGATGATCTCTGTAAATATGTGAGATGCTCTGACCTGGCAATTTATAGTGGGTCCAAGGCAATTGAAGGGCCTACATCCGGTATCATCGCCGGCAAACGAAAGTATGTGGAATGGGTTAAGGTCCAATTGCATGGAATTGGACGAAGTATGAAGGTCGGTAAAGAAACAACCTTTGGCTTGCTGCAAGCGCTGGAGGAATACATGGTGAAGGAAGACAGAAGTGACATCGAGCAAGCGTCTTTGCAGGGATTAATGTTGTTGAATGATCTTCCGGGAATACGTGTAACGATTGTGCAGGATGAGGCGGGCCGTGCCAACTATCGCGGCCGAGTTCAGGTTGATCTACAGCAGGCCGGAATTACCGCTAAGGAATTGGTGGAGGGGTTGCAGCAGGGCGAGATTGCGATTTACACCCGTGATTATGGAGTGAAGCAGGGATATTTCGATATCGACCCAAGGCCGCTTCTGGGAGATGATCTGCTCGTGATCGTAGACAGGATTCGTAAATTGATAGGGGGCCAATAAGATGACAACGATTTCACAACGCTTTTATAAGGGCCGCACTGCATTAAATGTACTGGCTAAGGATATCGCTAATGCTAAAGAGATTTATGCCGG
>DJUJ01000022.1:3595-23931 GCA_002438345.1 Paenibacillus sp. UBA6285
CAATATGGTCAAGAAATTGAAGATGCTGTATCGATTGGCTTAGGTGCAGGGGATAATCGCCAAGCGGCAATTGTGGGCGAGATTGCTAAGCATTATCCGGGCAGTCATATTAACCAGGTGTTCCCTGTTGTCGGAGCTACACGCGCTAATCTTGGTGGGAAAGAGAGCTGGATCAACGGCATGGTCGCCCCTTCTGGTCGCGTTGGTTACGTGAATATTTCAACTGGACTCTTCAGCGCTGCGCAGAGCGAAGTGGCGATTGTACCTGTAGCATCAGCAATTGCGCTTGTTCGGGATATGGGCGGTAATGCACTGAAGTATTTCCCGATGCAGGGATTAAGCCGTGAAGAGGAATACCGCTCTGTCGCGAAGGCCTGTGCTGAGGCAGGGTTTGCACTCGAACCAACCGGTGGAATTGATATGGACAATTTCGAGGCTATTCTGGAGATTGCTCTTGAAGCAGGGGTGCCACANNCCACAAGTGATTCCGCATGTCTACTCATCCATTATCGACAAAGAATCCGGACAGACCCAGATCCAGGATGTGCGTGATTTGCTTGGAATTATGAAGAGGTTGACAGATAAATATGCCTAAACGAATCGGGGCATTCGGAGAAGTGATGATGCGTCTGCAGGTGCCGGGAGTCCAGCTGCTATCACAGGGGAACACCTTGAACTATACATTCTCTGGCACCGGGGTTAATGTCAGCTCTGCACTGGCACGCTTCGGGCATGAAGGTGCTTTGATTTCTCGTTTGCCGAATACTTCTTTGGGAGAGGCCGCCGCGGCGTATTTGCGTAAGCTAGGGATTTCTTCTAACTTCGTTATACGAGGAGGAGAATATCTAGGCTTGTATTTCTTGGAGAATGGATTTGGTGCACGTCCAAGCAAGGTAACTTATAGTAACCGTCTGGAGAGTAGCTTCAATACAGCTCCTGAGGAAACTTATGATTATGAAGAGATTGCGCGAAGTCTGGATGTGATCCATTTCTGCGGCATTACGCTGGCTATGAACGAAAGTGTGCGTCTTCATATGAAATCCTTGGCTAGAGCTGTCAAGCAGCAAGGTGGGACTGTGATCTTTGATTGCAACTATCGTCCGTCCTTGTGGGGACCGGAAGGATATACACTTGCGAAGCCACATTACGAGGAGATGCTGGAGCTTGCTGATATCGTAATGATGAACGAGAAGGACGCGATCTTTATCTTGGGGATGAGCACTGTACAAAATGAACGTGAAGAGCAACTGATCGAACTTATTCCGGCAGTTGCGAAGCAGTTCGATATCTCGGTGATCGCAGGCACCCATCGCACTATTCATAACGATAACTCTCATTCACTGCGTGGGTTCCTTTATAAGAATCAGAGCTTCTTCTTTTCGGATACGCTGAGATTTCTCGTCTATGATAGAATAGGGGTNNGAGCTAACAGGATTTACACCTGAGCAGACAGTACGGTTTGCCGCTGCCGCTAGTATGCTAGCCCATACTGTCGAGGGCGACACTCCCATGGCTTCAGAAGCGGATGTACTTCGAGCTATGACCCTATCCGTAGGTGATGTAGAAAGGTAGTGAACCTCTTGAGTTTGTCCCGAAAAGATAAGCCCTTATATATGCAAATCGCAAATATTATAAAGGATCGGATTCTACACGGAGTCTATCCTATTGGATTGAATATTCCTTCCGAACCTCAGCTGGAGCAGGAATTCAATGTCAGCAAGATCACTGTGCGCGGTGCCATTCAGGAGCTCGTCCAAGGAGGATTTCTGGAGAAAGGGAGCGGCAAGGGGACGAAGGTGATCCGCAATACCTCATCATCCAAGCTGTCCAAATGGAAAAAGTTCACGGAAATTCTAGTGGATGAAGGGCACCAAATTCGGAAGCAATGGTTGAAGGCGGAGCGTTTATATAATGAAGTCGGAAGTGAACCCTATCGTTTATTCGGCGAACGTTGTATACGCTTGGAACGCATATACAGTCTCAATGATAATCCATACGTTCATTACACGCATTATTTAGTAAATGGTATGGATGATTTGGATCTACTAGACTTAAACGCCCAGTCCTTGTATGAACTGCTTGAAGAGCGGAGCGTTTCCCTAGAGAGACTGCGTGATGAATTTTCTGTTGCCGTTCCTCCGCCTGATGTAGAGGAGATATTGCTCCTAAATAAGAAGTGTCCCTTGCTGAAGCGTACTCGTTATTCTTATGATGAGCTTGGCAAGGTGACTGAGTATAGTATCGGCTTCTACAATACAGAGCTGCAGAATTATGTAGTGAACTATGAGGTGTAGTTAGCGAAAATCCGGAGCAGTTTGCAGGGTAGATTCCCTGCAGGATGGTTCGGATTTTTTGCATCTTTGCAGGGCTTGATCTTCATTGTTTTAGAATCGATACAGTAGTGGTAAATGTAAATATTTCAATTTATGAATATACAAGATGTGATGACTGATGTAAAATTACAATACCTGAAGCGTCCTGCAACAGCTTAAGGGCTTTTTGCATGCTCTTTTGCAGATAGCAAAGACTAGGGGCATGTCTACTATAGAAAGATTAATGGAGGTTGGAGAGTTTTATGAAGAAAAAAGCATTAAAAAGAATGTTGATGTTGTCGATGATGGTCGTTGTCATCGCTGTACTTGCAGTAGGTTGTGGTTCAAAGAATAACACGGATACAGCATCGACAGAGGGAACTACAGCAGAGGCTTCAAAAGAAGCGGTTACTTTGTCGCTTGGACTACTGCCTTCGATTGATGCTATTCCTTTTGTAATTGCTCATGAACAAGGTTTTGATAAGAAACATGGAGTGAACCTAGACATCCAAACGTTCAAGAGTGCAAAAGACCGTGATGTCGCTTTTCAAGCAGGCAAGTTAGAGGGGATCAGTGCTGATTTGGTTGCAATTTCTATCTACAATGAAGCCGGGTTGGATGTGAAGATCACTAGCACAACTTTTGGTGAATTCGATTTATTGACTGGAAATGACGCAATACAAGATGTGAAGGATCTGAAAGGCAAAACCGTGATTTTGTCCAAAAATACCTCCACACAATATACTGTAGCGATGATGCTGAAACAGGCGGGTTTGACAGAAGATGATATTACAGTAACTGAGGTTCCACAAATTCCTACCCGATTAGAATTGCTTAAGAATAATAAAGCGGATGCAGCTATTTTGCCTGAACCATTTGTAACTATGGGTAAAACCTCAGGCTTGCGCGTGCTTAGCTCAACGCATACAGCGGGAGTGAATCCATTTGTATTGGCTTTCCCACAAACCGCTATTGATGCTAAGGCAGATGCGATTCGCAGTATGTATGCTGCTTATGACGAGGCTGTAGCGTATATGAAATCTCATGATCAATCCGAATATATCGATCTTGTGATCAAAGAAGTTGGTTATCCAGAAACGTTGAAAGATGAGATCAAGGTGCCTGATTATATCCCTGCCAATCAAGTGGATGTGAAAGAAGTAGAAGCCGCATTTGCATGGGCACGGGAAAAAGGTTTGCTTAGCAAAAATATCTCGGCTGAAGATGTGATTTCTGATGTCCAATTCAAGAAATAAAGGACTCGTCATTAAGGACCTTAAAGTAGAGTATAAGACGGGTCAACTGGCCTTAGGACAGATGGATTTATCTTTGCCGGAGCATGGGATTTACACGATCATCGGACCCTCTGGCAGCGGGAAATCCACTTTATTACGGGCGATCGCGGGCTTGTTGCCAAGCTATATGGGGCAAATTCTTTTTAATGAAAAATCCGTGCATGATAAAGAAACTCTGATCGGTCTGGTACCGCAAAACTATGGTCTTCTCCCATGGAAGACTGTACATGATAATATTCAAATTGCGATGAAGATCTCGCATACTGCGAGCCCATCCAAGCAAGAACGGGAGAACCAGATTAAACAGTGGCTTTCATCGATGGGAATCTCTGATTTAGCTGATCGTTACCCTCTATCTCTCAGTGGGGGACAGCAACAAAGAGTGGCAATCGCCAGAGCATTCGCCATTTTGCCCACCATTTTACTGCTGGACGAGCCATTCTCCGCACTGGATGCGATAACGCGGGAAACGCTGCAGATTCTCTTTTTGGATAACTGGTTGGCGCATCCGGCGACTACCTTATTTGTTACCCATGATGTGGAAGAAGCTATTCTGCTGGGACAAAAAATTATTGTCATGCCATCTAACAAAGAAGAAACTCCGGAGATTATCGATAATCAATTGGTGTTTCAGATGAAGCATGAAGATAAGCGGGACAGTGTAGATTTCTTTGAGCAGACTAAGCGAATCAGAAAGGTAATGCAGGAGATATGGTGAGAAAAAATCGGATTCATCACATAATAAGACTGTTGTTTGTGTTCTTTTGTATGAATGTGGTTTGGTATATTGCCTATTTGCTTATGAATCATTCGATTTTGCCGAGTCCATTCGCTGTATATAACGCTATGTTTCACTTGGGTGTGCAGGATATTGTTTTAAATGTGGGGTATAGTTTGTTTAGAATTTTTGCAGGGGTAGTGCTGGCGTTAATCATTGGACTGCTCATTGGTCTGCTGATGGGACGTTCGCTGACTTGGAATAAACTGCTGGACCCTGTCGTTTATTTAACCTATCCTGTTCCGAAAATCGCTCTGCTTCCCGTTGTGATGCTGTTCTTCGGGCTTGGTGAAACGTCTAAAATCTTAATGATCATGCTGATTCTCTTGTTCCAGATTATTATCTCCGTTAGGGATGGTGTGAAGGCTATTCCTGAGNNCTTAACGAGTATAGGGGCAAGTACTGTGCAGAAATTCTGGCATGTGACACTGCCGGGTGCACTGTCGGTCATTCTGAGTACGATTCGTATTTCGCTTGGAACAGCGATATCTGTACTCTTTTTCACGGAGATTTATGGAACAGAGCATGGAATGGGCTTTTTCATTATGGATGCTTGGTTAAGACTAGATTATCCGGAGATGTATGCGGGAATTCTGCTGTTCAGTTTGGTGGGATTTGTCCTCTTCTTGCTTGTTGATTTTCTTGATTACAAGTTTATGAAGTGGCGGAATTAAAAATAAAAAAAAGATTAATTAAAAACCAGCAAGTCTCCAGGATATGGAGCTTTGCTGGTTTTTCTTATCGCCCAAGAAGCGCTGGCACGATAAATCGACCGAACACATTAGCTGGTGAGCCTTTCTTGTACTTATCCGCAGTGATGACAGCAACCAGCTCGCAGGATGGAACCACAAGGATATGTTGGCCCATGAAGCCAAGCGCAAAATAATAAGGGATCTCATTCAGCTGCTGCTCTGTGCCTGCATTGAAATGGGATATCCACCAGTGCCAGCCGTAGAAACCCTTTTGCGGATGATTGGCTTCCACGTAAGGGGTAGTGGACTTCTGAACCGTGTCTGAAAGAATGAGCTGCTGATCCTTCCAGCGCCCCTCTTGCAAATAAAGAAGACCGAATTTCAGCATATCCTCTGGCTTTAGATAAAGGCCAAAACCACCAGTATGTATACCTTGCGGATCACTGTCCCAGCGATAGCTTTCGATGCCAAGCGGCTGAAATAGCTGATCTTCGGCAAATGCTGCAACGTCTTGTCCAGAACAATCGCGCAGAATCGCGGATAAGAGCTGAGAACATCCGGAGTTATAAGTCATCACGGTTCCAGGCGTATGAGCTAGCGGCTGCGCGAGCACAAACTTTATCCAGTCTGCGGTTCTGGTCATGGTCGGAAAGGAATTCTGCCCCCCAAACTCCGTCCAATTAAAGCCTGCTGTCATTGTTAATAAGTGACCGATCGTGATCTCTCTTTTTCGTGGATCTTGATCCTCTTTTAATAAAGGGGAAAATAGAGAAATAGGTGTATCAGGTGGCGGAATTACTTGTTTATCTATGGCTATGCTGACTAGGGCGGCGAGCACGCTTTTGGTGCATGAGTTAATTTTACCTAGCTCCTTAGCGATTTCAGGCTCACGATAATGCTCCAGTATGGTTTCTCCATGTTGAACGATTAGACAACTGCGAATTTCTAGGCCAGTAATACCGTCTATAAGCGGCTGAAGGTTCCAATCAGTGATGTATGTGGCCCCCTTTTATAGATGAGTTAAAGCTGTACCAGCCTACCATTATAGCTTATATAGCATACATTACATAAACATTGTAATTTCCTGTCGTTAATTAAATATGGAAAATATAAGAAATTATCTGTATAATGTTATGAATCACGTGTTAGAGGAGGATGAATTCTTTTGAAAAGCAATAATACTCACTTTGTTCATCAGACAGCTAAAACGGTATTGATTACTTCAGTGGCACTCGCGTTATTATTACCCCCTGGCTTGGCCGCAGCCGATTCTAAATCTGTTAGTAGCAACACTTCGGTAACACAGGTTAGCGCACAAGCGCCGGTGACTACAACGAACTCCGAGGCTGATCTTACAAAAGTGAAATTCACGCAGGAGCAAGCCATTGCAAAGTTAAAAGTACTATTTCCATCCCTAAAAGATGCAACTGTAAACAATGTTCAACTGGGATCTAACCAAAGCTACCCCGCTCCAGCAAATCAAATGATCTGGAATATTCAGTGGCAGGTTCAAGAAGGGAATATGGGATATGGTTTTAGCAGTGAGGTAGACGCAATTAATGGAGATATCATCAGTACGTATATTTCATACCCACGTGAGAATAACGAATCCTATTATCCTCCGAAAGTATCGCAGACTCAGGCACTGGAGATCGCCAAGGCTTTTGTGGCTAAGGCAGCCTCATCGGTTAAGAGCAGTGATCTGCAATTAAATGAGAATGCTGGTTATAATTATTTTTCGAACTCTTTATTCGGCCCTGTTCAATACAGCTATTACTTCAGCGTCATGAAGAATGGTCTTCCTTCTGGATCGGATAACATTAACATAGCCGTGGATGGCAACGGTAATGTAATTCAATTCTCTAAGTCTTCTCAAGGGCTTGAGTACCCTTCTGCACAGCCCAAGATTACCTTGGAGCAAGCACAGAAGCAATTTGCGGAACAGTTTGATGTAGGCCTTTTTTACATTCCTATTTATAAGAACGGAAAACCTAACAACTGGATTCTAGGCTGGCGTCCAGTGGATCAGTCTCTATATCCTATCGATGCATTGACAGGCAAGAGAATAGATTATGAAGGAAAAGAATCCGTATCCACCCCGGTCGTGTATTCAGATTTAGCCAAGAGCAAGGATGTCTTTCAAGCAAGAAGCTCAACTACAGAGCTTTCTGCAAAAGAAGCGGAACAGCTTGTAAAGAAGGTTGCTTATATTCCAGCAGATCGTAAATTGATCTCTCAAAGCTTGAGAAATGACTATCAAAATACGGATCGGAAGATCTGGCAGTTATACTGGGGTGGCAATGGAAATGAACGTTACATTGGTGCTGGCTTTCCAGAACAATCCTCTGCCGAGATCGATGCAAAGACCGGTGAAATATTGCAGTACCAGGCTCAAGCCTATGGTTTTACTCAGGATAAGAAGAAGGAAGAACAGGCTCCTGCTGGAGGGAAGAAGCTTAGTGAGGCTGAAGCTAAGACTAAAGCGCTTAGTATAATGAATAGCCTATATCCTCAGGCGAGCCAGAAGCTAAAGCTTGTAGAATATGGAGATAACTCAAACGTTACTTCAGACGGATCAGGATTTAGATATCAGTTTATTAGATATCATCAAGGGATTCCTGTGAGTGACAGTACCCTTACGCTAAGCTTGGATCTTTATGGCAGACTGATTTCTTACATTGGGAATCGGATAAACGGTATCGATGAAATCACATTATCGCCTGAGGCTACAATTTCCAAGAAGGAAGCGCTCGAAAGTTATAAACCTAAATATCAGACTAAGCTAAGATACACTCAGGTTGGTGGATACTATAGTTATAATAGCTATGCCACGCCAAAGGTGAAGCTGGTATATGATACAACTTTTGATGAATCTAATGGATTATATCAGGTTTTAGATGCAGCCACTGGAAAATGGGTAGCGGTCTTTGATTACCTTGGTCAGCAAGATGCTCAAATATCTGCAACGGATATCAAAGGCCATGCAGCGGAACAACCATTATCAGAATTAGTAAAATACCATGTGATTACTCCGGATGCCGATGGTAAAGTGAACCCGGATCAAGAAATAACGGTTGGCGATTGGTTAACCTATCTTGTCAAGGCTTCTAATCCGAATTTCAGCAATTATAATAATAATAATGAACGAAAAACTGTGGCAGGCGTGAAGCCTGAGAATTCATATTATGATGTTGTTACTTATGCAGCAGATCGTAAGTGGATCAACAGGGATGAAAGCCTGCAAATAGAGAGTAAGTTAACTCGGGAACAGCTTGCTGTTCAGCTGGCTAATTTTTTGAAATACAACAAACTCACAGCCTATCTTGATAAAGATGTAACGGTAAGTCAGTTCAGTGATAGTGCATCTATAAACAATAAGGGAGCGGTGGCTCTTGTTGTGAAATTGGGAATTCTAAAGGATGACAACGGCAAGTTTAATCCGCAGCAGACGGTAACGAAAGCACTGGCGGCTACGGTGATTATGAAGCTAGTGGAACTGCAAGGTAAGACCGATCAGATCATTGGTCAATAAGAATATTTAATGCAAAGCCTGCTCCCCATTTGATGGTGGAAGCAGGCTTTTTTCGCATGAACTCGTTTCCATTTAAGTAGACACTCACGATCTCATGGGATCATGATAAACCGTTGGCTGCACACCGCAGGAATATCGGGAGAAAAATAGGGGATAAAAGAAAATAACCCGAAAGACGAACACCTTTACTGAAAGGGTACGTCTTTCGGGTTATATTTGTTTCTGTGATTCAATAAGGATTAATTGAGCTGTTTATCTACTTCTTTAACTGGATTTTCCCCAACATTCTCTTCTACCTTGCTGCTCATAAACCAACCAATTGTAGCGATGAGTACGAGTACAACATAGAAGGTGAGTTTCCACCAAGTGCTATGCGCGAAATCCTCGGAAAGAACACCAAGTGAAGGGTGTGCCAAGGTAATGACGGCCAGCTTAACTCCGACCCAACCTACGATGAAGAAGGCTGCAATTTCAAGTCCTGGACGGGTGTGAAGCAGCTTAACGAAGAAGGAAGCTGCGAAACGCATAATGACCAGACCGATAAATCCACCGGCAAAGATGACGAGGAATTGTCCGCCGTCAAGTCCCCCGATTTTTGGAAGACCACTTGCAGGAAGCGCAACAGCGAGGGCAACTGCAGCCAAAATGGAATCAACCGCGAAGGCGATGTCAGCGACTTCTACTTTAAAGACAGTAAACCAAAAGCTAGATTTCTTTTTGCTGACTGCAGCGTCAGTACCACTTTCAGCTGCTTCATCCGTAACTGGTTTCTTGAACAATAGTTTTCGGAAGNNTGGTTCCCTGCGATAAATAATAAATAAATCGCGCCGATGGCTTGTACTTGCCAGATATCAACCAGGTAGGAGATGACAAATAGTGAACCGAAGCGGAACACAAAGGCTCCGGCTAATCCGTAGAATAGCGCTTTTTTTCTTTCCTCATCAGGAAGGTGTTTAACCATAATTGCCAATACCAGTGCGTTATCTGCGGCTAGTAGTCCTTCAAGTGCTACAAGAACGAGCAATACCCAGCCGTACTCTAATAATAATCCCCAATCCATTACTGTTGTCCTCCCTTTTCTAATGCAAATATCTACTAAAAGATATTCATCATACCATCTTAACCAATTTTATATAAAAAAGACCTTTACCAAACAGATTAGCCTTTGGAATAAAGGTCTAACCTGATTGGTAAAGGTCTCGCTAACAATGTTGAATTGCCAATAAAGCCGGAGAATATCCTCATATTCTCGTATTGACGACTTTATTTAACAGCTACTCCCCTTTACGGGATATATTAAATTTCAAGTTTATTCATTGCACTTTTGCCTAATGAGATCATATACGAGTTGAAAGTTAATGTCAATAATAGTTTAAAGAAATAACTGGGATTCTATTCTCTTCGAATCAAAAAGGTGATCAGAAACATGACATCGTTATGGAGAATAAAAATGAAATAAATAAAATGGAAACGGAAACATGTTAAATGTTATGTTATATAACATAACATTTAACATGACGAAACTGCAAATATAAGGAAAAATAAGGGTTTTTAAGGGAAGTCTTAATTGGCGATAACCGGTGGGGTAGATCGGAGGCGATATTGAAGCTGTGTCCAAAAAAATATCCACCGAGCTAGGCATTCCGATCATTCCCGTTCGCTGTGAAGGATTTCGTGGGGTCAGTCTTTAGGCCCTCATATCGCTAATGATGCAATTCTTGATTTTTTTGATGGGAAAGAGAGAGCTTGCGGAGTGTGGTCCTTACGATATCAATATTATTGGGGATTATAACATCGGCGGGGATGCTTGGGCTTCGCGTATACTGCTGGAGGAAATGGGACTGCGTGTCATTGCTCAGTGGTCCGGGNNATCTGATTCACTGTCATCGTTTCATGAACTATATAGTAACTACGATGGAGAGGGATTATGGCATTCTGTGGTTGGAATACAACTTCTTCGGGCCTACTAAGACCGCTGAAAGTCTTCGAGCCATCGCCGCGCTGTTTGATGAGCATATTCAGGAAAATTGTGAGAAAGTGATCGCTAAATATACTCCTCAAATGGAGGCGATTATTTCTAAATTCAAACCCCGTTTGGAAGGGGACAAGGTCATGCTGCTGGTAGGCGACCTGCGTGCTCGTCATACACTGGGGGCTTATGAGCTGGAAGAGCTGGCGCAGAGGCTAGATATTGATTTGATGGGGTTGGGCGTGAAGAAGAAATACGTGTGTATCACAAGATGGGGATTCCTTTTCGGCAAATGTTTTCTTGGGATTATAGTGGTCCTTATCATGGTTATGATGGGTTTGAGATTTTTGCCAAGGATATGGATATGGACATGATCATAAACAGCCCAGTGTGGAGCTTGATCAAGCCAGGAAAAGCAGGATCACTCCATAAAAAGGAGGCAGTCCTTATATTTATGCGCTAGGCGTACGAATGTGCTGAATATGAAGAAGGATTGACAATTCAAGGAACCTTGATGTAGTTTACCTAGACCTATACAGCCGAAGGCTGGCACTCTAAAATATACTAACGCATAGCAGTTATGACTGAAGGGAAGAGATGCTTTTGAAATGGCTGGGCTATATCTATCGAATGCTGTCAGCGCCGTTCAAACGAACGATTCGCAGCAAGCTAATTATCATTATGCTTTGTATATCCGTTATTCCGATTGGGGTGGTGACTTTGCTGGCCACTGAAAATACACGTAAAGTGATGGAACAGGAAGTTATACAGTCTAATCTGTCCAAAATCGCCTGGTCTGGCGAAGCCGTGGACAAAAATTTCACGCAGCTCAATAATCTGATCTACACTATCTTAATCAGTCCGACGCTCGGTGAGTATACGAGGGAAGAAGACGGCAGTCTGTCGGACAAGTTCATGCTTCAGCGGAATGTGGTTAACACGATTACGTCGATTTTTTATTCCGGTAATAACAGCCTAGAGGAGATTCAGCTTTATTTAAAAGAAAAGGACAAGCTGTTCACGATTAATGATATGCGCGATCTTATTCAAACACCGACTACGGAAGTTCCCATCTGGCGCGATATCGTGGATCAAAAGGCTGATTTTATTATAAAAGACGATCCAGGTTCAGCGGCTAACTTTAGCCTTATCCGTAGTATTAATCGGTTTGAGAACAAAGAAAAAATTGGTAGCATCAGGTTTGAAGTGAAGTGGAAAATGATGGACAATGCACTCGGCCTCTTGAATTCGGAGCAGGAGTCCGGCGTATACATCGTCGATTCCGGTGGCAAGGTGATGTATCAGCTTAAGGAAGGGCCAGTTCCGGCCATGAAGAATGTTGATCTGTCCGCACAAGGAAGTGGTTACGTTCGTACGCCGGAGCAATATATTTTTTATCATTATCTGGAGCCGTGGGGACTGACATTTGTCGCCTATAGAGTGTCAGGACCGATTATCCGTCTGGCAAGATCAATGAGCGTACTGAACTGGCTAAAGGGAGAAGATGCGCCTATCTCGAATCGACAGGACGAAATCGGCATGCTGGAGATGAGATTCCAGACGATGTCTATCCGGATTCGTGAGCATATTCGAAATGAATACACCATCAACATGGAGAAGCAGACCGCGCAGTTGAAAGCGCTGCAAGCGCAGATCAATCCTCATTTTCTGCAAAATACTCTCCAGTTGATTGGGAGCATGGCATTTTCTAAGAAACCAAGTGATATCTACAGTGTCATTCAGTCCCTAAGCGAAATGTTCCGCTACGTCATACGCGACCCGGAAGAGCTGACGACAATTGGAATGGAAATCAAGCACTTAAACAACTATATGAATATCCAGCAGCAGCGTTATGCGGGAAAGCTGAACTATGAAGTGGAAATCTCACCGGTATGGGAAGATTGCCTCGTACCGAAGCTGACTCTGCATCCCTTGGTGGAGAATGCTTTTATGCATGGCTTTGACCGGAAAAAGGGTTCCTGGAACCTAAAGATACAGTTAATTCCTCATGAGAATGGTCTGTTGATTCAAGTTCAGGATAATGGAATGGGGATATCTCCGGCACGGCTAGAGGAGGTTCGTACCCGGTTGACCGAACAATTGGACCCTTATTGGAAGAGTGGGAATTCGATTGGACTCTATAATGTGGGTGCCCGGGTCAAGCTGCATTTTGGCGAGGATTACGGGATTCTTATTGATAATAATCCTGCGGGCGGTGCGTGGGTGAGTATGTATATTCCTATTGTGAAGGTTGGTGGTTGGGTAACACACAATGAAGAAGACTTGGAAAGTTACGGTCAGCGCTTTGATGACTGTTCTGCTTCTGGCTGGATGTGGTTCCAACAGTGGCGCAGGCAATGGCAACACCAACACTGGAACCAGCGGGAAAGAGACAGGCTCAGAAAAAACAGTTACGCTCAAATTGTTCATCGCAATGCCGCGTTTCAAAGATCAATTTGATTCATACATCGAGAAGTTTGTTGCAAAAGAGAAAGCGGACAAGAACATTGATGTAAAAGTTCAACTGGAAATGCCTAACTCCGACAATGCTTCCCAAATTCTTAAAACAAGACTTGCTTCTAATGATGCACCTGATATTTTCTCCATCCACGCCACTAACGAAATTCCATCTTTCTACAAAGCGGGATATCTGGAAGACCTGAGTAGCCAGCCCTTTGTAGGCAAATTGTTGGAAAGTGTCAAGCCTTCCGTTACCATCGACAATAAAGTCGTGGCCCTGCCTTTGGAGACTGTCTCGTGGGGTTACCTGTATAACAAAAAAATCTTCTCTGATTTGAACCTGAAGGTTCCAACAACATTATCTGAAATGAAGCAGGTTGTGGAAACACTAAAACAAAACAATATCACACCATTTGAGCTGGCGTATAAGGAAGCATGGATTCCACAATTGTTCCTTCCGCTCGCTGTAGGTGCACAAATCGAAACTGCCAATAAAGATTTCGTTGAACGGATGAACAAAAACGAAGGTTCTTTCACAGAAATGAAATCCATGTTCGACATCATCGATCTGGTTAACGCCAACGGCACGAACAAAGCGCTTGAAGTGGGTGGTGATGATGGTGCAGCGGCATTTGCCAACGGAAAAGCAGCGATGTGGGTACAAGGACCTTGGTATGCTGAGACCATTCTGAAGGCCAATCCTGATCTCGACTTTGGCGTAGCGCCGCTTCCAATCAATGACAACCCGGATGCCACACTGATCAACCTGGGTGCATCAACCTCACTGGTTGCCTCGCCTACAAGCAAGAATAAAGAAGTTGCGCTTGATTTCATGAACTTTGTTCTGGATGACCAAGCCTCTGGCGAATTATTCCAAAGCCTGAAATTCAACCCTGTAGCATCAGTACACAATTATGAGAGCTACCCTTGGGTTGACGATGCTACAACCTATGTGAAAGCTGGAAAAGCTTATCGTGAACCATCCATCCCGCAATCAGTTAAGGATGAAGTGGGTAAAGCACTGCAAAGTTACTTCTCCAAACAACTGACTCAAGATGGTGTATTGAAAGCACTCGATAAATCATGGAAAGACTTCAACAAAGTAAACAAATAGAGAAAAGCAATAGCCGATAGGAGGGCGGAAGGCGGTTTCACGTAAAATTGCCTTCCGCCTCTGGTATTCAACACATAAAGAGGTGTGCCATTATGATAAAGAATTCTCGCAAAATCCTGTCCATGTTCTATTTTGTGGCCCCAGCCTTACTGTTATACACTGCGTTTATGCTGATTCCAACCATCGGCGGAATGTACTACAGTATTACTGACTGGAACGGGCTGAACCGCAGTTATGATTTTATTGGCCTTGCCAACTTTGTTGAGGCACTTACGGATGACCCAGATTTCATTAAAGCTTTGCTGTTTACATTAAAGTACGTAGTCGTAATGGTTATTCTCCAGAACGTACTGGCTCTGTTGCTTGCTGTGTTTATTGAATCGCGGACACGCTTTAAAGGCTTTTTCCGTACCATCTTCTTCATGCCTAATATGATCAGTGTGATCATAAGCGCATTTATGTGGACATTCATCTTCACTCAGGTGTTGCCGCAGCTGGCAGAGAAAACTGCGCTGCTGTTCCTGGATCAGTCTTGGATCGGCGATCCTAAATTTTCATTCTTCTCCATTGTAATTGTGTCGCTATGGAACGGCGTTGGTTATATGATGATCATTTATTTGGCCGGCTTGCAAGGCGTTCCACAAAGCTTGAAAGAAGCGGCTGTTATTGACGGTGCCAATCCGGTGAAAACCTTTAGACATATTACACTCCCAATGATTTCTCATGCCATCACCATCTGTTTCTTCCTGACGCTTAATGGGGCATTTAAAGTATTTGAGGTTGTATTCGGCTTGACGGGTGGCGGTCCTGGCCGTAGTACACAGGTTATTACGATGAATATTTACGAAGAGGCGTTCTCCAATAACTTCCGTTACGGGTATGCAAGCGCTAAGTCGGTTGTACTGTTCATCATAATCCTGATTGTGACCCTTATCCAAATTAGAGTTACGAAGAGAAACGAGGTGGAGGCATGATGACACGCAAACTGTCCTCTACACTGATCCTGATTGTACTGATTATCGGCGCGGCATTAGCCTTCTTCCCGATCTATATGGCAATCATCAACTCTTTCAAGACCCAAGGAGAGATATTCGATTCCATTTTGGCCTTGCCAACCAAGCTTCATTTTGAGAACTATAAGCAAGCCTTTGATCGAATTCACTTGTTTAACAGTGTCAAGAACTCAGTCCTTGTATCGGTAGTGGGGATTGGCGGGATTCTGCTGTTTTCCTCCATGGCTGGTTACAAGCTGTCCCGAACTTCGGGGAGAATAAGCAGCGCTATTTTCTTCCTGTTCGTCGCATCCATGCTGGTACCTTTCCATTCGATTATGATCTCGCTCTCCCGTGTAACCAAAGCTTTGGCGGTTCAAGGCAGCGTCTTCGGTCTGGGACTGATCTATATCGGTCTTGGCGTCAACATGGCGGTGTTCCTGTATCATGGGTTCGTGAAGGGCATTCCTAGAGAGCTTGAAGAGTCGGCGCACATCGATGGCTGCGGAGATTTCCAAACTTTCTTTAAAATTATTTTCCCGCTCTTGCTGCCCATCACAGTAACCATCGGAATTCTAGACTTCCTGTGGATTTGGAANNTCATGCTTACGGATGTCAACAAATACACCCTGATCTTGTCCACGAACATGTTGTTCGGAGAGTACAATAAGGAATGGTCACTGATTCTGGCAGCGCTCGTACTGACAGCTATCCCGGTTGTCATCATCTACGCTTTCTTCCAACGCTTTATCATGGAAGGGATCACAGAGGGTGCGGTTAAAGGTTAAGACCAAGTATAATTAGAGTCACAATATATACTTAATGTAAAATAAGCTGGTAACCTCTCGGAAGAGAAGGTTGCCGGCTTTTTCTTTTTTCAAGCCAAGGAGGTAGTTCATGTGTTTCTTAAATTCGATATCGTTATTTTGAATAAGGTATCGTGGCACAAGGGACTAGGGAAGTAGGGGGGATTTGTTATCTACTAAGCTCTGTGTGGTTAAACTCTACATATAGCTAAATAGGAGGTAACCGAGAAATGAACCCGAAATGGTGGAAAGAAAGCGTCGTGTACCAGATTTATCCGATCAGCTTTATGGACAGTAACGGAGATGGAATCGGAGACTTAAGAGGTATTATATCCAGGCTGGATTATTTGCAGGACCTTGGTGTAGACGTGATCTGGGTCTGTCCTATTTATAAATCGCCTAACCATGATAACGGTTATGATATCAGTGATTACTGTGACATTATGAAGGAATTCGGCACGATGGTTGATTTTGACGAATTACTCAGGGAGTTGCACTCACGTGGGATGAAGCTGATGATGGATTTGGTGCTGAACCACACGTCACATGAGCATCCTTGGTTTGTTGAATCTAGATCGTCGAAGGACAATCCGAAACGAGACTTTTATATTTGGCGAAAAGGTAAAAATGGCGGACCCCCGAATAACTGGGAATCTTATTTCAGCGGCTCTGTGTGGGAGCTTGATCCACAGACAGATGAGTATTATCTTCATCTCTACTCCAAATACCAGCCCGATCTGAACTGGGAGAATCCAGTGGTTATTGATAAGCTGCATGAGATGGTAGAGTGGTGGCTGAAGAAGGGTGTAGATGGATTTCGTTTTGATGCGATTGCACATATCGTGAAGACGAAAGGGTATCCCGATGCGGACAACCCGGACGGAACCCCCACCGTAAGGGCCTATGGAATGTTCTCTAATCTGGAGGATGTGCATACTCTGCTACAGAATCTATACGATAAAGTACTCTATTTCTACGATATTATGACGGTAGGAGAGACTTCAGGACTTGGGCCTGAGCAGGCTTTGGATTATGTAGGTGACGGACGCCGGGAGCTAAACATGACTTTTCAGTTTGAGCATATGTTTCTGGATGCCGCTTCGCCGGGTAGTGGAAAATGGGATGTGGTTCCATGGAGTCTACTAGAGCTGAAAAAGATCATGAGCAACTGGCAGACGGTTCTGCATAACAGAGGCTGGAATGCGAACTATTTATGTAACCATGACCAGCCGCGCTCGGTGTCTCGGTTCGGGAACGATCTCTTTTACAGNNCCATATGCTGGAGGGTACACCTTATATTTATCAAGGAGAAGAAATCGGCATGACAAATGTCTATTTCGATTCCATCGATGAATACCGGGATGTGGAGACACTTAATTATTATGAAGAAAAGCGAAGAAACGGTGTTCCAGAAGAACAAATTATGTCTGCGATTCATCATAAAAGCCGGGACAATGCCCGTACCCCCATGCAATGGGACGATGGACATGCAGGTGGTTTTACAACGGGGACTCCCTGGATTGAAGTGAATTCCAACCATATGGAGATCAACGCTGGCAACGCTGTAAAAGATCCGGAATCTATCTACAACTACTATAAACAGCTGATTGCGTTAAGAAAAAAACACAAGGTGATCGTTTACGGATCGTATGATCTACTGCTCGCAGAGCACACAGAGATTTATGCGTACACCCGATCCTTAGAGGATCAGCAGCTGCTGGTTATTTTGAATTTTTTTGATGGAGAGCCTGTATTCGAATGGCCAGCGGAGTTCAATCCAGACCATCTGGAGTTGTTAATCTCTAATTATACAGTGTCCAAAGATGAGGATATGAGTTCTCTCAAGTTTCGTCCTTATGAGGCAAGAGTATATTTGCAGCAGCTTGTGTAAAGTAAGTTACAATAAGAGTTGTCATTAAGGGCCGAGAGGTCCCTGTGGCGACTCTTCTTTGAGTTTATCAGTAAAAGTCTGTACAATGGCGTTACATTAACATACACAGAGTGGAGTCACAGGAAGACGCCTGTAGGAGGGAGAGACAACATGACTGAATGGTATGAAAAGAGCTTTGGAGAGGATTATCTGATCGTATATAANNCTAAAGAAGTAGATCAGATGATCGCCTGGCTGGGACTGCCTCCAGGTTCAAGAGTGCTGGATTTATGTTGTGGAATGGGACGTCATTCTTTGGTACTTGCGGAGGAAGGATACAAGGTTACCGGAGTAGATTTGTCGGAGGTGTTGCTGCGTGAAGCTCGATCTCAATTCGGGGCAGAGAAGGTAACTTGGCTTCGTTCCGACATGCGTGATTTACCACTGGACGGAGGATTCGATGCAGTAGTAAATCTGTTCACTTCTTTTGGTTATTTTGAGAAGGATGAGGAGCAGGTAAAGGTTCTGTGTGAAATTTACCGCTTGCTGAAGCCGGGTGGTAAGTTCGTTATTGATTTTTTGAACCCTGCGTATGTGATTCGTCATCTGGTGCTGCATTCTACGCGTGAGGATGGAGAGAATTTGATTGATGAGTCACGCCGGATTGAGGATGGTTATGTGAAAAAGGACATCATTCTAACCACCAAGAATGACCCTACACCTCGTCAATATCATGAGCGTGTGAAGCTGTATTCACTGGAGGATTTCAGAGCGATGATCGAGGTAGCGGGCTTGCAGCTCGAAGCTGTACATGGCAGCTATGAAGATGAGGTTTATAATGCAGAAAGTTCCACACGGATGATCTTTAGTGGAATTCGGCCCTAAATGGTTTCCGGAAAAAGATTCAAAGGTGGTGAACGCTCCATGTCTAAAGCAGAGATTACATCATGGGACGAGAACATTCTCCAGGTCTCGGTGCCCATGGACTCGCCTCTTCGTCAAGTGAACAGCTATATTCTGTCGGATGAAGATGGCAGAGTGACTATTATCGATCCGGGTCCGCGTAGCCCGGATACAGAGAATTGCTGGCTCGGGATTCTGCAGGAGCTAAACTTGTCGTGGAAGGATGTGCGAGATATCGTCGTTACGCATCATCATCCCGATCATTACGGATTGGCGGGCTGGCTACAGGCGCAGAGTGGCTGTAAGGTGTGGATGACGAAACGTGCTCATGCGGAGGCGTTGTTGATGTGGGGCGATGGGTTAGGCGATGATGCTGGTAAAGGCGCGGATGAAGATGCATGGAATGGCGCGGGATATGATTCGGGCAATGATGTAGATAAAGACGCGGGAAATGACAAAGGCAAAGACATCAATGATATTTTACCGGTTTATTTCTCCCAGCATGGAATGACAGATCAGTGGTCGAACGGGATTAAAGCACATTTGGAAAGCTTTAATTCCCAAGTGGAGCCGCAGCCTACTGTATCCTACCTGGATGTGGAAGAGCCCTTTAGCATGGGAGGCCGCGATTGGCAGCTCATCGTAACGGGCGGACATGCGCCGGGGCATGTGAGCTTGTATCATGCGGGCAGCGGGCAAATGATCTGTGGCGATGCTGTGTTGCCGCAGATCTCACCCAATGTCAGCCTGCTGCCAGGCAGCGATCCGCAGCCGCTGCAGACGTTCCTTCAGGGGCTGCAGGAGCTGGGCAGCTACCCGGTCAGCATGGCGTTCCCGGGACATCGCGAGCCCTTCGCTGGCTTTGCGCACCGAGTAAATAGCTTGCTCGCTCATCATGAGGAGCGCCTGGATACCGCGGCAGCCCTGCTAGCCAGCGGCCCGCTGAGCGGATTCGCAGTGTGCGATTTCCTGTTTCGCAGCCGGGTAACGAGCGTTCACCAGATGCGTTTTGCGATGAGTGAAACACTGGCGCATTTGGAGGAGTTGGTGCGCCGGGAGCGGACAGTAATGCTGGAGGTAGACGGTGGTATTTTGTTCGCTGTGGCTGAACAAGTGTAAGAGCTAGGTATTGCTAGAGTAAATAGATCTCAAAGATCGAATGATGATCATGAATTGAATAGAACGTACGGTGAAGGAGCAGTCCATGAATTTGGATTGTTTTTTTCGTTTTGACGGAACGGAATATGTAGATAAGTGTAATTAAGCGCTTGATTGAATATATGAAGGGAGAAGCTAAGTCAGTGATATGGGAGGGCAGGAGAAGGTATATGTAGGTAAGAGTTGCTGGGTCGGGTGAAAGTATTAGAAGTTTAGAGTTTCCTGGTGGACGAAGGTAGTTGTAGATGAAAGTGTCTAGGTCAGGTGAAGGTACATGTAGGAAGGAGATGCCAAGTTAGTTGACGTTAGTTGGGTCTTTAGTTCGATAGCATTGCATCACCATTCTATATGCCAAGAAAAGGTTTGTTAGTAGTGAATTATAAGGAATTCTTCCCTATAATTTTGGATTTAATGATTCTAGAGCTGATTATAGGGAATTTTGGAGCTAGAATTAA
>DJUJ01000044.1 GCA_002438345.1 Paenibacillus sp. UBA6285
CTTTTATTCTCTTTATAATTCGTTATTCCAAACGGGACATGAACGGATGGGTCAATCCTTGCAACGCCTTCTATATGACCTACTTGGTCGTCTTGCTTAGAGACCTTTCTAATTATATTTCATTAACACAAAGACGCCATCCCGATAATTCGGATAGCGTCTCTTTTTAACCTTATTAATTCACCTTCACCAATTTCCAGAGCTGGTTAGACGAACCAAACCCGGTGTATTGGATAATTGAAGCTGAATTGGAAGTAGATTCACCTTTAACATCAAGTACTTTATCGCTATTGATATTCACAATGGAATAGTAACCCCCACCTGCGTCAATGAGCTTCCATTCTTGATTGACACCCCGCCATTCCGTATCGTGGTACTGGATGGCCTGCGCTCCGTCTGACGTGGATTCACCTTGAATTTCTAGCATTTTACCGCTATTATGGTTTTTGATTTTATAAATGCCTCTGCCCATATCTACAAATTGCCATTGTTGATTGGCTCCGCCGTTATCTGCATATTGAATGACACTCGTGCTATCGTCAAGATAGACACCCTTGACATCCATTACTTTTCCGGAATTTTTATTCACAATTTTGTAGTACGCAGATGTATCAATTGCCGCACTGGACGTGTAATTTTTAAGGTTTACACCATCGACTACATAAGTATTTACGGAATAAGCAGGCACTGTATTCTGGAACGACTTGTTGTTCAAAACCACATTTATATTTGTAAAATTTTCTGGTGTTACGCCATTAGATGGAGCTACTGTGCGATACGCCGTTGCTGACCCGGTAATATCACCGAATTTAGACAGATCATAAGTAACATCGTTTGAAGAGCTGCGATCGTTAACTGTAACGATGACTAGTTTTTGGGAAGCTGCATCATATGCCGCAACGGAATCGTCATCCTCTATATCGATGATTTTATACCCTGGACGAATGAACTTGCTCCATTGGGCCATGGACCAAAACTTTTGTTTAACATGAGGTGTAAAAGCGTTGTTATTTGCGTCGTTTAGATCGGTTTCAATCATCCCCCACCCGGGAGCGGCATTTTCCTCTACGGCTTGCCAATAAACCCAAGCGGAGTTTTTCATGTACTTGATGTCCGATACGATGGATCTCGACATTTCGATACCGTTCGCTTCACCATCGCCGTGCTCAGACATCCAAATCGGTTTGTTGCCCGCGGCATAGAAGACTTGTTTTCTATCCGTATCGTTCCCGAAATACGTATGGACGTTATATTGGCTTAACATGGACTTCGTAATATCCGTATAAGCGTTGATCGTGTCTCTCGCTAGCCAAACTGCGTTCGAATCCGCGGAGCTTTGGGTTGTAGGCAGACCTTTTTGCACTAATGCATCATGTACGTGTTGGATAATCGTTCCTCTGCTGTACTGCGAGTAGAAGGCTCCCTCTTGACGGTTGCTGTACAACCATAACCCATCCGGTTCATTGATCGGAGAAACGGTTCTGAATGTAATCCCTTCATTGTCCTTAAAATGTTGAATGACAGTAGTCAAATAATCCGCGAAATCATCGAACATATCGCCTTTCAGGTTATCCATCCCTGGCAATACTGCGCCTGTTACGCTGCCGCTATTCGTCATCCACCATGGAGGCGAGTTTGCAAAAGCTTCTGCGATAAATTCTTGTGGTTGATTTCTTGTTTTGGCGGCTTGCAGCATCCAACGTTGATTCGCATCGCTGCTCCAGTCATAGTCCGCCGTGGGGCTTGCCTTAAATCCTGGCACGGCTGCACGAAGTTCCAAAAAATGATGCTGCGGATTTTCACCGCCGCCGATATTGTAACGAACAATATTAAAGCCTAAACCTTGGTTCACATCAAATAATTGATCTGCATACCAGTTGCGTGTTGCATCCGATGCGCCTCCAACCCGGTTCGCAAACCAAGCTAATGAAGTACCCCAGCCTTCCCAGGTTTGATACTGCTTATCCGGGTTTACGATGGCAGTGTAAGAAGAAGCGTTTGCAGTTCCTTGGAGAAATGGTGCACAAAGTGAAGAAATCAGTGCAGAAACAGTTACCATTACAGTAAATCTTCGTTTAATCAACTGCTTTCCCATGTCATTCATCCTCCAATCTTGAATTTTAAATTTTGATATCTTAACCCGTATGCAATATGATTCATATCATGGCTGATGATTTTCAGTAAAGTGAACAATTTAAACTTTAGTGAAAAATCGGAATGTTTTAAGACCACATGCTTCAAAAAGTTCGTCCATATTACTGCGAAGATAATGGCCGTCCAGCATGCTCTATGACCCCCATTTTTTGATGATCAATTCATCACTTTTCATTGATCCCTCTCACATTTATTATTGTACTGAATCACATTCAACCTGTTCTTCAAAACGGAATGTTAAACCACAGAGCTCCTACCCATATGAACAGAATCTCGATTACGGGGATGTTCTTTTGAACAGTCTTGTTTTTAGATTTTTGGCTTGACCTTACTTCCAGCCCCATTTTTGAAAGATTTGGTGAGATTCTTCCGTTCTTGAATAATCAATAAATTGCTGTGCCTCTTTTTTCTGATCGGTGATTTCCGTCTGGGCGTCGGCGTTCCACGATAGAGCTTTTCTTCTTCGGGCAGTTCGACCAGGTCGGTCACATCCTGAAGCCGGTAATGCCATGCCACGATTCATAGGTAATCCAGGCGTCCAGGCTGGAATTCAATTTCCATTGTTCAATGGCTTCGGCACTCGACTTTACAGAAAGGTTAGTTCTTGTCCTTTTACATATTGATAAGTGCTCTACTATGCTGCCCGTTATTTGAGAAAAGGCTGCCATATGGGCAGCCTAAATACAATTGAACCGTTAGCTCAACATCTCGTAACTTGTTAATGCGAGAACATTGTTGTCTATATCCTCAAAGAAAACCATCCAATTTTCCATTGTAGTAGTCTTATGTACAATATGTGGATTTCCACGAAACTTTACACCACGGTCTTTAAGTAATTGGAAAGATTCTTTTATGTTTTTTACTTTAAAATATAAAACAGAACTACGATGGTCAAATTCTTCATTCTCTGGAACACTTAACATGATAGTGTTACCCCCACAATCAAGAAAAGCCATATTACCTGCTGTAAACTTTAATTCCAGTTCCAAAATACCCATATAAAATTCAACTGCTTTTTTCATATCTTTGACATTGATAGAAATTTGCTCGATTTTCTCAATTTTAATCGATTTTTCATTCACAGTTTACACCCCCGCTTTTACTTATATTGTCAAATTAAGTATTCTACCTGAAAACCTAATCTCCTGCTTTCCGTGGTCTTCAAAACCATATTAAACTGCCCCGTTAGCCACACATGCAGCGCACGCGCCGCACCACAGATGATGGAAATAGTAGGATCCGTCAATACTGCCACTACGGCTTTACTTGCAGATATTGCTATACAACTCATTAAAATCACACTTAGAAATTGAGGATGGAAAGCTATCAACAGTTGCACAAACGGATATTTTATAAGATGGGTCAATATTGTCGAATATGATAGATTATATCAATTCCATATTGCGGAGCCGTTAACTCTAGTGCAGTTGGCTACGGAAACTCGCATGAGCAGTCGGCATTTCATACGATTTTTCCGAGAGGTGTTCCGCAAACTAATTGGGATTAGCCCAAGCGAATACCGTAAATCGCAGTAATAATTAAGGAAAGGTTAATCGAATCAATTTAGCAAGGTCCTGCGTAAGATTCATCATTTATATAAACACCTCATTTTTTTCTTATAGCTCGAGTATACCGCAGCACAGTACATTAAATATTAGCTTAAGTCAGTGTGCATCATACAATGAATTAGCCCGTAAGAATGAACAGTGAATGTCTCACTCTAACAGGCTAATTCATTTCTACCACTCCGTCATATACGTTTCAAAATTAACCCCGTCACTTTACTCCGTGGTACAGTGGGATCATGATGCACAATGTACGCTTTCGAGAATCGATCCAGATAAGAGTTCTCATGCGACTTTGGTGACAGGATAATCAATTTACGTTGTAATTCACCAGCATAAAGATCAAATACCTTTAACTTCCTCTGCTCATCTAACGCGCTATCAAATTCATCCATGACTATAAATCCAGGTGCCGTTTGTAGATTCTGCAATAAAGCCAGAGCAAACAGTAGTGAACTGAGCGATTCTTCTCCTCCAGAAACACCTTTGCCAACTCTTCCTCCACGAGCCTTCACACTAACATCCTCTAATGATCCTCGGTGCCCTTCCTTGCGAGCCTTAATGAATAAATGGAAAAGCACTCGACCTCGACGATCCTCTTGCTGATTCCAATCGATCTGTCCCTCGAATTGAAAAATGCTCATGTAGTTCTTAAATCGCTGTTGAATTTCAAGGACTCGCATATTGATTGTCGTCTCCAGCTGATCTTTCAAATTCTCAGCTCGTTCTTGATTCTCTTCAAACAATAAACTTGTCCGCTTATACTCATCCTGTAATCGATGAACCTCTTCTTCAAGTACTTTATAATTTTCAGGTGCTGCGGGATCAATGCCTGACTCATTTCTGGCGCTGTTAAATGTAACTTTTCCAGACTCATGCTCTTGGCGGAGCTTTGCAAGCGATCGTTGCCATTTAGCATTGTTGGGTTCAAGTTCAAACTTGCTGGCCACCTCATCATAAATAAAACGTGCTACCCCTTTAAGGTTTTCAATTTCTTCAGTCACAGTAAGTAGATTTAATTTAGATGTATCAAGTGCCTCGCTTGTATCTTTGACTTGATTGTCGATTTGATTAAGAGTACGCGTTGCTTGTTGAATTTCGTCTTGATTATTTAAAAGATTACGTTGTTTTCGGCGTTCATTTGCATCTATATCATCAAACTGCCCTTCTAACGTATCGTATTGCTGCTTCATCATATCCTGCCGTATGGATAAGCTGTGGAGATGCTGAGTCTTCCGTTGTAACGTTTCATACTGCTCCTTCTGTTGACCTAATTTCACATAAAACGCTGCTTCAACATGCAGGATCCCCTGTGCATGCTCCAGCTTGACTCTCTTCTCAATGAACTGCGTGAGCGAAGTTTTTACCACTTGACTCTGCACTTTCTGCTCGTTAAGTAGTAGTATTTCTGATTCATATTTCAAGCCCCTTCCTTCACGTTCATGCTTCTTGGTGAGGAAGGCTTCCGATTCACGAACGGATTGGATAATGGCATGTAATTCTTGCATAGTCTGCGTATCAATTTTGATGGAGTCTTGAAAATCCGCAAGTGATATATTCAACTCGCTAATTTTCTTCTGAATTTCCTCTTTACGTTTCAGCATAGCCTTCTGGCTTAATATATAGCTCTTCTTCTCTTGTGGACCTCGAATCCCCTTTGAGTCGATGAGTACATCATTCTCTATTCGTGTCTCACCTGCTAGAAAGAATTGCTCTACCCACCATAAAGCCTTGACCGCATGTGGGAATACATCTTCACTTATGCCATTCTTCACACGAATTTGTAGCACTTCATTCTCAATAAAAGAACGGTCTGGTACAAGACCTCGTAATGGAACATGATATAAATCATTAGGAGCCTGTACATGTGTTCCATCAAAGAATATCGCGTACTTCATCGTCTCAAACAGTTCCTCCGCTGTAAGCCGAGCTGTATCATTTAATTCAACCAAATCATTTAGTGCATAGGCACGCACACCCATAGATCTGAACAAGGCAAGTGATTCTCTTTGACGAGTTGACCATAATTGATTGTTCTCAAGCATCAGCTTCTCATTGGATAGCTCCTGCAGCAGTTTAGACTTATTTTCTCGTTCCTGCTTGGTTTGTTGAACTATTCTGTCTAAGCGTTCAATTTCCTTCTGTATAGCATGACTGCTGTGATATTGCCGCAACCGTTCTTGATGCACATGATCCAGCTCTTTATCCTGTTGAATCTGTGCATTCAAGTTAGAGCTTGACTCCATTAATTGTGATATATAATGATCATATTCTCGAATATTGTCTTCTGTCTTCTTAATCTCGTTATTTGTTTCATTCAATTGTGATGTAACTTCCGATAATTGCTGATGAACCTCTTCTTCAGTACGTATAATTCGGGATTTTTCTTGATTAAGCTCTTTCAGCTGGCTATCTAATTCTGCAATTATCATTGTAGTTTCTTCGATTTCTCTTTTTACAACAGCTAATTGTTCTTGTAATAAAATGATTTTCGTATCAAGTTGTTCTTTTTCTTCTTGTATTTGCTTTAGCTCATTATTCAATCGATCGCCTTGCTCCTGTAACGTCTCCAGTCTATCCTTCGCGATATCCTGATCCACGAGCAATTGTTCTTCCTTGGCTACTAAATGCAATTGTTCTTGCTTGTAGTAAATCTCTAATTTCAGTAAAGCTCCAGCGTACAGCTTCCCTCCTTCTACAAGCCGTTTCTGATTATCTTCATACCGTTCTAGCGCTGCTCGCGCCATACCCAGCCATTGCTTCTTATTGGCTACATTCACTTCAGCCGTTCTTAAACTCTCCTGTACATCCTTCAGCTGCTCCATACTTTCTTCCCAATTCCGCTGTACCTGATCAATACCATGCATTTCGGCAAAAATACGAAACCGCTCCTGCGGATCCATAACAGCAAACTGATTTACCTCCTGCTGGTACCAAATCAGATAGAACAAATCTGGATCAATTTTATATTTGTACTGGAGATCCTTCTTGTAGGTGGTGAAATTGTATTGTCGATCACCCGACGTATATTTAATTGTTTCGTCCCACTGTTCTGGATCATCTCCTGAATGTATAACAAATTCCTTCTTAGTCGGTTGTCCAGGTTCCTGTAAGATATAAACTGCAAATTCAATATAAGTAGGAGCATCAATGCGCATGCGTCCCTCATTCTTAAAGAGGAGTCGAATATGAGCCTTCCACGTATCATTCGGAAGGAGATTACGAGATTTCAGCCCCTCAATATCCACCTTGGAAGAATATAGAACAACCCCCATGCAGTAGGTCACAGTAGATTTCCCTGCTCCATTAGGGCCAGTTATCAGTATATGCGATTCTTTTCCTGACAAATCCATCATAGTAGGCTGATAATCTCTGATGCCAGTAAACCACATTTTCCACGGGATCATAGTTCTTCTTCAGTTCCTTCCTGATACAAATTATATCGTTTGAAGAATTTCAGTACTTCTTCTTTATTTAATTGATTGGATTGACTAAATTCAACAGTGCGCCGTAAAAATGAATCCGAGAACATGTTTGCACCAATTGCAGTGATTGCATAAGCCTTCTCATTTGAATTTGTATCATATTCTTCAAGTGCACCGATTTTTTTCAGTTGATCTATATTCAGATTCAAACGTTGATTTGCCTTCGTGGTCTCATGTCCAAGGGCATTTAACAGCTGATCAAATAATGTAAACTCATGCTGTAAAACTTCTTGTTGGTAAAACATAAACAGAAGGATTGCTAAACTTTCCTTAGACAATGTACTGCGTGCAGCTTTAGCGGGGACTCTCATCATGACGACAACTTGATCCTTTTTCTCATCATAAATTACTTTAAAGTACCGACTTACTGCTTGATTAACCCGCTTCAGAAATGAATCGAACTTCTCCTGATCATCAGAGATCTTTAATTGCTTCTCCACCTCACGTCGAGATAATCCGAAATTCCCGGCACGTATTGTTGCAGAGGATGAGAATAAGAGATTCATAAAAACGAACTCTTCTACTTCGGTTAACATTCCTCTGATAGCCTGCATGACATTAAGAGGATTTACATTCATTTCATCCGTCAAGCTCATCATCACTCCTCTCATGCATATTTTCTGTGACCCTATTTTTAATAGTGCGATAATTTTTATTTTTGACCACTTGGTTGATATCATCGCGATTCATCCAATCCCATTCCTTTTCATATAGAGAGGTTTGGACTTTTGATTCATCCTTTGCTTCCTCCAATGTTAACTTCTTACTGCCTACCAATGCAGATACCGCAGTAAGCGCATTAATCGCATCCCCCCATGCCGTAGAAGTCGCTTCAATCATTACGGTCTCTATAGGAGCAGCCTCCACTTCCTTCATGAATACTTCAATTGCTTCCGTTTCAATCATGGATTTAGTAAGCAACCACTCTGAATCTCCCATCATTTCTTCTAGTTGATCTATATCCATTTCCTCATTTTCATATTCGATTTCCTGGACGTCTTCTTGCATTAAGTCAACAATTGGCTCATAGTTTTCTAGATATTGTATGGCTTCACCAATTGCTTCTCCTGATAAAGGCGCAGCAAATTTAACCGGAATCCATAAACCATCCATGGACTCACCCTCGTATTCATTTTGCTCCATAAAACTCATAATTTGATGAGCATTAGGAATGTCTGATTCTTGAGGCGGATCATACATTTGTGTAATAAACATCCTTACTTTTTCCGGATTTATCGAGGACAATAGCATCGTTTGCTTCATCATCGTAAATTTAAGATACTTATTGATCATCCCCATACTCAAATTCGTGCCATCTGCAAGCGCAGAAGTTCCCAACTGCATTAAATTACTTAGTACCAGACTGTCCTCTAACGTATGAAATTGGCGGAAACGATCCGACAATTTAATTTCTAATTCCTGCATTAACTGATGTATGATCTCTAGTTGAGGTAACGCATTACGGTCTGCTAGCATCTCTAATTCTCGCTCTTTCATCAATTGAATAGCATTCTCAACGTTGCGAATCATACTAGCAATTTTATTACCACCAGAAATGCCATGATCGTCATATGCTTCACTAAGCTCGGCATCCCGTCTAGCTTGGAATAACGATCTACCAATATCATCATGCATATAGTAGGCTAATGAATCATTTGCAAGACGTATGAGCGTATCCATCATCCGCTTACCTACATCTCGCATTTTAAGTTGCCTTGTTTGTTTGGATATCCAGTTATACTTCACAAGGACATTTACAATTTGCTCGACCTTCTTCTTACTTGGTGGTTCAAGGTCATCAAAGCGATTTCGATAACGAAAATATAGCGTATCAGTATTTTCAATCGGTTCATCGAGTCCCAAGGCTTCTTCATTAATCAATTGAATAATACGTAAAAATCGCAAAATTTCGATAGGTGTTTGCAGAAAGTTTTGTGAATTGAGATCATTAAGAACTCCAGATAATAATGCAATATCCCTCAATGCCTGATGCATTTCCGGTTTGGATTCGTTTGTTTGAAAAATTGAAATTAATGGTTGATCCAGCTTCTCCAATCATCTGCCTCCCCTAACACGATCTCTTGTTCCGATTTCGAATATTGTAGTAAACGCTTCATGTTATGTTGATACTCTGACCAATTTGTTATTATCGAGTGATCAGGACAGATCCATTTATACCGAACAGCGTGTCCCATGAGCGAATGAAGCATTTCTCCTGCAATTTGCAGTCCAGCTTCATCATAGTCGCTCCAAAAGATGGTTTGGTGGATACGACTATTCAACAACAATTGTCTGATGAGATGTTTATGTGCGCTTCGAAGATGACCATCTACACAAACTATCAATGAATTTGTCTCCTGCAAGAAATGAGGTTCTGCAGATATCCGAGTCAAAATGGCTCGATTCTCAACTAACCAGAGCGTTGTTGCTCCAGTTGAATAATGGTCTTGTGAAACCGAAATATTAGTTAAGGCGTGCACAGGACCTGCTCGATAATTCGACCACGTTCCTTCAAGCTCTCCCGCAAAATAGATTGACGTAATTTGACCACCACTAATCATCCCCAACGTTTCCAGCGATTGACCACTTATCGTCTCCAAAATAATAAGAAACTCTACTTTATACGCATCAAATGCCTTAGAACCTCCAATGCTAGGGTAATAATGTGCGCCAATTTCTTTCCAATCAAAAATCTCTTTGTTGCTAGAAATCATGAGAAAAGCTAATAAAAAGTTCAACCCGTTGATTCGTTTAGATACACTCCAATTCGCAGGGAAAACATACTGATCTTCTAGATCATTAAGGCCCCATTGTAAACTACCTGACAAGAATAATGCCAAATCTTTCAACTGAAGTAATCGTTCGTCATGTAAATACGTGATTTGTTCCATTTTCGGAGCAGCATTCGACTGGTATTGCGTAAATTGATTTAAACTATCCCGATGCTCATCCGTTTGCTTATTAGTTAAATATACATATAATAAATAGCCCATACGGTAATGAATTCGTTCTACAGATTTCCCGTCATTTTTAAAACGTACTTCTTTCAAAATCCATCCTTTATGAAGCCAATCAAAGGTTTGTTGATTATCGTCTAATGCGGCACGTTTTCCTACTGTCCAACGTAAAAGCTGTAGATCCGGAGGATCTTCAACAATCGAAGGATACTCTCGTGCAATCGTAATGATCCCGACTCTTCGTATTGTACGTGCAGTTCTTTTTACAATATCTATATCTATAAGTGAAGCTTCACTTATTGTCCTTTGCATTTCTAGTTGCTCATCTTTTTTCAAAAAAGATTGACAAATAAACGAAGCCACATCATCGAAAGTTCGCACTGAAGCCTCCTACACAAAATATCATTTGTATTTTTCAACTACTTATACAAGTATACTAGAAAGCAAGAATCCCTACGATGATTTCCTACTTTTGTTCATGATACAGAAACACAAATAACCTGTAGGGAGGAGATATTAATATCTCCTCCCTACAGGTTATTATCCTAAATTTCAAGTTACTTTCTCGCCTTATAAAACTCATGATAAAGCTTCATCAACGCCCTTTTTTCTATTCTTGAAACATAACTCCGCGAAATTCCCAGCTCCTTCGCGATCTCCCGCTGCGTCCTCTCTTCTCCACCTGTATCTAACCCGAATCGACCAACAACGACTTCTTTTTCCCGATCATCCAGAATATCGAGGTTACGATATATCTTGCTCTTCTCGATCTTAAGGTCCACTTCCTTGATCACATCGTCGGCTTCGGAGCCGAGTATATCAATCAGAGTAATTTCATTACCTTCCTTGTCTGTCCCAATCGGATCGTGCAGAGATACATCTTTACGAGTCTTCTTCAAAGATCTAAGGTGCATCAGAATCTCGTTTTCAATACAACGGGCAGCAAAAG
>DJUJ01000068.1 GCA_002438345.1 Paenibacillus sp. UBA6285
ACGTTTTCACATTCTAAAGACAAGCAACGGCGGGTTTGCTAAAATAGGGGAGACGAATCATTGGAAGGTGGGAAATCGTGCTGAAACGCAAAAATTATTGGCTGCTTTTTGCAATTTTACTACTATCGCTGACAAGCTTGTCGCCCAGTATGGAATTGAGTACCAATAACGACCCACATCCTATGAAAAAGCCTCAAAGTCAGTCGACAAATCCTTCTTCAGGGAAAGAGGGAACTATAGATAGTCTGCGCATAACAGTATCACTAAACAGCGAAGAATTTCGTGAGCTGGAACTTCTTAGCAACCGTTACACATTGGACAGCGGGGTAAAGGTAGTGCTAACCAATGTTGATAGTGAGGATGCAGATGAAGTTTTGAAGCATGATCTAACCATCGGGGACAGCCCAGATATCGTTATGGCGGATGGACGAAGCATTCTGGGCTGGGCCCCACGAGGATATTTATTGCCGGTGGATGTGTATCAGAGTATTCCAGGGAGTGCACCGTTAACTCAGTTGATCCCATGGATGCAATGGAACGGATATAATTGGGGAGTTCCGCTGGATATCGACCCTTATGTGCTTGTTTATTCACCACAGCGACTTGCGGAACTGGGGTTCTCCACGTTACCAAGAAATCTGGAAGAGTGGAACACACTGCTTCAGAATGTGCTTAAAGAGCAAGGGAAATATTTGCTCGCGATGGATACCCGTAATCCATATGGATTGTCGGCGGTTATGGAGAGTATGAGCAGCAGCTTGCTATCTAATAACCAAGAAGTGTTGGATTGGACTCAGAATGCTCGCAGTTACTTTTACCTTACCAGTCGTTATAACAAAGAGGTTTGGGATATGATTCAGAGCGGAAGCATTGCTGTTGCTGCTTTACCGCTATCTGAGTGGCAAAAACATGGGAATTCATCTTTAGTTGCAGAAGCGCCACTGACCGCAAGTAACGGGAGAGGACTTGAATCCTATTACAGCCGTTCCTTTGCACTTCCAGCTCAATCCCAAAGTCCAAAGGAAGCTGTGAATTGGCTGACGTTTATCACCTCTGAGGATTCTCAGATGGATTGGCTGGAGAACACGGGGAGCTTGCCTGCGCTGGATGTCCTTTATCGTTCGGAGCATGATTTCAAATATAAGCTTCCTTTCGGAGTCGAACTATTACTGACAGAAGAAACCGCCCCGGAGGTCGAATCCCAAGGCGGCTGGAGTAAGATTGTTGAAGCAGTATCCTTACTACTTACAGGGAAAATTGATGCGGCAGGGTACAAAGACTTTATCAAGGAAGGCTTAGAATGAGATAGAAAGTTTAACTTGCAGGACGCCCTCTTTACTATCTACTTCTGTGGCACGTAGGAAAGATNNCGATTTTTCCAGGGTAAAACCCTAAATCGAATTCCTCCTCAAGTGTCTTTCTAGTGGTGTCAGGTAATTCGAGACCATTAAATACAACATGATCGACTTGGAATATAAGTCCGTTGATTGGTTCTTGCTGAATGATGTAGTGACCGGTTAATGAAAGGGCTAAAGCTCCACTTTTTCCAGTGGCAGTGATCGTTCCGTCATTGAAATGAAATGCGAAATCGTTAAATAGCTTATTCTGGGACTGAAGAAATTCGTTTAGATCCTCTTCCTTCAGATTCAGAACATAATTCATCCCCTTACGAGTAAGGACTCCCTCTCGATTCTGGACAAACTGCGGTAAGTTATCCATTGCGGAAGATAACGCTTTGAAGTAGGTCTTTACCTCGCGCAAACCAATATTCTCCCAATATAAAGTGAATTCTTGAAGTAGAGCACTCATATTATCAGGATCGCTACTGTCTTGAATCCCGCCTTCAATTTCTTTATTGAGCGCGGCTACTCGAATTTTCTGTTCCTCCAGAGCGGTTCGTAGCTGTGCAAGATCCTTCGAGCTACGCTGTGCATTCTGGAGGGTCTTCTTTAGATCCTTATACTGTTCCTCGTATTGTGAGAGAATGTTGCGGTCATTTCCAATAATAATCTCATAATAATCGAATAGAGCCAGGAATCTGCTAATGCTTTTCGCGGATAGAAACGCGGCCAAGAGACCGTCTCTATCCCCCATATAATAAGAACGCAGGACTGCGCCTGCACGTTCTTGTTGGTTTGCGATGGCAGATTTCTTCTGGGTGGCCTGCTCTTCGAGGTATTCTACCTTTTGCTCAAGCGCTTTTTGTTCGGCTGTAATCTTGATGATTTCACGTTCGATTTCTGCGGAAGACAAAGTCTGCTCCAGAAGTTTACGGGTTTCTTCATTATCTGGTATAGAGGAATTGAAAAAAGAACCGCTAGGATCGGCAGACAGGTACATCATAGATTGTAACGGAAACAATGTACAGCAGAAGAGAATTAGTATGGTTGCCATCATGCGGCTTTGGGAATTGCGGGAGCGCACCACACCACCACCTTTTTTTGAAATATAAGAATTTATCTGTTTCACTCCATAAATCATCCTTCTATTTCTCGTAGAAACGGAAACCGTCCCTAAAAGGACGGCAAAGCCGGTTCTTCTTGAATTGATATATGTATGTACTAATAATATGTTTAACCCTTCTAAAATAGCATACATACAAAAATATCCCCACAAAGTGAGGCTATCCTACGTTGCGTACTCAGGTACTTTGTGGGAGCCCCATATATATACTAACTGATAAACAAAAAAACGGAAGTGATCCTTATTTGATAAGGACCTCATCCGCTTCAAGAGAGCACTGCAATTTATAGTGGAAGACCCATTTGAAAGATCGTCCAATAGCTGAAACCGGTGAAAGTCAAAATCATGTATGCCCAGAAAAGTAGGACATAAGTTTTTTCAGTAAACTTCAAATAACCGAGAATTACGAAAAAAGCGGTTTGCAAAAAGAAAAGCAAGGCCATTTCTGTTAGACCTCCGGCAAAAGCCATCAATCCAATAGCCAGTGTAAAAAAACCTAATACCCGAAACATGCGGTCCAAGAGAGAGTCCCCCTTCCAGTATGTATCTCACGAATATTCCTTCGACTTATTATACCCGTTCAGTAAAAATGTGTAAACGAATTCATTGAAAAAAATGTACTAATCTTCAAAAAAAGTGATTTTTATAATTGACATGAGTGATTAGCGCCTGAAAAAAAGAGAATTTATTACTTGAGGCGTATGATGTGGGCAGATAATGGAAATACAATTTAGTATCAAATAGATTCTATGAACTCTATGAGAAGCATAGAAATGGAGTAAGCAGCTTTTATCCCTATTCACTACCCGGCAGAGCTGCCGGTTATGGAGATGGTTATTTCAAGATGTTGTTAGGAGGTTTGGTTGGATGACAGCCGTTAGACAGGATGCTTGGAGTGCAGAAGATGATCTAATACTGGCAGAAGTAACCTTGCGCCACATTCGGGAGGGCAGTACACAACTTGCTGCTTTTGAAGAAGTGGGTGAGAAAATCGGCAGAACGTCGGCTGCTTGCGGATTCCGCTGGAACAGTTGTGTTCGAAAAAGCTATGAAGGCGCAATCGGAATCGCTAAAGGCCAACGTCAGAAGCGAAGTTACCTGAAAAAGCAACCGTCAGTAAGAGGAGCGCAGGTAGCGGGTCTGATTCTCGGGGATACCGACGAGGAATTGGGACGAGGCGAAGGATTGAGTGAGAACACATTATCCATTGATGCGGTTATACGTTTCCTGAGACAATGGAAAGGCACGATTCAGGAGGCAGGACGTCAGCTGAAAATGCTGGAGAGAGATTTGCGCGAGAAGGAAGATGAATTAACAGAATTAAGATCTGAGAATGAACGGTTGTCAAAAGAGGTTAATCTTGCTCAAAGTGACTACCGGGTAGTCAACGATGATTACAAAGCTTTAATTCAGATCATGGATCGTGCTCGTAGGCTCGCTTTCTTAAATGAAGAAGAAGATGAAATGAAGACTCGTTTCAAAATGGATGGCAACGGAAATTTGGAACGCATTGAATAAAAGATAGGTAAACTAAAACACCCGTAAGTGGTCCGCTTTTTTTGCGCCATTTGCGGGCGTTTTGGTTTTGCTTTGTCATTCATATAGGACGACAAGGGCGTTTCTTCTTGGTATATTTAAGGCTATACTTAGAAAAATATGCTTGAGATCAGCAGGAGGATCATATGAAAATCGATATAATCGGTGTGGGTTCACTTGGGCTGCTTTTGGCGGGGAAACTGACCCAGTCTGGGAATGAAGTGAGGTTGTGGTGTCGAGGGATAGAGCAGTGCCGACAATTAGAGGACGGTGGCTTAAATGTTAGCTATGAAGATAACCGCGATCCAATTTCAATTTCGGGAGATCGATTTGCATCCGCGCCAATAGAGGAGTTTACAGATACCTATCTTCGTGAGCCAAGTGATTGGATCATAGTGACGGTTAAACAGAATACACTACATAATGCTTTACCTGAAATTCTATCCCCCCTTAAGGCAGAACGGGTTCACATCATTTGTTTTCAGAATGGTATAGGACATATGGAAATGCTCAGAGACTTGCTGCCGAAAGCTAATTTATATGCTGCCGTAACAACGGAAGCCGCGAAGCGCAAATCGTTAACTGAGGTCATTCATGCAGGAGCGGGGGAGGTTTGGATAGGGAAATGGAGCGTAGAGAATGGACAGGCTCATATCATACATACTGATTTACAAGCGAATTATTTAATNNTTCTCCGCCTTTTTGTCGAATGAAGTGGATACCATGATTTACCGGAAGCTCCTAATCAATGCCGTTATTAATCCACTTACGGCGATTTGGCGCATTCCAAATGGTGAACTGCTTGCATCAGAAGGGCGCCTGCAATTAATGAGAGAACTATTTAGAGAAGCTACTATGGTATATGATGCCTGCGGAGTTACTTATGATGAGGATGCTTGGGACAACATCCTTGAAGTGTGCAGGATAACGGCTGGGAATATTTCATCTATGCTGGCAGATGTTCTCGCTTCGAGAACAACAGAGATTCGCTGGATCAATGGAAGTCTTGTAGAAATGGCAGAACGAACTGGAACATCGGTTCCATTACATCGCTGGATCTGCCAACTTGTAGAGGGAATAAAGGTATGATCTCAGAGGAGAGGTGAAGCTATGGGATTGCTGATGGATTCGGTCATTACTTTAAGCTTGATTCCAATAATACCGTTCTTAATTATTTATTTCATTGGAAAAGGCTTGAAAAAAGATAAAAGGAAAACTTTTATGCTCGCTATGGACGTGACCACATTTTTTTTATTATTATCGGTCTCCGCATTATTTAATAATCTATTTAAGTCCGGTTTTGGGTTTTATCTTATACTACTTATTGTATTAATATCCGCTGGATTGATTGGCGGGGCTCAGAATCGCCTGAAAGGAAAAGTAGATGGGAAGCGGTTATTTCGAGCAGTTTGGAGACTTTCCTTCTTTTTTATGAGTGTCGGATATTTATTATTTATGTTTGTAGGGCTAATTAAGTACATATCACAAGCGATGTAATGTTACGCTGCATCGGTGAAGCGGCAACGTCACAAAAGTTTAAAATTTTTAAAAAAAAGGATTTTCTGAAAACATTCCACTAGATTTTTTTGACCACTGGTTGTATAATCATAAACCATATACCACATTCTATTTAGGGGGAACTGCTAGATGAAGAAGAGTAAAAGTCTATTGCTAATGATTGCATTAGTACTTGTTATCGGGACAGTGCTTGCTGGCTGCGGCGGAAACAACGCAAACAGCGGCAATAAAGGTAACACTGGTAACACGGCAACTGGTAATGCAGCTACAGATGAGAAATTGGCTGCAGACCAAACATTGAGAATCAATCTAAGTGCTGAGCCTCCAACATTTGACCCAGGATTGGCACAGGATAGCCAAGCTAACACTGTCCTGAAAACAATGTACGAAGGTCTAACTCGCATGAATGCTGAAACAGGTCAAGCTGAACCAGGTGTTGCTGAAAGCTGGGACATTTCCGCTGACGGTCTGGTATATACTTTCAAACTCCGTGACTCACAATGGAGCAATGGCGATCCTGTAACAACAGAAGATTTCGTTCGCGCTTGGAAACGTGTGCTCGATCCTGCTGCTGCATCCGTTGCACCTTACGCTGGTCAATTGTATTACATCAAAAATGCTAAGAATTTCTTCAAAAAGGAAATTACTGATTTCAGTCAAGTAGGTATCAAAGCGATTGATGAGAAAACTCTAGAAGTTACTCTTGAAGCCCCAACTCCATACTTCCTTGGATTGCTTTCCTTCTATACTTATTACCCTACTCACAAATCTACTGAGGGTAATGCTAAATGGGCAACAAGCAAAGATAGTATGATCGTTAACGGTGCTTTCACTCTTACTGAGTGGACTACTGGACAAACTCTTGTTGTAACTAAAAACGATAAATATTGGGATAAAGACGCCATTAAACTTAGCGCTATCGACTTCTCCCTTGTAAACAGCGGTGCAACTGAACTGCTTAGCTACAAGAACGGTGAATACGATCGTGCAGGTGGACCAACTGGTGAAATTCCATCAGAACAAATTCCAATCGTACAAAAAGAACTTCAAAAAGAATTTAGCCGTAAAGGTATTGCTTCCGTATACTACTACGAATTTAATATCACTGAAAAACCTTTCTCTAACGTTAAAATCCGGAAAGCTCTTGCAATGGCCATTAACCGTCAAGCTTTGATTGACAATGTAGTTCAAGGTGGACAATTCCCAGCATTCGGTTATGTACCTCCGGGTATCGCAGGTGCTGATGGTGAATTCCGTACAGCAGTTAAAGATAACTACTTCACTGAAGATCTAGAACAAGCTAAAACATTACTTGCTGAAGGTCTGAAAGAAGAAGGTCTTGATAAACTGCCTACATTCTCTTTGACTTACAACACAAGTGAAGGCCACAAGAAAATCGCTTTGGCGATTGCTGATATGTGGAAAAACAATCTTGGTGTCGATGTACAAACCGTTAACCAAGAGTGGGGTGTGTTTATTGAAAACCGTCAAAATCTGAACTACCAAGTTGCACGTGCTGGTTGGACTGCGGATTACAATGATCCAATGACTTTCCTTGATATGTGGGTAACAGGTGGCGGTAACAATGATACTGGTTACGCTAACCCTGAGTATGACAAACTGATCGACGAAGCTAAAGCAACTTCTGACTTGAAAGTACGTCAAGACAAGTTTGCAGCAGCTGAGAAATTGCTTATTGAACAAGACATGATCTTGATTCCATTGTACTACTACACTAACAACTCCCTGACTAAAGAGTACCTCAAAGGTGTTACTCTTGACTTCAGTGGTGCAATTGACTTGACTCGTGGATATTTGCTTGAGCACTAAGATTTTGCTTTAGTAATTTAAACCGAATAGTTAGTTGACTGAAGTTAAACAATACTTCGGGATATATATGTGGAACTCCATATATATCCCTTTTTTTGTATTTCCATATATTTGTTAATCATTGTTATTTATAACATATTTAGAAAATGGACAAAAATCCGTTTTTTTCATAAAATCAATATAATGCTCTCAAAAAAAATTATCGAAGGAGGTGTGATGGGGATGGTTCGTTATGTCGCAAATAAATTCTTTTATATGTTGGTTTCTTTATTTGTACTGATTTCAGCTACTTTTTTCTTGATGAAAGCTATTCCAGGGGACCCGTTTACTTCTGAGAAAAAAGTTCCGCCAGAAATTAAAGCGCGTCTGATGGAGCAATATGGTCTGGACAAACCGCTCTCTCATCAGTATTTTAAGTATTTAGGTGATATTCTCCAAGGGGACTTGGGTGTATCAATGAAACGCCTGAATCAGGATGTATCACATTTGATTGGTCAAACCTTTTCAGCCTCGCTGAAGCTGGGACTCGTCGCAATCGTTGTGGCGGTTATTGTTGGGGTTCTTCTCGGCATGTTAGCGGCACTCTATCACAGAAAGTTTCTTGACAGCGCCGCGATGGTGGTGGCAGTTCTGGGGATTGCGGTTCCGAGCTTTGTAGTCGCTTCTTTATTACAGTATGTGTTTGCTTTCAAACTGGGTTGGGTACCGGTTTCAGGTTTTAAAGGGCCAATCTATTATTTCCTACCTGTAGCAGCGCTCTCGGCACAGCCTATAGCATTTATAGCTCGCTTGACCCGTTCAAGTATGCTTGAAGTTCTGAATGCAGACTATATCAAAACGGCTAAGGCTAAGGGATTAAGCTGGATGGCTATTCTGAGCCGACATGTACTTCGTAATGGCATTTTGCCTGTTGTTACTTATATGGGACCTATGACAGCTAACATCGTAACTGGTTCGGTTGTTATCGAGCAGATCTTTGGTGTTGGGGGTATTGGTAAACAGTTCGTGGAAGCGATTGGTGTCCGTGACTATACCGTTATTATGGGGATAACCATTTTCTATGGTGTACTACTCATGGTGGCCCGTTTTATTACTGATATCGCTTATGTACTGATAGACCCACGTATGAAATTAAGTGGAGGAAAGGAGGGCTAAAGAGTGGCAACTGATAATAATTTGGTTCCGAATAACATGAATTTAAAACCAGAAGATTTTCAAAAAATCGGTGTGGATGAAAAAGAAGCCGAGGTTATCCAGCGGGAGAGTCTCTCTGCCTGGAAAGATTCTTGGCAACGGTTGCGTCAAAATAAAATGGCAATGACCGCGCTTGGTATTCTGGGATTAATTGTGCTTGAAGCGATTATCGCTCCTTTATTCTCGAAATACAACTATTACTCCAATGACTTGNNGAACGGATGATCTTGGACGTGACATTTTCGTTCGTACTTGGTACGGTGCACAGATCTCCTTGATCGTTGGTTTAGCTGCGGCAGCCATCGACTTATTCATTGGTGTTATATACGGTGGAATTATGGGTTTCTTCGGCGGCCGTGTAGATAATATCATGAACAAATTCTCTGAGGTTTTGTACTCCATTCCTTATCTGCTTGTTGTAATTTTGCTTTTGGTTGTGCTTGAACCAAGTCTTGGGACAATCATACTAGCCTTAACCATTACGGGCTGGATTACGATGTCGTGGATTGTACGCGGTGAAATTATGCAGCTCAAGAATCGCGAGTTCGTATTGGCTTCCCGTTCCATGGGCGCAGGTTCTGCGAGACTGTTGTTCAAGCACCTTCTGCCGAACGCAGTGGGCCCGATTATCGTAACCATTACACTTTCTGTACCAAATGCAATTTTTGCTGAGGCCTTCCTAAGCTTCTTGGGTCTTGGTGTACAAGCTCCTGTCGCTTCACTTGGATCTATGATTAACGACTCACTCACCGGTTGGTTGTACTATCCATGGCGCTTCCTGTTCCCTGCCATTCTGATCAGTTTAACCATGCTTTCTTTCAACATTTTCGGTGATGGTCTTCGTGACGCGCTTGATCCTAAGCTGAAAAAATAGGAGGGTATATGGATGGAACCTATTTTACAAGTCAAAGATTTGCATGTTTCCTTTTTTGTTAAAGGCGGAGAAGTGCAAGCTGTCCGTGGTATGAATTTTGAAATTGGCAAAGGCGAAACGGTTGCCATCGTCGGCGAGTCCGGCAGCGGTAAGAGTGTAACTGCACAATCGATTATGCGGCTGATCCCTACACCACCTTCCAAAGTGAAAAAGGGCGAAATTATTTTTCAAGGACAGAATCTGCTAGACAAAAGCATGAAAGAAATGGAATCCATTCGCGGCAAAGATATTGGCATGATTTTTCAAGACCCGATGACTTCTTTGAACCCAACCATCAAAGTGGGCAAACAGATAACTGAAGTTTTGATTAAACATCAGAAAATGTCAGCGGCCGAAGCGGAAAAACAAGGTATTGAGATGCTTAAATTAGTTGGTATCAAAAATGCTGAGGCTCGCTTTAACCAATATCCCCACGAATTCTCAGGCGGTATGCGCCAGCGTGTAATGATTGCAATCGCGCTAGCCTGCCGTCCGGCTTTGCTCATAGCGGATGAGCCTACAACGGCTCTTGACGTAACCATTCAGGCGCAGATCATGGAAGTTATGAAAGAGATGCAGCAAAAACTAGGTACCTCCATCATTCTGATTACCCATGATCTTGGTGTAGTTGCCGGCATGTGTGATCGGGTTATCGTAATGTATGCAGGTGAAGTTGTGGAGACCGGAACAAGATGGGAAATCTTTAAGAATCCGCAGCACCCATACACCAAAGGTCTACTGCGCTCAATGCCCCGTCTGGACCAAAAGAAAAGCGAACCGCTAATTCCGATCATCGGCACACCGCCAGATCTGATCAAGCCGCCGATCGGATGTCCGTTCACCGCGCGTTGCAACGAAGCAATGCATGTTTGCGAACAAATCGATCCCGGCGCCACAGAATTCAGTGAAACGCATATGGCGCGTTGCTGGAATCTGCATTCGATGGCCAAGGAGGTGCAGTACTCTTGAGTAAGAACCTAATAGAGGTAGAAGGTCTTAAGAAATATTTCAATGTAGGTCAAGGCAAGGTTCTTAAGGCTGTTGATAATATTAACTTCACGATTCGTGAGGGCGAGACGCTTGGAATGGTAGGAGAATCCGGTTGTGGTAAGANNACTTCGCTTGTATGAACCAACTGCTGGAAGTGTGAAATATAATGGTACAGACATTTATAAATTGCCTTCTAACAAAATGAAAGCTATGCGCCGTGACATGCAGATGATTTTCCAAGATCCGTACGCATCGCTTAACCCGCGTTTTACGGTTTCTGATATTATCGGCGAGGCACTGGACATTCACGGAATGGCTGGTAGCCGTGCAGAACGTAAAAAACGGATCGAAGAGCTGCTGGATATGGTTGGTCTTAACCATGATCACGCTACTCGTTATCCGCATGAATTCTCTGGTGGACAACGCCAACGTATTGGGATTGCTCGTTCGTTAGCGGTAAATCCTAAGTTCATCGTTTGTGATGAGCCGATTTCCGCGCTTGACGTATCCATTCAGGCTCAGGTCGTTAACTTGCTTAAAGAATTGCAAGATCGTCTGGGATTGACTTATCTTTTCATCGCGCATGATCTGTCCATGGTTAAACATATCAGTGATCGCGTAGCTGTTATGTACTTGGGTAAAATGGTAGAATTGGCGGAAAGTGAAGAGCTTTATGCCAATCCTATTCACCCTTATACCAAATCTCTCTTGTCAGCGATTCCAATTCCGGATCCGGAAATTGAAGTTAACAAGAAACGTATTCACTTGCATGATGAGCTTGGTAGTCCTATTTATTCTGCTAACGAAAAGAGCAATGATAGTGACTTTGAATTAGTAGAAGTATCAAAAGGCCACTGGGTAAGCAAAAAATTTGCTTAAATCCATAGCGAGTATTAGACAGGCGGGAGCGTTATGCTCTCGCCTCTTGTATGTAGTGGGGATATTTAATAATCATTTTATAGTATAAGAAAATAATACGGCTGCTC
>DJUJ01000110.1:0-7019 GCA_002438345.1 Paenibacillus sp. UBA6285
ATATGTGGGTCCTGTATTTCACGGTGGGGATCGTTTAGAACGTTAGAACCTAAAAGCTAAAGATCCAGAAACAAAAAAGGCAGTCCAGATGCTGAAACTCAGCACTGAACTGCCTTTTTTATTTTTTAAGTATAGTAAAAGATTGTTCTTTATTTATTAAATACGATGGGCATTTGACATACATACGAATGCTCTGATGCCACGCTATACATAAATTGTGCAATATTCTTACGGGAAACGGACATTTTTGCCGGCTTGTCGCCTAGTGATATCCCGTACGAGTTACTTTTGTGCTTAGCGTTTGGATTAATAATTCGAACGACTGTCCAGTCCAAGGTTGAGCTTTTAATAAGCTGTTCGATCTTCACCATATCTTGATACGCGTTTGGAAACATCATTTTAGCCATTATCCCAGGCAGTACGGTACTAATACTTTTACGGTCTTCCCCTGCATGTATGCTTGGTGTTGCCAGAGTGATAAATCTTTTTTTATTCAACATCTTCATAGTCTTTATAATAAGGTCATGACCATCCGCAATTGGCGTACCCTTTAATTTTCTTGAAGTATCCATCGCAGGACCCAGTGTGCTAATTACAACATCAGCATTCGCGATGGCTTGTTCGATTTTTGCTTGCTCCGTTAATTGACCCACAATAAGTCGCAGATTGTCGTGGGATTGCGTCATACTGGTTGGCTTACGGACATATGCGGTCACTATATCCCCTTGTTCAAGTGCGAGCTTTGTCAATAGTTGCCCAATAGCCCCGCTGGCCCCAAAAATTGTTATATTCATTGATATATCCTCCATTAAATCTTATCGCCTATTGATTCTGTTTCTTTGCAACTTCTCGCCGAACTACCGGAGCGACCTCCGTGGCTAGAAGCTCTATTGCGGCAGCAACCTTGGCTAACGGCTGGCCGCCCATATCAAATTGTCCCATAAAACGAGTGTGCCCAAATAACTCATGTTGATATAATATTTTTTCAATAAGTTCCTGTGGACTGCCCACAGCCAGTATATTGTTCGGAGCCGTCATCGAATTCAAATCTGAACGAGTGACTCCTAACCTCTGCCCGCGCTCCTTCATGAAGTAAGAGAAGTAATTGACATAATGCGGGTAAAATTCATCCAGTGCCTGTTCAGAGGTCTTGGCAATATAGGCATGTCCTGTAACCGATACTCTGAGCTTGGAAGGATCATGACCTGCAGCCTGACCTGCAGCACGGTAAATATCAACCAGTGGTTTCACTCTACCCGGATCTCCCCCAAGAAGTCCCAGTGCCATGTTCAGACCCAGTCGTCCTGCTCTAGCAGCACTTTCCGGTGTACCGCCCACCCCAACCCATATGGGTAGAGTGGACTGATACGGACGTGGAGCTATACTTGCATTTTGCAGAGCAGGACGGAATTTCCCGCTCCAGGTTACTCGTTCTTTCTTATTTAGTTCTAATAATAGATCCAACTTATTCTCAAACAGCTCATCATAGTCTGACAGACTTGCTCCAAAAAGTGTGAAGGACTCCAGAAAAGCTCCACGACCAGCGATTAACTCCGCTCTACCGCCTGAAATTTGATCCAATGTGGCAAAATCCTCAAACACCCGAACCGGATCAGCGGTACTAATCACCGATAATGTACTCGTTAAACGGATCTGCTTGGTAGCCTGTGCAATAGCCGCCAAGATCATTCCATAAGAGGAGGTTACAAAATCCAGTCGATGATGCTCTCCTATGCCGAATACATCAAGCCCCGCCTCATCCGCCAGTTTAGCGGCAGCGATGATTTCCTCTATCCGTTGACTAACACTTTGTATTTGTCCGGACGGCTTCGGAATCAACTCTCCTAAAGAGTAGATTCCGAATTCAAATTCCGGTGTATTCTTAAGCTGATTCTCCATTACTTAAACCCTGGAAAATCAGCTAGATCGGACAAACGGATGAAAAATACGATAAAAGCCAGTGCACCCAGCATTATAATCGGAAACGTCTGTTTGAAGGAATCCTTTACGCGAACATGAGTCAGAACTCCACCGATGGCAGTAACTCCAAGTAAAAGTGCACCAGCAGCCACCCAACTAGGTTCCCAGTAGCCAATAACTAAAGCTGCCGCAGCGACGAGTTCAACTAGTCCTGTTACTACCCGAAACCATTGCGGTAATCCCCAATGTTTGAAGCCTTCCACATGCATTTTTGAACCCGTCACTTTTCCCAACCCTGCCATTAAAAAAGCAAGAACCAACAAGCTTTGCAATACGATGGATAGAATATTCATTGTCATCTCTCCCTATGAAATATTTGCACCTATAACGCACACATATTAAAGTAAATGAAACCTTCTGCTGAAAAAAATAGATGATACATACGTAACTCCGCTTCGTTGATTCCCCTTGTTATTATATGTGCTCATCATAGGCACAATACCTTCAAAATAAAATTGCAGCGGAAACTGCAACTCACTTAAGCACATTATAGTAGCTGAAGAAAGACTTGACCAGCACTTTTTTCAAAAAAATCAAACCATTATGAAAAAAACTCCACCCGCTCCATAACATTAGTAATCGTATATTGGCGTAAATACTCAATGGTCCGTTGTTCGGTCTCTTGGAGAATTCTCTCTAATTCTACGTCCAACAGTTCACCAGCTTCCCCACAGTGTACATTCACTTCAGGTTCCTCCACCGCTGTACTAACTGCCTCATAAATCTCTCCCAGTGTGATCTCATCAGCAGATTTCCGAAGAACATACCCTCCCTCTCTTCCACCTTTGGAATCCACGATTCCTGCAGTCGCCAAAGACTGCATCACTCTACGCATAAAGGTCGCGTGTGAATTCACTTGGCTTGCGATCATGGCACTGGATAATATGCTGCCACTTTTAGCAAGCCAGACGATCGAATGTACCGCTATTTTAAAACGGGGAGGTCCGATGTTCACTCCACGATTAGCTGTACTCATGTCCCATCTCTCCCTTTCAATTGCAATTATATAAAGCACATTATAAATTAAAACAAGCTGTAGGGCAAACCAACGAATTCAATTCCCACTCTAGGCAAAACAGGGCACATCCCATTGGAATATGCCCTGTAATATTTAGCGTTTCTATGATCAATTATTCAAAATTCGCAAACTTAATACTTTGCTTATGCTTACGTCTATTCTGATCATTCCACGAGAGAACGACTTCCAGTTCTTTTGCCCCACTCTTTATAAAAAATTGACTAAAGCTAACGGTCTCATTTGGTCTCATATCATAGCTAAATGGATCTGTTAAGATGATTTGTTCTTGAAGAGGTTCTTGCACTGGTCGATACAACTCAAACGTTACTTCTATCGTTTCTTCACTTAAATTTGTGACTAATAGCTCGTAGCTCTTATATTTTTCCGGTTGTGGTGAAGGCAGTTTACTTTTATGAAGCTCCACCGCCCATTTGGGTGTTTTATTCTTTAAGAGTAGAACACTTGTAACAGCAAAAATACTAGAACCACCAGTAATCATCAAACACAGAACTAGCAGCGTCAGTAAAAGCTTTCTATTCAATGCTCATGTCTCCTCGCTATAGTGATGCGTTTAAGATTCACGAACACTGATTTTTTATGCGTCTTTTGGCAAAAAAAAGTGCTCGAATCAAAATTTGAGCACTTCATACACACATTATTTTATTAAAATAGATACGGCACTTTTAGAGGCTAAACGGAACGATAAATCATCCTTACCCTGCAAGTTCACAGCCACATTCTCAGCCTTTTCACTATCGTTGAACAGGACTACCGCAATGGAATTNNGATTTGTGGAAGCTTCGATACGTACTGCCTTAGGACGAATGAATTTACTGAAATGTGCCAGCGCATAATAGTCCAGCGTATACGTAAGTTCCTTGGTCTCTTGGTTGACCGTAACAACGCCGCGACAAGTACTTTTACCAAAGCCCGGTACAGTTGGACCATTCTTCTCATCTAAGGCCATATTCCACAAGACAAAGGATTTACTATGATTTCTGAGAATATCAATCCCTGTTCTCATTACATTCGAGAAGGCTTGTTCAAATGGAGGAATCCATNNAATGCACTTCTTTGTCTGCAAAAGCCTTCAGAACCTCTGATTGTGCTGACGCATTCCCACCATACCAGTGCCAAGCTACACCGTCTACTTCATCTTTCGCATAATCCAGCACCGTTAGTGGATAATCTGGACGATCCCAGTTGTGGTCATAGCAGAGAATTTTTGTATGGATGTTGTGTTTCACGAAGCTAGGCTTCAGATAGTTTTTAATGAAATCTTTTTGCGCCTCAGGCAACATTAACATACTAGGATAGTGCTTTGGTTCAAAAAGAGGCTCGTTCTGCGGTGTTACCGCATAAGTTGGCAATCCGTGTTTTTCAAATGCTTGAATGTATCGTACAAAATAATCGGCATAAGCCTGGTAATATTCTTGTTTAAGTTCACCGGCGATCATCGATCCGCTAGTCTTCATCCAACCTGGTGCACTCCAAGGCGAAGCCATCAGCTTGATCTGAGGATTAATTTCCAGCGCTTGTTGTAACAAAGGAATAATATCTGCTTCATCATGTGCGATGGAGAAATGAGTTAATTTCGTATCGGTTACCTGTGCAGGCATATCGTCATAGCTATAAATATCTCTAGCATAATCCGATGCTCCCATTGGATTTCTTAATACAGACAAGCCAATTCCATCTTGGGAATCAAAAAGTTTGCTCATGACTTCTTTTTTCTGTTCATTGTCCAGTACTTGGTTAATCAAGTAGGCGGATGAATCCGTAAAGGATGCCCCAAAGCCATCCATTTCCTGAAAGGTTTGATTCTCATCAATAGTTACAGTAGTGGTCGCCTCAGCGTTAGCAATTGGAGTTAATTGTTGTAGACTTTGCTCTACAAATAATGAATTCTCCCCTGTGGATTGATAAATTTTAAGCTCTGGCATGTTGTTTCCCTCCATCTTCTTATGAAGAGGCCCCAGTTAAGGGGCCGCATTCAATAATCCAACTTATTTAAGTCCTAGTTTTTCTTTGTTATTTTTCATTTTTTCAGAACGAACTTCTACAATCTTATCCCAGTTGTTATCATTCAAGAATGCTTTGTAAGCAGCTAAGTTACTATCGTAAGTAGTATCATCTTTGGAACGAATCAAACTTACAAGCGTAGTATTCCAAGTAGCATCAATTGCAGTTAGACTACGCGCTTCAGGCGTTCCTTGAGCAGGGTTGATATTTTCTAGAATGAAGTGCGGTTTCATCTTTCCTTTGCCCCATTCTTGCATTTGTTTAATCGACTCTGCGAATGCATCATTACTCATAGCTTTATCACGGTCATGTCCGAAGAACATAAATTCGCCCATCCGGTATTCTTTTTTAAATTTATCAGCATTATTCAATTGAAGATCTTTGATTTCAGGCAAAAATTCAATTTTACCGGCTTCATTAACTTTATAGGTTTCTCCTTCAACACCATAGTTCATAAGCTTCTGTCCTTCTTCACTAAGCAAATACGTGTAGACTTGAATAGCTTTAGCAGGGTCTTTAGCCTTTTTAGTAACATAGGTGATCATCCAGCCTGTAATACCTGATTGATTCAACGTTGGCTCATGACCAACTGTGCTTTGCGGTCCATCAATAGCGATATATTCCTTACCTGGATTTGCAGTCATGAAGATTTGCNNTTGCAGGTTACCACTTTGTTGAGGCGTTCCGTCGAGCAACATTGTTGCATATTTACCTGATTTCACTTTTTCTTCAAAGGCAGTACCATCATCAGCAAAACTGTCATCACTGATATCACCATTTCTGTAAACTTCATTTAATGTTTTCAACCAAGTCAAATAGTCCTCATCCAGATTACGGTTGTAGAACTCGCCATTTTCAGTTTCCATCGGTACTCCGATGAAGTCCTGTAGTACATCTCCCAAAGAACCAGTACCTTTACCAATGGAGTTAAAACCAAAAGGAAGCATTTCTGGGAACTGCTTTTTGATTTGTTGCATAGCGCTTTTGAATTCTTCCGGAGTACCAATGGTTGGTTTTCCAATCGCTTCATAAACATCCTTACGGATGACAAATGCTGTTTTAGCAGGAATGTTACCGCTATCATAATCGTTTTGAGTATTTGAATAGTTAGGATAGCCATAAGTCTTACCGTCTGCTAATTGGAACCAGTTCATCGTATCTTTTGCAGCCACTTTATTGAAATAAGGATCATATTTATCGGCTAGATCGTTCAGTGGCAGCGCCCATGTAGAGGCTTTTTGTACCACAGGAGAGTTAGAATCAAGTACTGTCAACAAGTCCGGCATTTCACCACCGGCAAAAATCGTATTCAGCTTAGTGTCATCGCCTTTAATGAATTTAATGTTGATATTTAAATCCTCTTTAATTTTTTTAGTAACGAGGTCTTTACCGAAATCAGTATTCCACCAGTCTGCATTGACGTACCAAGTGAGATCAGTAGTTTCCTCTTTTTTATCCAGCTTCCATGCCGGTGTTTCCGGATCTATCGTATAACGGCCTTCAATGGAACTTAATTCTTTACTGGAGCTATCAGAATTTCCTTTTGATCCACAACCCGTAAATACTAATACAACAGCCATAAGTGCAGTACAAAGTTTGAGTCCTTTTTTTCCAAATGCTTTATTCATCTTTTATTTCCCCCTAAAAAGTTTTGTAAGTACTGGAAGTGTAGATCTGATTGGGTAGCTACACTTCCGAATAACTGTTACGTATACTAGCGTTTTCTATAAGAAACCACCTATCTTCCTATTCTTTAACCGCCCCCATCATCATTCCTGAAATAAAGTACCTCTGTAATATTGGATACATCACAACAATCGGCAGAGTTGTAATGACAATTGTTGCTAGTTGAACCCCTTTAGTCGTAGTTTCGATAATGGCAGATCCACCGATATTTTGCATGGATTGCGTTTGCGACTGAACGATAATTTCATAGAGCTTCATCTGCAGCGGATAGAGTGCTTGATCGGTAATATATAATTTGGTGGTCATGAAGTCA
>DJUJ01000110.1:7035-7303 GCA_002438345.1 Paenibacillus sp. UBA6285
ACCATCGATTTTGGCTGACTCTTCAAGTGAATCTGGCACGTTTCTGAAGAAGTTCATTAGAATAACTACGTCATAATAACTGAACAAGGCCGGGATAATATAAACCCAAAAGCTGTTCAATAGACCGAGTGACTTAATCAATAAATACGTTGGAATCATACCACCCGAGAAGAACATGGTGATAACACCCATGGCAACGTACAGCTTGCGGCCACGTATGTATTTTTTACTCAAGCCATAACCGATCATCGCGCAAAAGAATACGTGG
>DJUJ01000188.1 GCA_002438345.1 Paenibacillus sp. UBA6285
GAATAATATCATTCTATAATCTAAAAAGAAAACAACTGCAAAAGATATCAGTTGTTTTAGAAGATAGCTTAGACGAATCTAGATTAATTCCGCTTCCTTCGCTCCACTAATCACGGAAACGATACTGTTTCGAAGTACCTCTGCATTGTGCGCCTGGTACGGATCCACTTTGAAAATCACAGCATCTGCAATAAAACCCTCTGTAATTTGCCCCAGTTCATTGCCGCTTCCTAGAATGTCAGCAGCGGTTTTGGTAGCAGACTGCCACACTTCTCCCCGAGTTAAGCCATAATCAATCAACGTATCCAGTTCTTGAAGATTATAACCTTGTAGTGAAGGTGTGGCATAATCTGTACCGAATCCAATACGTACGCCTTCTCTTTTTGCATAATTAATGGCTTTGGAATGTGATTCGGCAGCACGGGCAGCTCGTTCGCAAATAATCGGGTTCAATGCCAGCACCCCTTTCGGATCAGCAGCGATACGATAAATGGATGTGGTAGGCACAAAAGCTACTCCTGAATTAGCTAGTCTACCTGCCTGATCCTCAGTCAGAAACATTCCGTGCTCTATAGATTCCACGCCGGCCTGAATAGACCAGTCTATAGTCACTCCTCCCCAGGTATGAATCAACACCTTCTTATCGTGAGCATGTGCATTACGAACAATGAATGCGAACTCTTCTTCGGAAAAAATAGGATCCACGACTTTCTCGGTAGGTGTTCCGAGACCACCTGTAGCCATGATTTTTATCCAACCTGCTCCTGTATCAAAGATTTGCGCCATTCGTTGTTCCAAATGCTTAAGACCACGGGCATCTGCTGCTCCAAGCATATCGCTGCTGGTCTGCACTCTCAGAGGTTGCTGATACTGCTGAACAAGATGCTGCACTGTGCTTGGCAGAATTCCGCCTGCATCACGCACAGTCGTTACACCCGTTCTAAGAGTAGCTTCGAAGGCCTGCGCCTGCATGGTTTCGATCTGCTGGAAATCGCGCTTCAATTGGTCCGCATGGTCAAAGTCTGTCCAAGCAAGATGCGTATGAAGATCAATAATACCTGGACTTATCCATAGATCTGTACCTGTAAGAGCTGAGTCATTTTGTTGCGGCTCCACTTCAGTAATAGATGAAAAATAGCCATCCTTGATCACAACATCAAAACGTTTACNNACTTGAATGTTTGCAGTTCTGGATGCTTATGGATCATCTTCATTCCCCCCAAGCCAACCGAACAGCTTGTAATGCCTGATCAGAGTTTTGTTTCAACAATTGGGCAAGCGTCGATATGGCCTCCTCCACACTTTGACGGTCAGCATTCGTTCCAAAATGATTGATCCGCAAAAGATGCCCAAATAATTCTCCGTCTCCGGGAGCCACAATGCCTATAGACTGTTCGATCTGCAAATCTTGCTTCCCAGAAATCCGAACCGTTGTAGTCAGTGTAGAATAGTGTCTGCTGTCCTTCTGCCAAGGTTCAAGCCCCAACGATTTAATACCAGCTACAGCAGAAGCTGCAGCCCGTTCATGACGCTTGATCACTTGCTCCAATCCTTCTTCTTCAATTCTTGTCAAAGCCAGTACTAGAGCTCTGGCTTCCAGAGTTGGAATGTTTGGAGCAACCCGTAGTGGCGCGGCGCCATCCAGCGAAGTTTTGAGATCCAGCAAGGACAGAATGGAGTTACGCGGAGCATTTTTATTTGACTCAAGAAATTTCCAGCCGCGTGGTGAAATACTGACTGCGCTAACACCGTTAGGTCCAGCCAAGGCTTTTTGCGCGCCTATCACTGCAAAATCAACTCCCCATTCATCAACCAGTAGATCCTCTCCCCCAACTGCTGAAACAGAGTCCGTCACAGTAATAAGATCGAATTCCTTTGCAATCTTAAATATTTCTTTAGCAGGATTAGAACCGCCTGTAACCACTTCAGCCTGAACAAAAGAAAGGGCACAAGGTTTAAACTTTTTAATCGCGGAAGCAACCTGATCACTTGTGACCACTTCATCAAAAGGAACCTTTACTTCAACAACAGTTGCTCCTCCCCGCTCAAGCCATTTTCCAAATAAACTTCCATAGGGACCTGTGACTATATTTACAATGGTTCGACCAGGCGCGGCTATTCCGGCAGCCACCGCCTCGATTCCTAGGATTGCTTCAGCTGGGATGATAACTGGAGGATACTCAGTAAACAAGATATTAGAAATCAAATGTGTAAGCTTATTGTACTCAGCCACTGAAAGTGGCACATATACATTATGTTCTGGGCTCATAAGAAACCTCCTGATGTACTTGATTTTGGCATTTTGGGAACCGCCGACAACAGCTCGTAACTGTATTCATGTTTAGGCCGGATGAAGAATTGATCCTTCGGACTCTGCTCCACAAGCTTTCCTTGCCGCATGACAGCTACCGTATCACTAATTGCATTAATTACTCCTAAATCATGGGAAATAAAAAGCATGGTGAGATTAAGCTCGGCTTTCAGCGTATTGAACAGTTCGAGCACACTAAGCTGCACAGATACATCCAGCGCGCTCGTAGGTTCATCCGCGATCAGGATGTTCGGCTCAACGCTTAATGCGCGAGCGATCGCTATCCGTTGACGCTGACCGCCAGAAAATTCGTGCGGAAATTTGTCTAAAGCTTTTTGTTCCAAGTGAACTTGGTTTAATAGCTCTTTGCATCTTTGCTCAACGTCCGTACGTCCCACTATTTTATGAAATAATAAGGGCTCGGAAAGAATTTGCCTAATCGAATGTTTAGGGTTCAGCGACGCATCTGGATTTTGGAAGATCATCTGGATTATTTTTCGCTGCTCACGGCTCCTTTTCTTTTTTAACTCTTGGGTACCTAACAGGATCTTCCCCTCATGCGGGGCAATCAACCCAGCAATTACTCGCGCCAGCGTAGATTTCCCTGAGCCGGATTCTCCAACAAGACCAAGGGTCGTGTGCTGCTCAAGATTCAGATTGATGCAATCCAGCGCAGTAAATCCGCCATAATGAACAGTTAAATCTTTTATTTGCAAGGCTAATTCCATGAGTCTCTACTCCCTTCAAGCGCTGGCAAAGGAAGCACTGAATCAATCAGCATCTGTGTGTAAGGGTCCGTCGGATTTTGCAAAATATCAAGGGTATCGCCATACTCAACAATCTGCCCCTGTTTCATTACACATAACCGTGAGCACAAGTTAGCTGCAATCGCAAGATTATGCGTAACAAAAACCATGGCAAAACTGAGCTCATGCTGGAGGCTCGTGATCGTCTCAATAATTTTCCGTTGAACCGTGACGTCCAGCGCCGTTGTCGGCTCATCACAAAGAAGAATGCCTGGCTTACATGCCAGTGCCAGAGCGATGACTACCCGTTGACACTGACCGCCTGAAAGCTGACTCGGATACCGGTCCTTTTTCTTTAAAGAATCGGGGAGACCAAGCCTTTCGAGTAGCTCCAGTGCAATTATCCGCGAAGCTTTTCGGCTTACTCTCTGTCTGTAATACACAACTTCAGCCAGCTGATTGACAACCATACAGAGCGGATCAAGCGCACCTCTTGGATCTTGAAATACCATCGCACTGCTTACGTCACTTTTAATAGTGCCACCTATCTGTTCAACACCGTTTGGAAGCAATCCTAGAATTGCACGCAGCGTAAGCGATTTTCCTGAACCCGATTCACCTACTAATCCTAGACTTTCCCCTTTGCCCAGCGAAAAGCTAACATTGTTGACTAATCTCTCATTTGACTTGGCCGCCAGTGTTAAAGCCTCTATTTCTAAAATGGGTTGTATAGACATCATTTTTTCCTCCATATGTCTGCCAAACCATCACCAAGGAGAGACAGGGCTATCCCCGTATACACCACTGCAAATCCCGGAACGGCCGAGAGCCACCAAGCTGTAGTGATAAAGGGCTGTCCATCCGAAATCATTGTCCCCCAGTCTGGAGTTGGCGGTGTAATGCCGATCCCAAGATACCCGAGTGTAACAATGGCGACAAGTAATCCAATCATATCTGTCATAAGGACGACCACGGCTTGAGGAAGTACATTGGGCAGCAGATGACGCAAAATTATTCTTACCCCGGGTAGCCCTAAGGTTTGAGCGGACGCCACCCATTCCTGATTACGAAAGGATGCGCTTAGACCTCTAACGACACGAGCAAAGACAATCCAACCTACAAGCATAAAAGTAATATAAATGCCTCGTTCTCCTGCTCCGCTAGCAAAAGCAACGATAATGACGATCAAATAAAAAGGAAAAGCGATGAGCGTATCTGACAGCAGCGTAATAACTGTATCGATCCATTTTCCGTAGTATCCTGCCAGCATTCCTAAGAATACACCTGTACAAAAAGGGATGATTTCTGCCAAGACCATGATTTTCAGATCAGTCCTTGCTGCATAAATCAGTCTAGTAAACAAATCACGTCCCAACTGATCGGTTCCTAGCCAATGTTCGGCTGATGGAGGCTGTAAAAAGGCACTCAAATTTTGCTCGGAGGGGTCATAAGGACTTATATACGGTATGAACACAATCAAGAAAATAAGAGCTGCAAACATAATAATTCCCACTAGAAATGAAGGGGTATTCCACATTCGCTTTAAACCGCTAGTCATCTTGCCACCCTCATACCATCGTGGCTCTAGTCTTATAGTTTTCATTGTTTTCCTTTCGTTCTGGGATCAAGCCACCAGGAAATGATTTCAATCAAGAGACTGATGATCACAACAGATAGCGCACAGTAAAGTGCTATTCCTTGAATAACCGGAAAGTCCCTTTTCGAAATTGAAGTGAACAACAAGCTGCCAATTCCCTTAATTCCAAACACTTGTTCAACGACCAATGTGCCGCCGATTAGATAAGAAATATTTACACCCATCAGCATCAGCGTAGGGAGAGCAGAATTGCGCAGCACATGTTTAAACAAAATAACCCTGCTTGGTATTCCCGCAGCCTTAAGTGTGACTACAAAATCTGATTCTAACACTTCAAGCATCTGCGCTCTTAAAGAACGGACCAGCGTAGGAATCTGTGAAAAAGCAACGGTGATTGCTGGGAGTGTAAGACTATGCAAGGTTCCGATCCAACCTTCACTTACTCCCCCAACAGGGAACCAGCCAGCACGAACACTAAAGAGCAAAATTAAAAGTAAGCCAACCCAGAAGATTGGCATACCCAAAGTTATTGTAGGAAAAATACGTATTAAATGATCCAGCAGTTTATCCTTATGCGTAGCTGCTACTGTAGCAAGAAGAAGTGATACGAAAATCGCCAACACACAGGCCATCACTATGAGCAACAAAGTAACAGGGGCCCGCTGCGTAATCAACTCTCTTGTTGATGTCCCCATAATAATGGAGTTTCCAGTATCTCCTTGAGTAAACAGCGTCTTCACAAATCGCATGAATTGTTCCCATAAAGGGAGGTCCAGCCCAAGAGTATGATGCATACTTTTGAGCGCCTCAGGGGTACTGTATTCTCCCAGGATCATTTTAGCTGGATCTCCCGGCACAATTCGGATGATGAAAAAGACTGCTATCATTACGCAGATAATCACTGCCAACGCTTTTATAAGTGATATCACAAGCCAGTTATATGAATTTTTGCTTCCTCTAGGTTGATTTAACACCTGCTTAAGATTCATCATTGGCTAATGCGGACATCTTCGAAACGTGCGCTACCGTTAGGTAGAACAACGAGGCCATCGACTGAAGAACGGATACCTTTCAAAACCTCCGGATAATAAAGTGGAATGTAAGGCACTTCATCAGCAAGTGTCTGCAGTAGCTTAGAATAGATTTCCGCCCGAGCATCACCATCCTCTGTTTTTTGTCCCTCATATAGAAGCTTCGTTACTTCATCATTCGTATAATGCGTCCAATACGATTTGCTGAAGCCTTTCGGATCAGTTTGGAAAGCAATAATCGAGTTCGCTTCTGGCGAATCAGCTTGACCGCTGTTCAACATTGCCGCAAAATCATATGCAAAGAAACGTTCACGGAAAGTGGCAAGTTCAATCGACTCAATCTCAATCTTAATCCCGATCGTTTGACCCGCTGCCTGAATAATTTGTGCCTCTTGAGCTCTTGTGCTATTACCGGATGCTACAAGTAATTTGGTAGTGAAACCATCAGGGAAGGCAGATTTCGCGAGCTCCTCCTTGGCTGCTTCGATATTGAAGTTCAGTGCCTTGATTGTATCNNATGCGTTATAAGGAATCGTTGTTGGCAGCAATGAGTTTGCTGTTTGTGCATAACCAAAGGTTAGCGCCTTGGTCAAGCCCTCACGATCAAGCGCCTGAGCCAGAGCGCGACGGACATGCACATCAGAAAAATGTTCATCCAACGTATTAAAGAACAATTGCTCTGTCACCCAACTGCCGTTAGTAACTACTTTAGTGTCAGCTCCATCTTTGATCTCATTGGCATTTTGCAGTGCCAAAGATTCAATAGCATTAACTTCTCCAGCCTTCAACTGGTTGATCGCTTGACTGTCGTCTTCAATCAGCTTATAAACTAGCTTATCAATATATGGTTTGCCTTCTTGCCAGTAGAATTTATTCTTGGTGAAGGTGAGATCACCCGCAGTGTCCCATGTTTCAACAACAAAAGGTCCCGTTCCGATTGGTTTCTTGAAGAATTCTTCTTCGGAGACTCCAGCAAAATTATTAGGAAGAATGCCATTTGAGAAATTGGACAGCTCTGAGATAAATGGTGTATAAGGCTCTTTAAGCATAATAACAAGCGTTTTGTTATCCTGCGCTTTGATTGTGTCGACCTTTGCGGATATTTCCAGCGGGCCGCCAACCTTCAAGTGCCGCTCAAGGGAGAATACGGCATCCTCTGCAGTTACATCCGTACCATTTGAAAACTTCAAACCATCGCGGAGTTCAAATGTATACGTCAAGCCATCTTCACTGATACTATGTGACTTGGCAAGCCAATCTACAATTTCGCCCTTGCTGTCAAAAGCAACTAATGATTCAAATACTTTGTCGATAGCAAAAGCATTGTTGGACGTAATCTGATTATGCAAATCCAGTGAGGTTACAGAAGCAGGCCGTCCATAGACGAAAGTACCTCCTGATGCAGGCTCTGCGGTTTGAGGACTCTGAGTTGCTGGACTCGCGCTTTCCACTGCTTCCTTATTGGAATCAGCCTTATTATTAGATCCCGAGCATCCTGCAATTAACATCAATAGCAAAACTGCTATCGCCCCCAACAGAATCGGTTTCCTAATAGAAACATTAAAATATGACATAATCCGCTCCCCCTATAATTCTCATATGTTTAGTATGAATTGTATTATGGATTAATCACTGTAGTCTGTCAAACAAAATTTTAATCACAACAACTCGTTAAGTAAATAAACACAACAAAAAAACCACTGTCGATTACTCAACAG
>DJUJ01000008.1 GCA_002438345.1 Paenibacillus sp. UBA6285
AGATTCTTAAAGCATACGTTTTCATTGCCCTCCAAGGGGAGCTGTCTGTCTCTTGTTTTAGGCAGACCTCATGAATGATACATTGGGATATTTGTCGATGTTCCAAGAATTGTGCAATACATAACAAGATACGTTTCTTCTTTCCAGAAAAAGAACTTGTTAAAATATAAATAATAAATGATTACGATGAAGGAGCTGTCTGAGAATGAATAAGTTGAGTCACAAAGATTCATTTTATGATTTTCTGGAAGAGCAAATAGAACAGAATCGTAAAGGAGATTTCCAATTAAATTATTGGATAAACATGGTAACCTAATTACGCCAAAGGAGATAACAGCCAAGCTGATCAAACATGAATTTGTATTTGGTGTGTGTCCCAACGGCCATATCAGCATGACAAACGAGCTGGCGTGTAAAACAGGTGAAGATTCTGATAAATATTGGAAATTGATTGGGGATTTATTTAATGGAACCTCACTCTGGTGGGGATGGCGTGTACTCGAGCCTGAACTTGGCAAATGGACATTTGATCAAGAAGTAAATGGATATGGTCCGATGGAAGCTATGCTTCAAAGGGCGGAAAAGCTTGATCATCACATTACGGGTCACGCGCTGTTATACCCTAGAAGGGACGTATCTCCTGACTGGGTTCCTGATTTTGATCCTGAACATATTGTTGAAGAACTTGAAAAGCATGTTCGTTATACGGTTCGCAGGTATAAGGATCGCGTTCATTACTGGCATCCTGTCAATGAAGCATATGAACCTTTGCAGACTGTCGGCAACCTTCAGATTAATGAAGGGATGGTCTACCGCTGGGTAAAGGAAGAGGCTCCTCATTCGCAACTTGTTAATAATGGTGGATATACGATTCATCCGGATTTCTATGAGAAGGGGATAAGCAATGCAGAGTTATACGGGGCTCATGTTGACTATCTTGGTATTCGAGGATATTTTGAATTATTTAATCCTGATTATATAGAATTTTATATGGAGCTATGGCAGTATTTTGATCATTTAGTTGAGCGGTATGGCAAACAATTGAAATTCACTGAAATTGGAGCCGTTTCAGCACCTATCAATCGCTCATATGAGATTGATCCGACTATTATTGAACAGATAGGAATTACTCAGATCGGTGCTAGTGATTGTAATGTAGATTTTAGCGAAGTAACACAAGCTGATTTTCTTGTGAGCATGTACAAAACAATTTTCGCCCATCCTGCCATGCATGAATGCTCCTATTGGGATTTACTTGATAATTACACTTGGAATGAAGTAGAAGGAGGGCTTGTCCGCAGTGACTTCACACCTAAGCCTGCCTATTATAAACTGCAAGAACTTATTCACCAGGAATGGAGTACAAATGTACAAGTGCAAGCTAATCCTGAGGGAGTATACGATTTTCGTGGCTTTTATGGCAAATACGAGATAGAAATAGATAATAAAATCTATCATGTTCATTTTACAAAAGACTGTCCAGCACAGATAAAGATGATATAATTTCCTTAGCTTTTGCGCCTCTTGCAAATCATTGTGAAACAATAATTTGCGTATGAGGCTTTTTTCTATCAGCTTGAGTTAGAGGATGGATCAGGATGAACAAAAGAAAGTACTTTTTTAACAAGGTGTTCCTATTAATCATGTCAGGATTCATTATATTTATTATCTTTATAGGAAGTTCTTTTTATTTTCTGGAGAGAGATATTCTAATGAGAAAGATTACGAATTCAATTAATGGAACGTTGGAGCAAACGACAAATCATATTGAAGATCAATTAAACAGAATGAAGGAATTGGCACGATATTACGGTGCGCACAATGTGATAAATCGTGTGTTAGAAGAGGAATTAACTTATGAGAATCATATGCAAATTAATAATCTGCTGGATCTAACAGGTGATTTTTTAGGTGGTCAGCCAACGTATATTACGATTATCGGGAACAATGGATATGCATTTACAAATTGGGAAACGGACGGAAGGACTCATAACAATCCAGACATTCTCAAGTATACTCAGTATTTATCCAGTAATAATGCTGCTCAACTTTGGATCCCTGATTTGCCTAATGTTGATGTATATAGTCAGGATAAAAAGTTGGTTTCAATCATCAGTGTAATCATAGATTCAACACTAACGAATATAGGTCAAGTCATCATTGGTATACCTCAAAAATATATTATAGACATTTTAAAGGGAGACAATGGGTTACCTGGCAGTACTACGTATATCGTTGATGATAAAGGAAAAGTGATATTATCTTCGGAAAATGATACAGCGAANNATGGAAATGGATCTTATGGATGAGATGTCCGAATCTAAAACAGGTAATTTTATATATGACCATCAAGGGCAAAAACTAATGTTTTTTTATAATCAATTACCAAGTTCGGGCTGGAAGACGGTTACTGCTATTCCTTATGGGACTTTTATGAAAGAAATTAATTATTTTTTAATCGTCATAATTATAGCTATTTTGGTGGCCATTGTATTCGCTACTATAATTTCGGCGATCATCTCCTTAAATATATCGATCCCCATCCGAAAATTGATGAAATCGATGCAGATTTTAAAAGCGGGCAACTTCGAAACAAAAGTAGATATCAAAGGGAATGACGAGATCGGCATATTAGGTAAACATTTTAATGATATGGCTCACCAATTAAATCATCTTGTACAAGAAAAAATAAGCTATGAGAAGAAACAATCCGATCTTATTATTGCCAATAAAAGTGCTGAGCTTAACATGTTGAGAGCACAAATTAATCCCCATTTCTTATTCAATACATTAAATTCAATTAAATGTTTAGCCATCATTAACAAATCTACTTACGTAGCTGAAATGATTGTTGCACTGGGCATTCTGCTGGAGAATAGTATGGGGAAGGGTCAAGATTTTATTACAATCCAAGAAGAAATCAATATATCAAAAAAATATATTGAACTTCAGCAAATGCGATATGGCAATAGATTAAGGGTACACTATGATATTGAAGAAGTTATATATACGAATGAGATTCCAAAGCTTATTTTACAACCCATTATAGAGAATTCGATTATTCATGGAATAAGCAACCAAAAAAATGGAGGAGATATTTTTATTTTCGGGAGAAAGAATGAAGATTGTATTCTTATTGAGATACTCGATAATGGGGTAGGCATAAGTGATGAGGCTTTGACCCAATTTAATATGTGTCAGGATTCAGCATCTAGACAGGGGTTAAATTCCATAGGCCTGCAAAATATTAATGATCGATTGCATATGATATATGGTGAACAGTATGGGGTAAGTATCTCACGGGTTGAAGAAGGTAGTGGAACTAGAGTGGAATTGTGTGTACCTTGTGTCGAATTTAGAGGTGTTGAACGTGATCAAATAGGATAATACAAGGATGAAGTACCGGCAGGCCTCATGCATTATGCATGGGGTTATTTCTCATGGTTCCAAGAATAGTAGAACCTTTTTCAGGAAGTATATCAGACAAGTGATTATTCAACTCATCGTAACATTAGGCTCTAAGAATTGTAGGATACATTACAAGATACGTTTCTTCTTCCGAATAG
>DJUJ01000190.1:0-351 GCA_002438345.1 Paenibacillus sp. UBA6285
TCAACTCCAGACGTTCCATAATCGTACGTATAAGCTTATACGCATGCTCGGCGTCCTTTTTCGTTTTGCAAACCACTACAAAGTCGTCTGCATACCTTGTGAGTTCACTTACTCCTTTTCCGTGTTTCTCAAAGAGTTCGTCGAAGTAATTTAGATAGATATTCGCCAGGAGCGGTGAAATCACTCCTCCTTGCGGTGTCCCTAAATCGGATCGTCTTACGTTTCCTTCTTCCATGACTCCCGCCCCTAGCCACTTCCGTATTAACTTCAATATCCGCTTGTCATTGATACGCATCTGTACCAATTTCATTAGCTTCTCTTGATTAATATTGTCGAAGTAGCCTTGGATAT